>JBDSYV010000190.1:0-10224 GCA_040110925.1 Ferruginibacter sp. | reverse complement strand
GTGCAAAAAATTCGGTTTGCACCGGTACTACAACACTATCTGCAGCGGTTAATGCATTTACGGTAATCAACCCAAGTGAAGGAGAGCAGTCTATTACAATAAAATCATATTCATCTTTTATGGGTGCAAGGATTTTCTTTAACACTGACTCCCGGTTGGGATAATTGATCATTTCTATTTCAGCGCCCACAAGATCTATATGCGAAGGAATGACGTCAAGGTAGGGCAGGCTGGTTTTTAAGATTACATCACGGGCTTCTGCCTCGTTCACCATGCAATCGTAAAGGCTCCTGGTGATATTGTGAAGGTCAAAGCCTGTGCCTGTGGTGCTGTTAGCCTGGGGGTCAGCATCTACCAACAGCGTTTTATATTCCAGTATGGCAAAGCTTGCGGCAAGATTTATAGCGGTAGTCGTTTTGCCTACGCCTCCTTTTTGATTTGCTATTCCTATTGTTTTTCCCATAATTGACCTTCAATAAATCAGGATTCCTGATTATTTTTTAAAATTTTCCTATTAAGGAAAGGATTTCCGGCAAACATCGTCATTATTGCAATACCATTTAATAATGATAGCTGGTTAATGACAACCCGGTGGGCAAATTTAGCTAATCGTTACAAAACTGGGCACAAAGGATTGGCTTAATTGCCATATGAACAGAATAACGACATAAATGATAACAATAATAGCTGCAAGCAACCGCGGAGACAACAATACAAAGAAAGTAGCCGGTGAATATCAACGATTATTAACAGTAAAAAATATTGACACTTCGCTATTGGCACTGGATGAAGTCTATATTTTTGAAAGGAATACCGCATTCGTTGAAATGGAAAATACCTTCCTTGTGCCTGCCAAAAAGTTTATCATCATCATGCCTGAATACCATGGTTCTTACCCGGGCATTTTAAAACTAATGATTGATAATACAGATGTACCAAAAGTTTGGTGGCATAAAAAGGTTTTGCTCACAGGTGTTTCTACCGGCCGGGCCGGAAATTTAAGGGGAATGGAACACCTCACCGGTTCTCTCCTGCACATGAAAATGCTAGTTCACCATAATCGCCTCCCCATTAGTGTGATAGATAAACTCATGGATGCCTCATATCATTTTCAAGATGTATCAACGTTAAGCAGTATTGATAATCAACTGGAAGAGTTTTTAAATTTTTAACCTATTTTCAATTCAAAAGATAATTCATGCGTTCACCACTAGGCATCTTAATTTTTATAAGCATTTTGTTATTACTGGATACCTATTTTTTCCAGGCAATAAAAAACGTATCTCAGTCGGCTTCTCCAAAATTTAAAGCCATCCTTTATAGTATTTATTGGGCAATTACCATTTTGTCCGTACTTGGATTCCTGCTGTTTGTTTACAGTGAACAACCATTTCTTGGAAAAAAAATCCGTACCTATTTGTTTGCAACAATCATTGGGTTGTTCCTGGCAAAACTTAGTGCCAGTATATTTTTTATGGTAGATGATCTTCGCCGAGCCATACAATGGGTTTCGGGCAAATTGTTTTTTCAGAACACAGAAGCCGATATGGGAGGGGAGAGAATCAGCAGGTCAGCATTTTTAAGTTGGGCAGGCATAGCCCTTGGCGGTACAGTGTTTGGCAGCCTTATTTATGGATTTAGCAATAAATATAATTATCACCTCAAACAGGTAAAACTTAATTTTCCGAATTTGCCCAACGCTTTTCGTGGGTTTAAAATTATTCATATAAGTGATATTCATAGTGGCAGCTTTGCCGATAAAAAAGCGGTGCTTGCAGGTATTAAAAAAATCCAGGAACAACATGCTGATATCATATTATTTACCGGCGACCTGGTAAATGACAGGGCTATAGAAATGAATGATTATAAAGAAATCTTTTCGCAATTAAAAGCACCATTGGGTGTTTATTCAATTCTTGGAAATCATGATTATGGCGATTATGTTTCATGGCCTGATGAAGATGGAATGACCAAGGCGCAGAATTTAATTAACCTGCAAAAAGTACATGCCGACCTTGGCTGGCGCTTACTTATGAATGAGCATGTTGTGTTGGAAAAAAATGCTGAGCAGATTGCATTGATTGGCATTGAAAACTGGAGCAACAAAGCAAGGTTTCCAAAGCATGGGCGTATGGACCTTGCGTATCCCGGCGCAGAAAAATATCCTTTCAAAATATTAATGAGTCACGATCCCAGCCACTGGGATGCACAAGTAAGAACAATTTACAGCGATATAGATTTAACCCTTAGTGGCCATACACATGGAATGCAGTTTGGAATTGAGATTCCAGGTTTTAAATGGAGCCCAGTTCAATATGTTTACAAGCAATGGGCAGGACTGTATGAAGAAGCAGACCAGAAGCTTTATGTAAACAGGGGTTTTGGGTTTATAGGATACCCGGGCAGGGTTGGTATTTTACCAGAGATTACACTGATTGAATTGGGATAGCGTTTTTTTGGGTATTTTTAAGGATGGATTTTAATCGGTATCCAATGCTGATAATTTTTTAACCTTATGCAACCAAGCCGCAAACTTACCCTTCGCCGGAGCATTCGATGGCTGCTTTTCATAGCAGGTATTTTTCTATTATTGGTTTTAGGGTTGCATGCATGGTTTGTTAATAATGCCCGCAGCCAACTCATTAAAATCGTTCATGATAAATCGCAGGGAAAAGTTTCGCTCAGGCTTTCCCATCTTAGCTATAATTTTTTAAATGATAATCTTGAAGTAAAAGATGCCCGCATTTTCAGTACTAATAAAAATGAGGCCCTCGCTTACAATGTTAGTTTTAGTAGATTAAACCTAAAAGTACAATCCTTCTGGCCTTTACTCCTTAAGAAAAAATTGATACTGGATTCCATCCGGCTTGAAAACCCGGTTATACATCTTATAAAAAATAGAAATGATTTAGCTAAAACAGACACAACGCTGAATAATGTTTCGCTTCCCCGGGAAATTGGAAAAATCTATAACTCCATGCTGGATGTATTGGACGATTTTCATGTAAGAAGAATAATAATAAAAAATGCCAGTTTCAAACTTACCAATGCAGTTGTGCCACAGGTGCCTGTGAGTATAACAAATATTTACCTAAATGTAAACCGGGATATAAACGAAAGTATTGGTGTAGCAAAGAAACAGGCATTCCAACTGCAAACAACAAACCAATTTATTAATCTGCCGGGAGGAAGGCATATGCTTGCCTTTAAAAAATTCAACTTGCAATTATTGAATAAAAGGATAGACCTAGATAGCTGCACCATTACAGCCATACCCACGGATAGTACAAGTAGCAGCTACAAAATATTTTTTACTAAACTTTCGTTGGTTGGGGTGGATTTTGCTGCGATGTATGAAAAGGATATTATAAAGGCAGATTCAGTGTATTGCGAAAATCCCCTTTTCCAGGTGAGGCTAAATACTGCAATGGCATCAACAAAAGTTCAAAAACCTGATTTTGAAAAAATAATCCGGGAATTAACGGGAAATCTTAACCTGGGATTTGTAGGCGTTAAAGATGCAGGTATACAAGTGGAAATTATTGGTAAAAAATCACGATCATTAATTAATTCGCATAAAGATAATTTCCAGGTTAAAGGCCTGGTGATAGATGCAGATAGGGAACGGCCCGCCAGTATTGATGAATTTAATATGCTGGCGAGAGATTATCTTTTGTATAATAATGATAGCAGTTCCGTGTATAGATTTGACAGCCTGCATTTCAGGAATGATAAAATAATACTTAATAATTTTACCATTAATAGTAATGATGCAATTGCCTCTGGTAGTAAAAAAAGTTTCTCCATACCTCAATTTGAATTGTCAGGTCTTGATTGGTACAGCCTCATATTTAACGAGGATATTGTTGCTGATGAAGCAATATTATATGGCCCTGTAATCAGGTATAAAAAAGGCTTACAATCAAACAAGAAAAGCAAGAGAAATTTATTTTCAATTCTCGCAAGTTTAGACAGTCTGCTAACATTGAAACGTATAAAAATTATTAATGGCGATGTGGATGTCCGGTTAGGTAAACTTGACTTTCAGCTTCATAAGGTAAACCTGGCCCTGAATAGTGATGAGTTCCTGAGTTCTTCCACAAACAGAAGCTTACTATCATCAATGAGGCAAATTAATTTTTCCTCTGCTAATCTTGTGACAGCTAAAATAAAGGTGGAGCTTAAAGATGCGGTTTATAGTGAAACCAGGGGCTTGTATTGTGGAAATCTTTCATTTACGTTGGCAGGATCAATTGATACCCGATTAGAAAATGTTTTGCTGGGAGATTTAATTTTTAATGATGAAGGAGAATTAATCGTGATAAACAGGTTGAATTGGGAAAAAGGAAAGATAATTGTTTTGGCCCCTGCTTATACAAAGAAAAGTGAAAATGGGTTACTAGTTAAAAATATCAGTGGAAACAATACTGAAGTAAATTTTGCATATGGCCAGGATAATTTGAAAACTCAACTTAAAAAAATATCGTTTAATACATTTAATAAAACCAATGCAGGCCGGTTGAGTTTTGAAAACCTTTTTATTGACGGAGGAACTTTAAACTTTGAGCAAAAGAAAATTAAAGTTGCAGCTACATCTTATCAGGTTAACCAGGATGGTGAAACTTTTTTTACAAATCTCTCACTCAATAATTTTTCTGATGGAGACTCTTTAAACATGATCGTTCCTAACCTGCAATTTCATGCAGATATTAACATGTTATTGAATGATAGTATTGTGATAAATAATTTAATAGCAAAATCTCCCATAATTAACATGGTGAGAAAAAGCAAGCAAACAAATACTGGGGAACAAAATATTCAGTTAGCAATAAATAATGTAAGCTTAATAAATCCTTCAATAGATATTAATATTCATAAATCAGATTCTGTTTTGCAGTTATACATTCCTGCTAATAAAGATGGATTTGTGCATACAGGAAAGTTACAAATGAACGAACAAGGCATTTCAGTAAAAGATATGGAATTGAAATCGCCGGGTATAATTTATAGACCATTTAGTGGCCTTGGCATTTCGGCTAAAAAGGGCGAGATTAATATAAGGATAACATCATTGCAGGTGAATAAAGATAAATCCCTTCCTTTGACAATAAACGTTGAAAAAGCAAGCATCCTGAATCCTGATAGTATGCAGTTTTCAAAAAATATACAGTTGTGGGTAAAAGATGCCAGTGCGGAAAACTTCCAAATCACTTTAGCGCCACAAAATAATATCATGAGCTTATTAAGAGAAAACAGCAATTTGATATTTAATAGCAGTGCCGCTGAATTAATAACTTCCGGAAGTATTTTTACCTGGAAAAATGCGCACTTTTATTCAGCGGATAAAATGCTGGAATTTGATTCCTTTAATTATGTGCCGGTGCTTACACTTGAACAAACACTTGCGGCACAAACTTACCAGCAGGATTATATCCATTTTGATGTGAATCATGTTTCCCTTAAAGGCTTTGATGCAGACAAGTTCAGGACGGATATTTTACTTACAGCCAGCGAACTTCAACTTGATAAGCCCTCCCTGTATGTTTACCGTGACAAGCAAAAACTATTTAAGGAAGGGAAGATAAAATTATTACCGGCTGCACTATTTCAATCCATGGCCTTTCCGTTTAATTTACCAAGACTTAGCATAAATAATGGAAAGGTTTTTTATACTGAGAAGAACGAAAAAGCAGGCACGGAATCCATGATAAAAATTTCAAACATGCATGGCCAAATCGCAAATATTAAAAGCCGGCCTATGGATAAGTTGGATTCATTGCGCATTTCATTAAAGGGTTTTATTTTTGATTCATCCCTGCTGTCTTTAAAAGTAAATCAATCTTATGCTGATACACTAGGCGGCATGCGCATGAACTTAGGAATGAAATACATGAATGCGCAAATTCTGAATCCTATAATTGGTTCCTTTGCTAATGTGAAATTAAAATCGGGCATTATTGATTCATTTGCGATGGCTGCTACGGCCAATGATTATCATGCCCTGGGCGAGATGACAATGTATTATCACAATCTAAAAATGCAGTTGTTGAAAAAAGGAGACTCTTCCCAGTCGGGTCTTATTCAAAACATTGCAAGTTTTTTAATCAATACATTTATTATAAAGAAAAATTCGAATGGAAGAATTGGGGTTGTTTATTTTGAAAGACTCCAGGACAGATCCTTTTTTAATTACCTTGTTAAAATCAGTTTGTCTGGCCTGCTTACTACTACTGGTGCAAAACGAAATAAGACTTTAAGAAAAAAATATGAGCAGGCTGTTACTGATAAAAAACTTCCTGCAATACTTCCCTGATTTGGTTAGTTATTTTTTTTTAAAACAATAGTTTCAATTTTCCTGACTTTACTTTTTTCTGATTATTTTGTAAAAAAATATATATGAGCATTCTGCATAATTACAATATGAATATACAATGGACAGGCAATAAGGGCAGTGGCACTAATAGTTATACATCTTATGATCGCAGCCACAGCATCTACACTGAAAATAAAAAAATTATTGAATGTTCGTCTGACCCATCATTCAGGGGTGACTCTTCAAAGTATAATCCTGAAGAACTTTTCCTGGCAAGTATATCGGCCTGCCACATGCTTTGGTACCTGCACCTTTGTGCTGATAATTCTATAACTGTTTTGAGCTACGGCGACAATGCAAACGGTACAATGGAGCAGGATGGTTCTGGTGGAAAGTTTGTTGAGGTGATATTGAAACCATTGATGGAAATAAAAGAAGCTGGTAAAAAAATGCTTGCCATAGAATTGCATAAGCAGGCACATGAACATTGTTATATTGCAAGGTCCTGCAACTTTCCCATCCTGCACCAACCTGAAATTAATATTAAATAAAGCATATGAGTTCCGAAGATTATTTACAAAAGAATAAAGATGCCTGGAATAAAAAAACAGCTCTTCACCTACAATCAGCTTTTTACGATCAGCCGGGTTTTTTAAAAGGTCGCAGCAGTTTAAATAAAATTGAACTGGATTTGCTCGGCGATGTTAAAGGCAAAACTATTTTGCATCTACAATGCCATTTTGGGCAGGATAGTATATCACTTGCCCGTTTGGGTGCCCAGGTAACTGGCGTAGATTTTTCTGATGCTGCCATAGCAACTGCCAGTCTAACAGCACTACAAACAGGCGTAGAGGCAAAATTTATTTGCTCGGATATTTATGATCTCTCCTCAGTACTAAATGGACAATTTGATATAGTATTTACCAGTTATGGAACTATTGGCTGGCTACCCGATATGGATAAATGGGCAGCGGTGGTTGGCCATTTTCTTAAACCAGGAGGGGTATTTGTTTTTGTAGAATTTCACCCGGTAGTTTGGATGTTTGATAATGATTTTAAAAAGATCAGTTATGATTATTTTAAGGCAGATCCGATTATTGAAATTGAAAACGGCACCTATGCTGATAAAGAGGCAACCATAACTACGGAAACAGTAAGCTGGAATCATTCCATTAGCGAAGTGGTAAAAAGCCTGCTGTCACAAAATCTGAGAATAATGGCCATTGATGAATATGATTATTCTCCATACTCTTGTTTTAATAATGTAATAGAACAGGAACCCGGGAAATTTAGGATAGCGCATTTAGAAAATAAAATTCCCATGGTTTATGCGATAAAAGCCTTTAAAGAAAATCAATAACTTTTATTCCTTCCTGAAAATAATTAAGCTGTCGTCGGGTAAAGAAAGGGTGAGGTAATTATTTTTTATATAATAAGTAACCAGGTTATTACTCAGGAGGTTGCTATATATTTTTTCTGCATCGTAATTACTGCAAGCCATTTTGGTAGAAACAAAAGGAGAAAATTTTATTTGCTTTCCCATAATTTCAATGCTTCCATTCACCCGGTTGCAACCATCATTACCACTTACCTTCTTTGAAGCCACCTGGAATTGCAGCATAGGAAGCCCGGTAGGATAATCTTTACCAGCCTGTGGAATATTGTTTATTTTGTTTAGTACCCATACACCATCAAGTGCAGGATCCTGGAGGTACTTTCCGCAGCCGGTATAGCGCTTACCATTGTGAACCACCTCTACTTTCTTTTGTTGTAAATTTTCGCAGTTTACTGTATATATCATTATGCTTAAAGTTGTAGTACTGGTTTTCACTTTGTAGCTAACACCAGTATTTTCAGGCATTGTGATGGCAGGCACGGCCAATACCCTTACTGCAGCTCCATCATTGGCATTAAACTTTATTTCATTATTTATATTTATGGATACAGACCATTGTACTGGGAAGTTTCCGCTTGCCAGGAAATCAATGCCTTCCTGCTTTTTTTGTAGCGAAGAATCTGCAATCTCCATGTTGGTATTGGGTGAATTATTAACCTGGGAATTATTTTTTTTGGTTGAACTGCATGCCATAGAAAATAATAACAATAATGGTAAGAATGTTAATCGCCATTTTATTATATTATTATAAAACTTCTTCGTTCTTATCAATTCAATTGGCATGGTTATGCATAATTTTATAGTTTACAAGTTATCAATTAAAAGTTATGAAGCAAACCCCTGCCTGCCTTGCCCTTGCCATAAGCATGTTAATTATTGCATGCAATGCTACTCACAAACTGCCAAAGGCGGAGCCATCAACTATGCCTAAAAATATCACGATCAATGGAAAATTGTTTACAACCATCTTCCAGCAAAAATCAGCGGAGTACAGGGCTCTATGCTACCAGGCATATAATATAGCCCGCCTTCGTATTGATACTTACAAAGCGCCCGTTAATAAACCCTTAGCAATTATTACTGATATAGATGAAACCATTTTTGACAACAGCATTTATGCCGCCTACCGGGGACTGCAAGGTAAGGATTACGAGCCCGCAAGCTGGTATGAATGGACGGATAAATCCGCCGCAGATACAATGCCTGGTGCAGGGAGCTTTTTGAAATATGCGGCTGCAAGGGGCGTAGAAATATTTTATGTAACCAATCGTGAGTTAAGAGAAAGAAGCAGCACTTTGAAAAATCTGCAGCGCTTTTCCCTGCCTAATGCAGATGATGCACACCTGCTTACAAGAATAGATGTTTCCAGTAAAGAGCAAAGAAGAATTAATGTGGGCACAACGCATAATATAATTTTACTAATGGGAGATAACCTTGCTGATTTTAGTACATTGTTTGAAAAAAAGTCACAGGAGGAACGGCAACGCAATACGGATTATTCTGCTTCAGAATTTGGCAATAAGTTTATCGTTTTTCCTAATCCTGTTTATGGAGATTGGGAAGGGGCAATAAATAAATACAACTATACCTTAACTGATGCGCAAAAAGATTCAATTATAAAACAGGCTTTAATTAGTTATTAAAAAATGCGATGATAAATTATGACAAATGCAATGTATTTTGCATATTAATTAAATAATCTCCTGATGATAAAATTTGCATTTATCAGTATCTGCACTTTTTTTTCTTACAGTTTATATGCACAGCAACCCGATTCCGCTGATCAGTATTTACTGTTAAACCTTGAATCAAAAATGTTTGATGCATTTAGTAAAAATGATTCTGCATATATTAATCAATTGATTTCGGAAGATTATGTTTCAATTAATGCAGATGGGAAAATGGTAGACAAACAAGTGTCATTGAAAAACCTTTCTAAATTTAAGGGAGCCAGTTTTAAACTTTCTGATAAGAAAATCAGGGTTTATGATAACACCGCTATAATAAATGGCAGGGCTAAATGTTATTTCCGTGCTTTACTGGTGGCTGATGTATGGTACACCCAGGTTTGGCATAAACAAAATGGTGTTTGGCAATATTCGGGATGGCAGGGTACAATGACGGGTTGGCCTTCATATTATCCTGTTATTGTTACCCTCATTACTATACTGTTGCTTTGGCTGATTTTTACATTTGTATTTAAAAACAGGCGAAAGAAAACGTATTGAGTTACCAAATATCACTTAACTCATTATCAAATATCAACTATCTATATACTCCTGTTTACATCAAAATTTTCCAATTCTTTACTTACTGCATTTAGAAATGTAGAACCTAAAGCACCATCAATGATGCGATGGTCATAACTAAGAGATATATACATCATATGCCTGATGGCAATACTATCGCCTTGAGACGTTTCTATTACCATGGGGCGTTTTTTTATAGCGCCAACAGCCATAATGGCCACCTGTGGTTGATTGATGATAGGCGTACCCATGATGGATCCGAATGT
>JBDSYV010000189.1:0-2557 GCA_040110925.1 Ferruginibacter sp. | reverse complement strand
TCCAGGATTTCAAACCATGGCCAGTTTGAAATTGGATTACAACCTTTGCCCCGCATATATGCTGATTTAAAATTTCCCCAGTATTCCGGCATTGTTATATATCCATAGATGACTGTGGCAATTACAGGAAATGACAAATGACCGTTGCCCAGCATAAAACACTGCAGGCATACTTCCCCCTTATCAGTAGTATCGTATTGCAGTAAAATATGCTTTATATCATGCCTTGCATAATAGGGCAAAAGCTTAATGTTTTTTTCCTCAACAAAATTTACAAGATCGTTTCCAAGTGTACCTGCACTAAAATTTTGCAATTCCTCTTTTGAGAAAGGAAACACTTCTGGTTTTCTTATAATTTGTAATATAGGCAATGCAAGACTATGGGTTAAAAAAACCAGCAGCTTTGACCGCACCAGGATTATTAGTTTATACATTCGCCTGTATTATTTTACTTTGTTTTTCAAAGTGAAAAGACAAAAAATTATTTTGTTGTTTTAATCAAAGTCTCCAATGCTTCTATATGGATTTTAAATGCCTTTTCACCAGCCCTGGTAACCTGGTAAGTTGTGTTGGTCTTTTTCCCGATAAACCCTTTATTCACTTTTATTATTTTATTTTCTTCCAACGCTTTTAAATGGCTCGCAAGATTGCCATCACTTACGTCAAGCATTTCTTTCAGTGCATTAAAACTCACAGTTTCATTCACTAAAAGGGCGCTCATTATCCCCAACCTGATGCGGCTGTCAAAAACTTTATTGAGGTTATTGAGATAACTGGCCATGAGTTTCCTATGCGGGATTAATCTTGTTTAAAATCATATTTCTTCCACATGTACAGGCCGTACACAATATGCAATAGCCCAAACCCTGCAGCCCAGAAGTATAAACCTTCTGCCGGAAACCATAAATTGACAAACCCAAGTAAAAGCTGGCAATAGCCAAGGTACCTGATTTCACCCAATGTGTATTTTGAAGCGTTCACCAATGCAAGTCCATAAAATATCAATGCAATTGGAGCCAATAATGATTCTACACCCAACATGATAACCTTTAGTAAAAGTATTCCCCCAGCCAAAAGTGGAATAGCAAGGTTAATTACCATTCTCCTGGCGCTGGCATCCCAAATCTTTACATCTTGTTGTTTGCTTTTTCGCCATGTAAACAAAAATGCAACCAGCACTGCTGCAACCAAAGTTCCCATAGCGATCCAAAATGGCCAAAGCGTGAAAACAACCGTGGGATCATGATCCAACCCCATTATTAGCGAAGCCTCAGGATACATACTAACCTCTTTGCCATAATAAATATATGGCCAGGCAAGGGAAGCTCCCACAAGTGCACATATCCCCGCAGCTACCCCGCTAAGTCCACTCAGGCTTATGAAGCGGCTGCTTCTTTCCATCATTTTTTTAATATCATGTATTGCTTCCAGCGACTGCATTTGTTCATTCATAAAAAGCACTTTGAATAACAAAGTAAATCATTGATTTTGATTAAAGCAAATAATATTTTTTACGGGTTCTAAATCTTTAACCAACTTTGTTGCCAGCCTGTCCCTATTTTTATCTGCATGGCACTCTTTTACGCCTTATCTTTATTCACCAAAAAAAGGCAATATTTCCAATGAGACTAACCTGTATTATCCTTGTCATTTCCCTCACTGCTTTAAACGGCTTTTCACAGACGATCATTATTCCAGCTAACATTGACATTGTAAGAGACAGCTTTGGCGTGCCGCATATCTTCGCTAAAACAGACGCAGAAGTAGCTTATGGCCTTGCCTGGGCCGAAGCAGAAGATGATTTTAAAAGCATGCAGGAAGTTATATTACCGGCTAAAAACCTGATGGCTTCTGTGCAAGGAAAAAAAGCAGCAGCAGGTGATTATGCATTTGCACTCTTCCGTTGCAGGGAAATAACAGAAGAAAAATGGAATACACTTACCCCTGCATTTTTAAAATTAATTGATGGTTATGTGCAGGGCATTAATGCTTATGCAAAAAAACATCCGGGCGAAGTTTTACATAAAAAAATATTTCCTGTAACGCCAAAAGAGTATGTGTCATCTTCAGTATTTGCATTGACTATTTTCAATGGTGCCGAACAGGCCCTGATCAGAATTTTTAATAATATCGAATGGGAAGCGCCGGAACTTAATAAAAAAGGAAGTAACTCCGCAGCAATAAGTTCATCAAAGACCACAAGTGGCGAAGCCTTTCTTTTAATCAATGCACACCAACCCAATACAGGCCCACAGTCTTTTTACGAAGCACATATCTGCAGTGAAGAAGGCCTGAATGTAACAGGTGGGTTACTTGCAGGCGGCCCCTGCATCTTACATGGTGTAAATGAAAATTTAGGATGGGCACATACTGTAAATTATTGCGACCGCATGGATGAATACCAATTAGAAATGAACCCAGCCAATGCACTACAATACAAATTTGATGGTGAATGGGTTAACCTTGAAGTGAAAACAATTAAACTAAAAATAAAAGGCATACCCTTTAAAATAAAAAGAAAAATTTACTGGAGCAAGTATGGCGCTACCATGAAAAA
>JBDSYV010000188.1:0-14146 GCA_040110925.1 Ferruginibacter sp. | reverse complement strand
TTCTTCTAATACAGGTACGCTCACTGGTGTTTTTACTAATGGCTCGCTCGATTACTGGATTCTCAAACTAAACATATCAGGAAACATACAGTGGCAAAAACTGTATGGCGGTGCAAACGATGAAGGGTTTCCTCGTATACAACTTACCAGTGATGGTGGGAGTATAATATCTGGATACAGTAGCTCAAGTAATACGGGTAATCTTGTGGGATTAATAAATGCAGGTTCGTTGGATATCTACATCCTCAAACTGGACGCATCAGGCAATATCCAATGGCAAAAGCTTTATGGAGGTACACTTTTAGAACAACCTTTTGGAATCCGGGTTTTGAATGATGGCAGCTATATTATTGCAGGAAATACCAGCAGTTCCAACTCAGGTACATTTTCAGGCTTATTTAATTATGGAGGTAGTGATATTTTCCTGCTGCGGATTGATAGAAATGGAAAACTGTATTAAGAAGTTACGAGAAGCATGTCCTTGATAACGGATAACAGCAGGTATGTCCAATCTTCCGGAAGCATGGAGATCATGCTATTTTCTGTTTGGGCTATTTTTATTAGAAGCGGGCCTGCTCTTCTTTATCGACTTGCTTATTTTCGAAGTCTTTTTTAACCGCTGCACTTGTTGGAAAGCTTCTGCAAAGCTGATTGCGGATTGCAGCTCAAGAATCCGGCTGTTCCTGTATGACAGTTCCCTGAATGATACTTTCCAACTTGATTCTAACTTCATCGTTAAACATTTATGTAAAATTTAATAACTATATTCTATAATAAAAATAGGGGAGTTTTAAACTGTATGCTTGATATAGTCATATTTCAAACAAACTAATATGCATAGCTTTTTTAGAGAGCACATGGTTTTCTAAAGAATTTAATTAGAAAAATCTCTACAATAACTTCATCCGTTCACTATAGCGTGCAAACAAACCATGGTCTACTTTTACATCATCAACATCCAAATATCCAAACCAAAAGACCAGCAACCAATATCCTGTACAAAGATCATTACCTGTAAGAAGCTGCACAAGCAGTAAAAAATTTAAAAGCCTCCTTAACGGGAGGTTTTTTCATGTACAGTGAAATGCAGCTCACTTCAAACACGTTAATAATTCCATGCAAATACGATAACTATTAAATCGGGAGATTGCTAAATATCCAAACAGGCATTTCGGAATGCTTAGTATAACAGGTTGCTAACAAACAGAACTCCAGAGCAAAATAAAACTATTCAGTCTTTGTCAATTCTATCATTGACAATAATACTTTCCTGGGATCTAATGCTATAAATGCTGGTGCTGTAGCCAGGCGAAAAACGAATGTTTCAGATTGCTTTTTGATATTTATTTTTTTAAAAACGGGGGCACTATTTCCAGCTTCCGTAATAGCTACATCCAGTGGAAAAGTATAAAGGCCACCAGGGTTCTGTATTTGATTTACCCTTAAACTCAATTCCTTTTTTGCAGCATTGTATTTCCAGCCGGCTTTTAATCGAATTAAATCGCCCCGATGCAACCACTGGTTGAAAAATGCAGTGAGATTTTGATGAGAAGCTTTTTCCATTTCCATTTTAAAATCCGCAGTGGAAGCATTTGCATTCATGAATTTTTTGTAATAGGATTGTATCCCTTTTTTAAAAGCAGCTTCTCCCACCATATCCCGCAGCATAAGTAAAACACAAGCGCCTTTTTGATAGGTAACCGTATTGGTAACATCTTCTTCTTCTGCCGTTCGGCCGGATACTATTTTATAAGTAGAATCTTTTTGATAATATTTTTTAAAGGATTGCATTGCTTTTTCCCATTCACTTAAAAATTCTTTTTTGCCATAAGCATGTTCTATAAACAGCATCGTAAAACAGGTGGCAAATCCTTCACTAAGCCAGGCATCATCCCAGTTTTTTTCAGTAACTGCATTGCCAAACCACTGATGTGCCAGTTCATGAATGACAACATTCCTAATGCGTACAGACCTATCGCCGGTTACCAGTTTTTCAGAATACCCAATAGCAGATGCGGATTCCATACCACCACTTACCACCGGCGACTCAACATTTGCAAGTTTTTCATAAACATAGGGACCCACATAACCAGAAAAAAAACTTAACAGCTCCTTGGTTGGTTCAGCAAAATCTTTGAACCCCGCTACGCTATCCTTAGCATACACCCAGGTTTGTATTGCTTTACCTTTAAACTGGTCAACATGCTGTACAGCAAAGTCTGCAATGCCTATAGTATATAACCAGGTTGCAATGGGAACAGATTGTTTCCATTGCGTAAGTTTTGTAGAATCGTTGATCATAGATTCTTTAATTAATAATCCATTAGATACCACTTTATAATGCAGGGGTGCTTTTATAATGAACTCACAAGTTGCTTTATCGGATGGATGATCTATTAGCGGCAGCCAGTTCCGGCCTTTGTTTGGCCAGTTGTCGCTAAAAAAACTTCTGTCGCCATATTTTGTTGGCCCGGCATGTAATCCATCGGCAGGAACACCATGATATTTTATTTGAAAAGTGATTACAGAATTGGTCACAGAAGGTTTGCCCAGGTTTATCCATAATGCATTATTGCTATGAGAAAAAATGATGTTGTTATTATTGACAGACACTGCATCTACCAGCATTCCTTTACCATCAGTATTAACGGATTTGTTTACAAGGTCTAGCCTTAATTGTTTTACCCCAGGCTTATTAAAATACACAGTTACAAAAGCAGTTACATTTATTTCATCTGTCTTATCTGAAAAGCTAATATCAAACTGGTAATTTTTTATGTCTATTCTTTTATCAACAGGATAATGATCGGCGAAAACGCTTGTTATTGTAATCAATAAAAAGAAAATATTAGCCAACATGATTTTATATTTACGCATTGTTGATCTTTTATTTTTTTATAAACAGAAAGGTTTTATTGAATGGTTATCTTTTTTAAATAATATCCTTTTGCATCCACCATTGGGGCTGTGGCTGCCGTTACAATTATTCCTTGTTTTGGCAGTATCATTTTTTCAGTCTTGTTATCAAAAGTAATCTCAACCGGAAGGTCCATAAAATAATTATTTATTTTAACCTCGTATTTCTGATATGCAGTTTCTTTTATTGTAATATCCAGCACATCGGTTGTTCTTAAATAAAAATCGAAAAAAGGTTTTAGGTTTTTGCCTGATGCTTTGCTGAATAATTGTTCTACATCCGTAGTAGTAACAAAATTGTCATAAGTGTAAGCAGGATCAGTGGCAAGTTTTTTCAGGGTTGGAAAAAATATATCATCTCCAGTTAAATACCGCAGGCTATGCATAAAAAATGAACCCTTTGTATAAATTTCTCCAGAATAAGTTTCCGCTGTATTTATTTCATCGCCCTGTACTATTGCTTTCTTGTTCTTTACACTTCTTTTATGTCCATCTATAATCTTATTGTAAGCATCCTCTCCTCCCAGTTCCAGCATACACAATGCCTCTGCATAGGTAGCAATGCCTTCCTGTATCCACATGTGTGCCCAGTCTTTATTGGTTACTTTATTGGCCCACCATTCATGTGCATATTCATGAAACAAATTAGCAGAGTAATCCTGCCCGCCTATTACCTGGTAATCAAATTTATTTTGAAATGTGATCATGGTTTGGTGTTCCATTCCTGAGTTTGGAACCTCTGCAATGCCTATCTTTTCTTTTACCCAGGGATATTCACCAAAATATTTTTCTAAAATTTTTGTATCCCTGATTTTTGTCTGAATTAATTTTTTTGCATGAGCAGTGTCCACTTCCAGTACATAAAAATCAATGGGTACTTTATTACCATTGATAGTTGTGTAAGTATCACTAACCACTTTATATTTCCCGATATTAAATACAATACAATAGTTACTGATGGTGTAATTGGTTTTCCAGTAAAATGTTTTCCTCCCCTTTTTATTCACCACTTTTTGTAATAACCCAGGCGCTGCAACTACGAGATCAGCAGGAACAGTAATATTTAAATCAACGCCTTCATTAGGTTCATCACTTGGGTGATCTTTGCAGGGAAAATAAATTTTACCCCCTTCAAATTGACAATTAATAGCAACCCAGGGATTTCCATTGCTGTCAGTTGTCCAGGTAAATCCACCACCCCAGGGTGGTCTGACTGCTACAGGAGGTTCTCCCCCATATTCAATATTTATTTTTTGTTGCCCTTGTTTGAATCCTTTGTTACCTGTAATAAATATTTTATCATCTTTTTGACTAAAGCTAACGGGCTTGTTATTTACTTTTATTTTTTCTACCAGCATCAGGTGAACCAGGTCTAATAATAATGTATCTGCAGGCTTTGATAAATTCAATGTTATTTCAACATTTCCATTTATCGTTTTTTTTTCAACATCCACATTTAAATTAATTGTATAATGCCTGATGTCCATAATAGCCTGTAATGGATTTAGCTTACCCCCGGATGACATATAACTAAGATCCCGGCTTTGGCTGAAAGCAAACAGCGACCAAACCTGTAACACAAAAAAAAGGATTATCTTATACAGGTCATTTAGTTTTATTGAGTAAATGTGGCTCATCATAAAAAGTAGATTATAATAATTGTTTTATAAAAGAGAAACCAGTGTTTTTTAATTTTTAATAAAGATTGTAATCTTTTTTTATAGATACTAAAAGATAATGTGCCGCCAAATATCTTTGTATGCTTATCTTTTCTATAAATGAAAAATAGGCATACAAATATTGTACACTAGTGATCAATTTGTTTAAAGATAACATGACTTCTTAAAAACTTGTTGCAATTGTTGCCAATCTCTCAAAAAGCCTGGCTCATATAACTTTGCAGTGCCTTTTTTTTGTTCATAGAAATTCAAATAAAAAACAATAGAGGCGTATGAGAACATTTTTAAGAAAACGACTGGGGCCATTACTGGAAAAGTTGGCTGCAAAAGCTTCATACCCGGTTAAGAAAGATGTGTTCGCTTCCTTATCAAGGTTGTTGCGGCATATACAAGCAAAGCCCGGTAAAAAAGGCTTGTCATTGCAGGCAGATTTTAGTAAAGATAAATTCATCATCTTCAGCGATCACCACAAAGGCAATAAAGATTACAGTGATGATTTTGCAACTAATGAATTCAATTACCTCGCTGCACTGGATTTTTATTTCAACCATAATTATAATTATATAAACCTGGGTGATGCTGAAGAATTATGGAAATATTCTCCACAGCAGGTTATTCCAAAAAACAAAATTTCACTTGAGTCAGAGGCAAGGTTTCAAAAAGAAAACAGGTATTTTAAAACTTTTGGTAATCATGATTTGATCTGGAAAAATAAAATTGATGTTGCACTTTGGTTTAAAGATATTTTCAAATTTCCCCTTGAAGTGTGGGAAGGAATTTTGCTAAAAACTATTATTCATGATCAGGAGCTAAATATCTTCTTAACCCATGGACACCAGGGTGACAAAATGAGTGATAACAATGGTTTCAGCACATGGCTTGTTTCTCATATCTGGAGACCTTTTCAGAGATACCTTCGCATAAACATCAATACCCCTTCATCTGATTATGCATTGCGGGACAAGCATAATATTATGATGCATGAATGGAGCAGCCGGAGAAAAAATCTTTTGCTCATCACCGGGCATACACATAAACCAGTGTTTGCATCAGGTTTATATTCTCTACATCCAGGCAATCAAATTCCTTCAGGCGAAATTCATAGTCCTGTAAAAAAACAAAATTTTAAACCTTCTTATTTTAATAGTGGTTGTTGCTGCTTTAATGATGGTGACATTACAGGAATTGAAATTGCCGATAATAAAATCATGCTGGTAAAATGGCATCAAAAAGAAAATATTGCTGAAAGGATTGTACTTGAAGAAAAGTTACTATCGGAAGTGATGAAAGATTTGAATAACTAATAAAACTGGTTGGCTTTTATTACCCGTGATTATTCATTTTATTGGGCTTTATCATTAATAATTCTACCGCTCAGGGCACCTGCACGCCAAAAGAAATTAACGATTAAAGTGCCTTTTTGTAACATCAACCGAGGATAAAGTATGCGTGAAAAAATAAAGTAACAGCTAATTAGAAAATCATCATTCGAAAAAATACTACAACAAATCCGCACCTTATCTACAGTTTATAAAAAACCAGTACTTTACTTTTACATCATCAACATCCAATATCCCAACCAAAAAACCAACAACCAATATCCTGTAAAAAGATCATTACCTGTAAGAAGCTGCAACAGCAGTAAGAAATTTAAAGCCTCCCTTTTGGGAGGTTTTTTTATTTTAACATACTAAGACGACAAAGGAAATACACGCAATGAACACAAAGTTGTACGTCCCCCAGAGGCATGTTCTTTTTGGGAGGCATTGCTTTCTCTTTGTGCCCTCTGTGAAAACCTTTGTGTGCTCTGTGGTAAAAAAATAAAACCGCAAAGAACCACAAAGGAAATACACGTAACGAACACAAAGTTGTACGTCCCCCAAAGGCCAGTTCTTTTTGGGAGGCATTGCTTTCTCTTTGTGCCCTCTGTGAAAACCTTTGTGTGCTCTGTGGTAAAAAAATAAAACCTCAAAAAACGCAAAGAGAAATTTATCCCTCACTTATTAAAAACGCTTCCCTACCCCGGCACTACATCAGGGAATCAATGCTCAGGCTACAGTAGTACAACAGCTAAATCAGGGAACAATCCTGTCTTCGGGCAGTAATCGATGACGCCGGTCTTTTTTTGCCTGCCTGCCGGCAAAGGCAGGTTTATTTTTTGGGCAAAGAAAAAAGAATAAATAAACATAATCACTTCTTTACTTTCACATATTCTTTTAAATTTTTATCTTCAACAGCTAAAACCTTCCCATGCAAAAATTGCTTTTGAGTTCAGGAATTATCCTGCTTTCTATTACCGCCCTTGCACAAAAAGCGGATGAGAATAAGCTTGCAACAAATGTTTTAAATCCTGATTATACTGTTACTAGCAATAGTACAGTTACGGTAAAAAGCCAGGCCATTCCTTATAAAGCCATAGCCGGAACACTGCCTGTATGGAACGATTCGGGCAGGGTAATAGCCGGTGTGTTTTTTACCTATTACGAACGCAGTGATGTAAAAGATCATACAGCAAGGCCTTTGATAATTTCCTTTAATGGCGGCCCGGGCACACCTTCGCTCTGGATGGAGCTTGGCTATACTGGTCCCCGCATGCTTAACATTGATGATGAAGGCTATCCTATACAGCCTTATGGCGTAAAAGAAAATCCCTATTGCATTCTAGACGTTGCAGATATTGTTTTCGTGGATCCTGTAAACACAGGCTATTCCCGCATTACAGGCAATGCAGCCCCATCAAAATTCTTTGGTGTGAATGCGGATATTAAATACCTGGCAGAATGGGTAAATACTTTTGTAACCCGCTACAACCGCTGGACATCTCCCAAATATTTAATTGGCGAAAGCTATGGCACCAACCGGGTATCCGGTCTTGCGCTGGAGTTGCAGCATGCACAGTGGATGTTTGTGAATGGTGTAATCCTCGTATCTCCAACCACGCTGGGCATTGAGCGCTCCGGCCCTATAGAGACTGCATCTTACCTGCCTTATTATGCCGCTACAGCATGGTACCACAAACAACTTCCTGCCGACCTGCAGAAAAAAGATTTACTGGACCTGCTACCCGAAGTGGAGTCTTTTACCATCAATGAATTAATGCCGGCGATGACAAAAGGAGGCTTTTTGGAAGATGCTAAACGAAAAGAAATGGCTGTTAAAATATCCCGCTATTCCGGCCTGGACGAAAAAGATATCCTGCAGCGCAACCTGGTTATTTCCCGAGATTATTTCTGGAAGGCTCTACTGCGGGAAAAAGGTTTTACCATTGGCAGGCTGGATAGCCGCTACCTGGGTATAGACAGGCAGGAAGGTGGTGAACGCCCGGATTATAATATGGAACTTACCTCGTGGAACCATGCTTTCTCACCAGCTATGAACTATTACCTGCGGGAAGTATTGAATTATAAAACCGACCTGAAATATTATTTATTTGGCCCTGTGCGGCCATGGGATGATACCAACAACAAAACGGGAGAGAACCTTAGAATGGCCATGGCAGAAAATCCTTTTATGCACGTGATGATACAATCAGGCTACTACGATGGTGCCTGCGATTATTTCAATGCAAAATATAATATGTGGCAGCTTGATCCCAGCGGTAAAATGAAAAACCGCCTGAGCTGGAAAGGATACCGGAGCGGTCATATGATGTACCTGCGCAAGCCCGACCTGGCAACCAGCACAGACGACCTGCGGGATTTTATTAAAAAGACTTTACCGGCAGCAGGCAAAGCCGCAATGTATGATCTCAGGTAAAAAAATATGCATTAATAGTAATGAAAAGTATTTCGTTTAAATTTTAAATCCGGGAGTTTTAAAATGGAAAATTTGCCTGTTTATATTCCGATAGTATTTGCACTGGCAACGTTTCTTGCTGTGTATTTTTTTTATAAGGCTGCACATCATTCAAAAACCGGTTTAATTATTTTACTTGTATGGATGGCATTGCAGGCATGTATTTCTTTGACTGGCTTTTATACCCACACAAAAACTAATCCGCCACGTTTTATTTTACTGGCAGGTCCTGCAGTATTGTTTATTATTTTTCTTTTTGCAACAAAAACAGGGAGAATATTTATTGATAGCCTGAGCCTGCAATTTCTTACCCTGCTGCATGTTGTACGCATTCCTGTAGAACTTGTTTTGTTTGCTTTGTACCTGCACAATGCAGTGCCGCGGCTAATGACTTTTGAAGGAAGAAATTTTGATATGCTCTCAGGAATTTCTGCATTGTTTATTTATTATTTTGGTTTTGTAAAAAAACAAGCGGGCAGGAATGTTTTACTAGTTTGGAACATTATCTGCCTTGGTCTGCTGCTCAATGTTGTAATCAATGCAGTCTTATCTGTACCTACTTCTTTTCAGCAATTTGCTTTTGATCAACCCAATATTGCAGTATTATATTTTCCTTTTACATGGCTGCCAGCAGTTGTGGTTCCGTTGGTATTATTTTCTCACCTGGCAGCAATCAGGAAACTGGTTAAGAGGACTTAGCATCAGAGGTACCAGGGTTTTGGTCTTCCTTTATCTTTTCGCTTATTTAGAACGCTAACATTTGTAAAACCTGCAGAATAACAGTAAATAAACCTCATAAATTATAGAACTTTCCATTTTTCTGCTTTAAGACAAAATTGAAAGCCATTTATTAGATAACCTTTTACAAATAATAAGTGAAACCCGCAGGTTAAGTGGTCAAAATAGTACACTGCTAAATACCACTTGCATTTTGAAGAAATCGTTTTTACATTTATCTCCCCAATTACCTTATTTCCACAGGCAGTTCCAACATCCCATCTAAACCATTATTCATTCACATTTAAATAATTAAACAGATGAAGAAATTACTTCGTTTTCAGCTCGCAATTATGCTGGGCGCTGCCCTTATTTCGCTACCCTCCTGCAAAAAAGAAATGGAGGATGATAATGATGATACCATGAGTATTACTGAAAAAATTATCATGCCGGCCCAGGCTCTTACAGTGGCCAGCCCCGGCAATTCATCATCGCAGGATTACAATACCTTCTATGGCCCGCAAACACAAATGGGCAACGGTCATGCCCGCTCCTGGATAAACATTTCCAGGGAAAACAACCAGCCACTGGCCATTGGTATTGAATTTAGCCAGGGCGCTATGAACAACCTGCCTACCAACCCGCTTGATTTTGCTGCCAGCACGTTTGTTCTTACGCTGCACCAAAAAGCAAAGGAAGTTACCCCTTTTGACCATATCACTCTAAACTGGGAGCCCAATGGCCACGAGCCCAACGGCATTTACGATGTGCCACATTTTGACATGCATTTTTATAAAATATCCGTAACAGACCAGATGGCCATTACTGGTGCGCCCACCGCCCCGCCTGCCGCCGGTTACCTTCCTGTGCAGTACGTCATTCAAGGCGCTACCGTTCCACAAATGGGTACGCACTGGCTCAATCCTGCCTCACCAGAGCTACCGCCCACATTGGCGCCATTTACCCATACTATGATTTATGGCACCAATACCGCAAGGGTTATTTTTATTGAACCCATGATTACCAGGGCCTTTTTACTGGCTGGTACTCAGGTGAACATGGCCATTCCGCAACCTGTTCATTTTGAACCTGCAAATACCTATTACCCCCAGCAATACAGCATCTGGAAAAATGCAGACAACGGCAGGAATTATGTGGCGCTGAATAATTTTGCTTGGAGATAATATTGGATTTTACATAGCGGAACTTAGCATACAAAGGATACATCGTAGTATCCTTTGTTGCTTTGTGCAAACTTAATTTACGGGTAAAAGGGCAAGTAATTATTCAAAAAAATACTACAACAACTCCGCCCATTATCTACAATTTGTAAAAAAACAATGCTTTACTTTTACATCATCAACATCCAAATATCCAAATCAAAAGACCAGCAACCAATATCCTACACAAAGATCATCAGCTTTAGAATCTTCAAGCAGCAGTAAAAAATTTAAAAACCTCCGGCCTGGAGGTTTTTTGTTTTAGGCTTATTTTACCACAGAATGCACAAAGAAAAAATACACACAAACGGCACAATGTGAAGCATCTTCAATAACTTTCTTAATAATCTTGTACCTCAGTGAACCCCTCTGGCCCTCGCTAAACCCCTAAACCTCTAAACCCCTAAACCTTCTAAACTCACTCAACCCTTTCAAAAATAATAGCTGCTCCCTGCCCTACGCCCACACACATTGTTGCAAGGCCATACTTACTTTGCCGATTCCGCATTTCATATAATAAAGTTGTAGATATTCTCACACCACTGCATCCCAACGGATGCCCAATGGCGATTGCTCCTCCATTCACATTTACTTTTTCAAGGTCAAGCCCAAGGTCATGAATGCAGGCAATGCTTTGCGATGCAAAGGCTTCATTTAGTTCTACCAAATCCAAATCATCAATATTAAGCCCGGCTCTCTGCAGTGCTTTTTTGGTAGCCGGCACCGGACCAATACCCATTATTGATGGATCTACACCCGCCACTGCCATAGACTTTATAATTGCTACCGGCTGAAGATTATATTTTTTTACCGCAGCTTCACTTGCCAATAGCATTGCCGCTGCGCCATCATTTATGCCACTGCTATTACCGGCTGTTACGGTTCCATCCTTTAAAAATGCAGGTTTTAGTTGCGCCAGTTTTTCCATGCTGCTTTTGCGGGGATGTTCATCCTGTTCAAATGAAAAAACATCTTTTCCTACCCTTACATCCACAGGTATAATTTCATCCTTCCATTTTCCCGCTGCAAGCGCCCGGGCATATTTTTCCTGGCTTTCAAAAGCAAATTCATCCTGAGCATGGCGGCTGATGCTCCATTGTTTTGCCACATTTTCCGCCGTTTCTCCCATTGTGTATGGATGATAAAGCGAAGATAATTTCTCATTGACAAATCGCCAGCCCATAGTAGTATCATATACTTGCGGATGTCTTTCAAAAGCAGCAGTGCTTTTCGGCATTACAAAAGGTGCCCTGCTCATGCTTTCCACGCCGCAGGCGATCATTAATTCTGCATCACCGCAGGCAATCGTTCTTGCACTATCCATGATGGCCTGCAGGCCACTTGCACACAAACGGTTTACGGTATTTCCGGCAACGGTCACTGGTAACCCTGCCAGCAATGCGGCCATCCGGGCCACGTTGCGGTTATCTTCACCAGCCTGGTTAGCCGCCCCGGCAATCACATCTTCAATCGCATTCACATCAATGCCCTCATTGCGTTTCAGCACAGCTTTTATAACAAGTGCAAGCAAATCATCTGGCCTTGTTTGCGACAGCGCTCCTGCATATTTACCAATTGCAGTGCGAACAGAATCTATCACATATACTTTCTCCATAATTGTCTTTTTTTGATACCAGCATCAATTCTATGGGCGTCATCGTTGTGTCACTCACTTATGCGGCATACCATTATACGGCAATCCGTCTTAAGCATGAGTTTACAATTGCAAGTTAAAGATTTCTGTTTCCCCATTGTATTCAGCCTCTTATATTTCACCATTGCCTATTGCCCATTCACCATTGACCATTCACCATTCACTATTATGTTATCTTTGCCGCTATGTCTCTCAAAAGAAATGTACGGGAACTCAGCTTGCAGGATCTTAAAGCATACTTTGAATCCATTGGCGATAAAAAATTCCGTGCCATCCAGGCCTATGAATGGCTTTGGAAAAATAATGTTCGCTCCTTTGACCAAATGAGCAATTTATCCATTGATCTGAGAAAGAAATTAACTGAAGATTTTTTATTTCCGACAATTACAGTTGATAAAACGCAGCACAGCAATGATGGGACGTTAAAATCCCGGTTCAGAACTTATGACGGGCATTTAATGGAAGGCGTATTGATTCCAACCGAAAAGCGGAATACGGCATGTGTTTCCTCGCAAATTGGCTGCAGTCTTACCTGCCGGTTTTGCGCCACAGGGCAAATGGATCGCAAACGCAACCTTGGTTTTGAAGAAATTTACGACCAGGTAGCCATATTGAACGAACAAAGTGAAAAAACATACGGTAAAAAATTATCTAACATAGTGTACATGGGCATGGGTGAGCCATTGCTCAATTATAAAAATGTACTGAAGTCCATTGATAAAATTACCGCTTCAGACAGCATGGGCATGAGTCCAAAACGGATAACAGTGTCCACTGCAGGTGTGGCCAAAATGATTAAGCAGTTAGGTGATGATAAGGTACGTTTCAACCTTGCCTTATCCCTTCATGCAGCCACAGATAAAAAGCGCAATGAGATAATGCCCATCAATGAAACCAACAGCATAGAATTTTTGGTGGAATCCTTAAATTATTTCTATGCCCAGACCAATAATGATATTACGCTTGAATACATTCTTTTTAAAGATAAAAACGATAGCCTTCAGGATGCCGAAGACCTGGTAACCATTTACAGGCAGGTGCCCACACATCTTGTGAATGTAATTGAATACAACCCGGTTGCTGGACTGGATTTTATGAAGCCGGAGGAAGACCAGACAAACCAATTCACTGATTACCTTGCTAAACACCGGGTTAATGTTCGTGTGCGTCGCAGCAGGGGGAAAGATATTGATGCCGCTTGCGGGCAACTTGCAAATAAAGACGAGGTATTAGCATAACCAATCCGCCGATCAACTTTAATAGGCAGTACCATACGCTAATGCAAATAATATCCCAACCAACGCCAGAGAAATACTCACCCCAAGCCAGGCCCATTTTATTCTGTTTTGCCTGTTATCGTCATGCATAAGATAGGCTATCAAAACGCCGACAATCGAACCAAAAAAGCCGAGGGCAAAGCCGCCAAAGTGAAAACCGGTTTCTCCATCAGCAAAAAACATTTTATGTAGCTTTTTACTACTAACAACGCCTTCACTATTTATTCCCTTATTTATTTTTTTCTGTGCCCTTTTAAATGCTAACGCTTCTACGCCATTCATTTTTCTACCGGTGAGGCTTTCCAGGTTTTCCCTGCTAATAGTAGAAAGTTCTAAAAGGGAAATAGTTTTCCCTTCTTTACCAATAGGTATTATAATAGATGAAGCAAGTGGTAATATGGGAGAATGTTTAACAGGCGATGCTGCATTTGCACAGGTAAGGGTAATTAAAGCGGTAAAGATTAAGGAGAATTTTTTCATAAGTAAATTTTGCTGTAATTAAAAAAACAATATTAAACCATAAAACATCAAATTCCGAAATTTATGTTCTTATGACCTAGGCAGGTAAAGATTTCTTACCATTCAAATAAAAATCCTGTTCAAAATTTAACGGCATTAAACCTTTTCATTATTTCTACGTCTGTTAAAAAAATTAACAGCTCCTGGAACCCAGTTATTGGAAATTGGAGGAAGTAAAAAAAGCACTCATGAAAAAATTTCTTTTTCTAATATTAGCGTTGCTCGGTTTCATCATAGCCTTTCTTATTTATATTAATCCCTTGCATCAAAAGGATTAGGCCTTTAACAAATTCAGCATTAAACTAAGGGAATCTTCGCTGGTCTATTACTTACACATTTTATAAAATAAAAAAAAGATACCATGAAAAA
>JBDSYV010000187.1:0-5803 GCA_040110925.1 Ferruginibacter sp. | reverse complement strand
AAAAATGAATCATGTTTTTCGGCAGATAAGCCGGTAAGCGGTTGAAACCAGTGGGTGAAATGGGTTACGCCTTTACTTTCAGCCCAGGCCCTTAAACCATTTGCTATATGATTGCCCATTGCCCGGTCTATCTTTTTTCCACCTTTTGTAGAAGCCAGTAAACTTTTATATGCATCATCGCTTAGGTAGTGGCGTGCTGTTTTAAGGGTAAATACATTTTCATTAAAAATACCAGTTATGCGGGCGGAACTTTCTACTTCCTTTGTGATTTTTCCCGATAAGTTATCAACTGCTTTAAACCTTAATGTGTTCATTAATTATGATTTTAAGCACAAAAAAAAGCTAACTACTGCATAAAATCAAATTTATTTCTGTAAAAATGATAATAATATGAATCAATTGATAAAAATAAAACAAATATTTTAAAAAATAATACGTTTCTGTATCGTTGCAAGGAAGGGTACCAACAGGAATGGAAGATATAGACTTCTGTATCTTACTATACTTCCGCTGTTAGGAACAATATACCCTATAATAAGCAGCATGGTAAAGGCGAAAATGACCAGCAACAGGATAAAAGGTTGGTCCAATCTCCGGCCCGGTGGCTGAAAAAAAGAATAGCCAATAATGAGAAATATAACCAGCATTTCCAGCACAAAGGGTAATAGCCAGAGAGGTTTTAATACCCAGGGGAATGGCCTTAAAAATACATTGGCAAATGCTTCTGGCAGGTGTGTAATTATGCTCTTAAATGAAGCTTGTAATTGCATGGGAGGTAAGGCCGTATTAGCGTACCCAAGATCTTCAAAAGCCTTTCTTTGATCTATTATGAGTTTTAATGGATTTATGCCCAATAATGGAAGAAACATTATGAAAATAATTGCCAGCATAAAAAAAACGCCAAAAGCATATACTGGTTTCCATTTAAATTTTTCTGTAAACATGAAAAGCATGGTAAGGGGAAATAATATCAAACTAACAAAATTGCGCAGTAAAAGAATAATTATAAAAGAAAAAACAAGGAGCAATATTTTACGGGATGATATTTTTTCATAAACTAAAAAATACAGGCTATAAAAATACAGGGCCATTGCTGTAAATACTATTGCATCTTTATGCAGGCCCGAACTGAAATAAAGTGTTGAAGGAATTAGGAAGCAGCCTATAATCAAAATCATTTTTCTGCCAGGATAAATATTGCTGAACATCCTGAACAAAGACAGGTGTGCAAAAAAACCAATGCAATTAAAAAACAAGCTGTTTATATAATAATTTCCCCTGCTGAAAATATTGAAAATGGCCAGTACCTTGCTCAGCAGTGTATTCTCAAGATCGTTCCAAAAAGAACCGGTGGAACTTAACCAACTGCCATCGTTGATAGAATGCATTACAGAATAGGAGCTAGTGAAAAATGTCCAGGGGTTGCTCATCAACAATTTATATTCTTCCTGCCCATAAAAATTTAATCCTTCATAATCATTTCCAGGATAAAATTTGTGTGTGACAAAAGCCAGCACAACGGCCGCTGCTATTTTCGCCAGGAAAAATAGCAGTAGTGCTTTATAACTAAGGCCGGTTTTTTGCGCAAACGGTGTCCGGGGAATAAAAAAGCTGGCCAGCACCAGGTAAATAAAAAATAACAGATAGCTCAAAGCAATTATTTAAAGACGGGAAGTTAATTAAAAAAAATACATACCCCTGCTCATTCCTTCTCATGGCCTCCTACCTTTGCGGTTCTTACAATAACTTTTATTTTTTCTATGGAAATTACAGCCGCCACCGCCGCCAAACTTAGGATTACAGAGGAAGAATTTGAATCAATAAAATCAAAACTGGATCGCACACCAAACTTTACTGAATTATGCGCCTTTAGCGGCATGTGGAGCGAACACTGCAGCTATAAGAACTCTATAAAACTTCTTAAAACCCTGCCACGGGACGGCGAAAAAATGCTGGTGAAAGCAGGTGATGAAAATGCTGGGCTGATGGATATTGGTGACGGCTATGGCGTGGTTTTTAAAATAGAATCGCATAATCATCCTTCTGCCATTGAACCTTTCCAAGGTGCAGCAACAGGTGTTGGTGGCATCAACCGCGATATTTTTACCATGGGGGCAAGGCCAATTGCTTCTTTAAATTCGTTGCGCTTCGGCAATTTAAAAGATGCCAAAACACAACACCTGCTTGCAGGCGTGGTGCATGGCATTGGACACTACGGCAACTGCTTTGGTGTGCCCACCGTTGGTGGTGAAATTTATTTTGAAGATTGTTATCATACCAACCCATTAGTGAATGCTATGAGTGTAGGCATTGTAAAAAATGGAGAAACGGTTTCCGCTACGGCTGAAGGTGTTGGAAACCCGGTCTTCTTTGTGGGCAGTGCCACAGGAAAGGATGGCATTGGTGGTGCATCATTTGCCAGCGCAGAAATTACTGCTGACAGTGCGGAAGACTTGCCAGCAGTGCAGGTCGGTGATCCCTTCCAGGAAAAAAAATTGCTGGAAGCCTGCCTTGAAGTAATACAAACCGGTGCCGTTGTGGGTATGCAGGATATGGGTGCTGCAGGCATCATTTGCTCTACCGCAGAAATGAGTGCCAAGGGCAAATCGGGAATGCGCATTGACCTGGATAAAGTGCCCACAAGGCAAACAGGTATGAAGGCATGGGAACTTTTGCTAAGCGAAAGCCAGGAACGCATGTTGATGGTAGTGGAAAAAGGTAAAGAACAATTGGTACTTAATGTTTTTCAAAAATGGGATTTGCCCTGCAGCGAAATTGGTGAAGTAACAGGTGATGGGCTTCTGCATTTTTACATGCATGGCACATTAGAAGCAGTTTTGCCCGCGGAAGAAATGGTGCTTGGCGGAGGTGCCCCACAATATGAAAGAGCCACAAAAGAGCCAGCTTATTTAAATGAACTGAGATCGTTCAATATAGAAGATATTCCGCTGCCAGTTGATTTGAAATCCATTGCAATGGCACTGGTACAACTACCTAATATAGCCAGTAAGCGCTGGGTATATGAGCAGTACGACAGCATGGTTGGCACTGGAAATGCATCTACCAATCAACCGAGCGATGCGGCCATTGTTATTGCAAAGCCAACCAATAAAGCGCTTGCATTAACAACAGATTGTAACAGCCGGTATGTCTATGCAGATCCATACAAGGGTGCAATGATAGCTGTGGCAGAAGCTGCACGTAATATCGTGTGCAGCGGAGGGCAGCCACTTGGCGTAACCAACTGCCTCAATTTTGGAAATCCTTATGATCCTGAAGTGTATTACCAGTTCAGCCAGGCTATAAAAGGGATGGGCGAAGCCTGCCGCAGGTTTAACACACCAGTTACCGGTGGCAACGTAAGTTTTTATAATCAATCGCCTGATGGTCCCGTATATCCCACGCCAACCATCGGCATGGTAGGTTTGCTGGAATCGGTGGATGATATGATGACGCTTGGTTTTAAAAAAGAAGCTGATAGTATTTTCATGATTGGTAAAAGCCGAAATGATATCAGCAGTTCAGAATACCTGCACAAAATTATTGGTATAGAGAAAAGTCCATGCCCCCATTTTGATATAGAAGAAGAATTTGCGATGCAGAAAATTATTAATGCACTCATAAAAAATAATCTCATTACCTCGGCGCATGATGTGAGTGAAGGTGGGCTAATGGTTACACTTATGGAATCTGCTTTTGTAAATGTGCTCGGCTTTGATATAAATGGCCATGAGGAGAGTATTCGTAGTGATGCATACTGGTTTGGCGAAGCTCAGAGCAGGGTAGTGGTATCCGTTTCGCCACAACATCTTGATGATTTTATTAACTTCCTCAATACCCAGCCAATTGCATTTAGCGATTTAGGGAAAGTAACCGCTGGAGAGATAATAATAACTGGTGAAAATTGGGGAACTATTAATGAATTTAAAAATGCTTATGAGAATGCAATTGGAAATATTTTAAAGGCAGGCGAGGCCGAAGGAGCGTTGAGTCCTTTGTAAAATTAGAAACGGAACTTATTCACTTCATCACTTCTTCACTATCAATTTCTTTATCGTGATTATGTCTTCTTTGATAGAAGTCATTATTCAGCTTTTCTTCTAATTTCTTTTTATCCTTGTTGTTGCGAATAATAAGAAAAACAACCAATGCAAGAAGCAGCAAACCAACAATAATGATAATGGTCCAGTTCATTTTGTTTTTTCTAAAATTAAAACAAATTCCAGGAAGCCAATGTTAAGTTTAGATTAATCAAAATAGTTTCTTTATGGTATATTTACAAAAAGCCAAGAAGTATGGTAATTGAAAGGACGTCAAAAGAAATTATTTTTAGATTGCCCTCTACAACAAAATTAAAAGACCTTCAGGATATTGCTGATTTGATTTCTTTTAAAGAAATTTTACATAAATCGAAAGCTACTCAAAAGGATGTTGATGCATTGGTAAAAAAAATAAAGAAAGGGCGCTGGTCTAAAACTAAAAGCAAACTTGATGTATGAGAGTTGTGGTTGACACAAACATTGTGTTTAGTGCAATACTAAATACAAATAGCAAAATTACCCGGATAATTTTACAGCCTAAATCTAAATTAAATTTTTATTCAACAATTCAACTACAGGATGAATTGACTGAACATTGGAATAAACTTAAAAAGATTTCCTGCTATAATGATATAGACCTTCATAAATCAGTAACATTATTTTCTTCCAGAATTAAATTTATAAATGTTGAGTTAATCCCCGCAAATCTATTGCTAAAAACGGAGATCTTCACAACATCTGTTGATCTTGACGATACCAAATTCGTAGCATTGACAGAACATATTTGCGGGGAGATAAAGAATTAATTCGTGGGCTGAAAAATAAGAAATGGGAGAAAATAGTTACAACTGAGGAATTATATTCTAATGTTGTAAGGCGTTCTAAATAATAGTTATTGTAGCTGTTAATTATTCTATTTCTTTCAATAAACATTATCCTAATTTCCTTAAACACTATGCCATATGATAAGGCCTATTTTATTGATTGCTATCCTGTCGATTATTGTTTCTTTTAAAGAGTCTGAACATCCATTGCTGCAAGGCAACAACCGGTACGACACTTCCTACCTTCCTGCTTACTTTACTGACCCAGCCAGGTTGGAAAAGATTAAAGCGACCTACGCAACAATTGACCGCATTTATAAAACCTATGCCGAAGAGAATCATATTCCGGGCATTTCTTTTGGGCTGGTAGTAGATGGTGAACTGTTGTATAAAAACAGTTATGGTTTTACGGATATAAATAGGAAAATTCCTGTAACTACTGCTTCGCTTTTCCGAATTGCATCCATGAGTAAAAGTTTTACATGCATGGCTATTCTAAAACTTCGTGATGAAGGGAAAATAAATTTGGATGACCCTGCATGGTTATATATTCCTGAATTAAAGCAATTAAAATATCCAACTACAGATGCTCCTGTTATTACAGTGAGGCATTTGATGTCGCATAGCGCAGGTTTTCCCGAAGATAATCCCTGGGGCGACAGGCAATTGGCAGATAGTGATAAAGACTTAATGGATTTCATTGGGAAGCAGATTGCTTTTTCTAATGTACCGGGTGTGGCTTATGAATACAGCAACCTGGGCTTTGCTCTGCTTGGCAAAATTGTTACAAAGGTTTCGGGCATTCGATACCAGGATTACATCAAAAAATATATTCTTGAACCATTGGGGATGACAAAAACAACGTATGAATATGCAGATGTTGCGGAAGAGAAACTAGCTCATGGCTATCGCTGGCTGAATAACCAATGGAACGAAGAA
>JBDSYV010000186.1:0-10420 GCA_040110925.1 Ferruginibacter sp. | reverse complement strand
ACCGGGCAATGGGCAATCATATAGCAAATGGTTTAAGGGCCTGGGCTGAAAGTAAAGGCGTAACCCATTTCACCCACTGGTTTCAACCGCTTACCGGCTTATCTGCCGAAAAACATGATTCATTTTTCACAATAAAAGGCGATGGTAGCCCGATAGAAGAATTTGAGGGTGCTGCGCTCATACAGCAGGAACCTGATGCTTCCTCATTTCCGAGTGGAGGTCTTAGAGCCACTTTTGAGGCCCGTGGCTACACGGCATGGGACCCATCCTCACCTGCATTCATTATGGAAATTGGTGGAGGCAAAACGCTTTGCATACCCACCATTTTTGTAAGTTATACCGGCGAATCCCTTGATACAAAAACGCCGTTATTGAAAGCATTAGTTGCATTGGATAAAGCAGCCGTGGATGTATGCCAGTACTTTGATAAAAACGTGACAAAGGTTACAGCTACACTTGGTTGGGAACAGGAATATTTTGTGGTAGATGCAGGCCTTGCCAATGCCCGGCCGGATTTGCTGCTAACCGGGCGAACCGTATTTGGACATGCACCGGCCAAAGGGCAACAACTGGAGGACCATTATTTTGGTGCCATACCTGAAAGGATTTATGCCTTTATGCGTGATTTTGAAAAAGAATCTTATCGCTTGGGAATTCCCCTGCGCACAAGGCATAATGAAGTGGCACCCTGCCAATTTGAATGTGCACCCATTTTCGAAGAGGCCAATCTTGCTGTAGACCATAACACACTTCTGATGGATGTAATGGTAAGAGTTGCAAAACGTCATAACCTGGCGGTATTGCTGCACGAAAAACCATTTGCCGGGATTAACGGAAGCGGCAAGCATAATAACTGGAGCATGAGTACCGATACCGGTGTTAACCTTCTGGCCCCGGGCAAGACGCCAAAGACAAACCTGATGTTCCTTACTTTTTTTGTAAACACCATCAAGGCAGTTCATGATTATGCAGATCTGCTCAGGGCATCAATTGCAAGCGCCGGAAACGACCATCGTCTTGGTGCCAATGAAGCGCCACCAGCAATCATTTCTATTTTCATCGGTAAATATTTAACAGATGCGCTTGAGCAGGTAGAAAAAAGAGTAGGCGGAAATTTTGACGAACAGGATGAAGCTTTGCTGAAATTAGACATTCATAAAAGCATACCTGAACTGATGTTGGATAATACGGATCGTAACCGTACTTCTCCCTTTGCATTCACAGGTAATAAATTTGAATTCAGGGCTGTAGGTTCTTCTGCAAACTGCGCAGGTCCAATGACGACACTGAATACCATCATGGCTGATACGCTTCGCAGTTTTAAAGCCGAAGTGGATGGTTTGATAGAAAAAGGAGAGAAGAAAGAAATAGCCATAATGCAGGTCATCCAGCATTACATTGTTAAAAGTAAAAAAGTACTTTTTGAAGGTGATGGCTATAGTGAAGAATGGGCAAAGGAAGCAGAAAAACGCGGCCTTGAAAATGTAAAAACCACTCCCCTTGCGCTGGATGCATTTGTTACCAAAAAATCAAAATCACTTTTTGAATCGCATAATATTTACACGCATGCAGAATTGGAAGCAAGGCACGATATCATGCTGGAAGAATACGTAAAGAAAGTACAGATAGAAGCAAGAGTTATGGGCGACCTTGCCAGCACACTTATTATCCCTTCCGCTATTAAATACCAGAACATTTTATTGGAGAATATTGCCGGGATAAAAGCAACTGGACTGGATGAGTCTTTTTATATCAATCAATTGAACATACTGAAAGAAATTACCACGCATATAAACCAGATAAGCGAACAGGTAACGCAAATGATAGAAGACCGCAAGAAGGCAAATGAAATAACTGATATCCGAAAGCGTGCTATTGCATACTGTGATGAAGTAAAAGGAAAACATTTTGATATCATCCGTTATAACGCCGATAAACTGGAACTTATGGTAGATGATAGCCTATGGTTGTTGCCAAAGTACAGGGAGATATTGTTTTTGAGATAGACTGAATCATCTCAAATAAATTTATAGCCAGTTTTATGCTGGCTTTTTTTTAGTAAACAAGTATTTGTATTTCACATTTAATATTTTCACAAGAATTTGTTGGATTTTTTCTTTGTAAATTTGAATAATGAATTTTATTGACCAACATATAAATGAAATAAGGCAGCTCTGCTTTAACTACAGGGTAAAACAATTATACGCATTAGGCTCTGTGATAAATAAAAACTTTAATGAACAAAGTGATATTGACTTACTGGTAAATTTTGAATCACTTGATGTATCTGAATATGCTGATAATTATTATGATTTCAAATTTTCATTAGAAAAGATATTTAACCGCCAAGTTGACTTAATTGAAGACAAGGCTATAAAAAATCCTTTCTTCAGGCAAAACATAAATAATAAAAGAAAGCTTATTTATGGAGATTGAAATAAAAACATGGCTGTATGATATGCTTAATGCTATTTTAGAAATAGAAGGCTTTTTGGACAATGAAATTAATTTTACAATTTATCAGAATGATATTAAAACAAAGAGAGCTGTTGAACGAAATATTGAAATAATTGGTGAGGCAATGAATAGGATTATTCAGTCCGATGAAACTATTTCCCTTCAGAATTCCAGGAAAATTGTGGATACAAGGAATAGAATTATACATGGTTATGATATAGTTTCTGATGACATTATATGGAGTATTGTCACCAATCACATACCGATATTAAAAACTGAAATAGAAAAACTACTTAATGAATAGGCTTAATGAGGTATTAAAAACTCAATGACCAAACTCTCCGTAAACATAAATAAACTTGCCACCCTACGCAATGCCCGTGGCCATAATAATCCAGACATCATAAAAGCTGCGCAGGATATAGAGCGCTTTGGCGCAGATGGCATTACAGTTCATCCCAGGCCAGATGAACGCCACATTCGATTTTCAGATGTGTATGATTTGAAGAAAGTCATTACCACCGAATTTAATATAGAAGGTAACCCCACCGAAGAAAAGTTTGTGGAACTGGTACTGGCAAATACACCTTCACAGGTTACATTGGTTCCTGATGCACTGGGTCAAATCACAAGCAATCATGGCTGGGATACTATTATTAACCAGGACTATTTAATAAACATTATATCAGTTTTTAAAAATAACGGCATAAGAGTTTCCATTTTTGTTGACCCCGTTATTGAAATGGTAGAAGCCGCAGCCACTACGGGTACAGACAGGATAGAATTATACACTGAAAGCTATGCTACAAAATTTGCGGAAGGAAAAAAAGACGATGCGGTTGCAGCTTACAAAGCTGCTGCAGAAAAAGCAAATGAATTAGGTCTAGGCATAAATGCAGGTCACGATCTGGACTTAAACAATCTTCAATACTTCGCACAAAATATTCCCGGCTTATTGGAAGTTTCTATAGGCCATGCATTGATATGTGATGCCATTTATTTAGGATTGGAAAATGCGGTACAGTTGTATAAGAGAGCATTGAGGTAATTTGAAAATTTCTCAATAACTCAATGTAAAAATGTGGCCAGCAATAATGAAAATAATTTATCTATTCTGCATTTTTTACAAATGGGCATTTCCTAATTGAGCCATTTTCATATTTAGCCATTTTCACATTAACTTGTTTATTTTATCAACTCCGAAAGTTTACTCTCCAGCGCCGGCCCCCGCAAATTTTTTGCAATAATATTACCTGCAGGATCTAATAAAAAACTTTGTGGAATACTGAAAATCTGGAATCCTGTTGACACCGCATTGTTCCAACCCTGCAAATCGCTTACATGAGTCCATGTCAGGCCATCTGCATTAATCGCCTGTAACCAGGGTTCTTTAGTTTTATCTAAAGACACACCAAGAACCGTAAAATTCTTGTCTTTAAATTTATGATAGGTCGCAACAATATTTGGGTTTTCCTGCCTGCATGGCCCACACCAGCTCGCCCAAAAATCTACGAGTACATATTTTCCACGCAACGAAGAAAGGGATACCATATTTCCTGATGTATCCGCTTGTTTAAAGTCGGGCAATAGTCTGCCTATTGGATTACGTTTGCTGTCTGCAATAAGTTTGGCAATATAGTTTCCTATGCCGGAAGCCTGCACTTCAGGTTTAAGCATTTGGAATAATTCCTCCATCTTCTTATCGTTTCCTGTAAGTTGATTATGCCTGTAAATAGCCAGCGGCGATACATAAGATTCTGGATGCGTGGCTATAAAATTTTCGATAGCCCCTGCTGGTTTTGCTTTGGCAACAGAATCATAAACACCTCCTCCTTCCATAATTGCCTGGTAAGGTTTAATGGCTTCATTAAAATTTACAAATTCATCATGGCTCGCAGACCCCTTTACCGATGCTGCTTCCAGCGTAGCCTTTGTGCCATTAACTGTCACTGTGCTATTGTCCAGAAATATCGTGAGAAAAGGTTGTTGCCTGTCAAAAGCAATTACCTTAAAATCAGGCATATCCAATTTGCCGCTAAGGGTAAATTTTCCATTAGTAACTTTTGCTGAAGTTTCTGGAGCGCCGTTATTAGCATTCAATAATTCTACTGTAGTGCCATCGGCCACACCACTAATATTACCAATAATGATATATCCATCAGTTTTTACAATAGGAATAACTGTTGTTTTTTTAATCGTTGTTTTTTTGGTAGCAGAATTTTTAGAAGACTTCTTTACTTGTGCCATAGTAATTAAAGGAGCCAGCATTAATAATATTACAATTTTCTTCATCTGTTATTTTTATGCATGCAATTTAAAATTCTTTATTTAAACATTTGATTTATGGCAGATAATTAACATCCTTTATAAATTTTGATAAAATCACCCACAGTCTTTTCTAAATTATTTGTTTTAGCTAATGCCTTTATGAAGGCACTACCAACAATGGCTCCACTTGCATACTCACAGGCCAATTCGAAATCTTTTTTTTCTTTAATACCAAAGCCAATCAGCACAGGGTTTTTTAATGTCATTTTCTTTATCCGTTTAAACCATTCATGCTGTGCATCTCCCATTTCTTTTTCCCCGGTAGTGGATGATGATGATACTGCATATAAAAATCCATTGCTTAGATTATCTGCTTTTTTTATTCGCTCATCACTTGTTTCAGGGCTAACAAGGAATATCATTGCAAGGTTATGTTTTTTAAATATTGTTTGATATTGTTTTTCATATTCATACATAGGAAGGTCGGGTATGATAATTCCTGAAACGCCTGCTGCTTCCGCATTTTTACAAAATGCTTTAATACCATATTGTAACACCGGGTTCAGGTAACCCATAAGGATTACAGGTATATGTATTTTTTCTTTTACTTCAGCTAATTGCTCAAACAACAGTTTAATAGTCATCCCATTTTTCAATGCGATGGCGTTGCTTTGTTGTATGACGGGACCATCTGCAACAGGATCGCTATAGGGCATTCCAATTTCCATAATATCTGCCCCATGCTTTTGCAACTCAAGCATAATAGTACCGGTATTGTTTAAACCAGGATACCCAGCAGTAAAATAAATATTCAGTTTACTCTTGCTTCCGTCGACAAATATTTTTTCAAGCAGATTCATAATGTTGCATATAAGTAGATAAATCTTTGTCGCCACGACCACTAAGACAAATTACCACAACATCCTTTTTATGGAATTTTATTTTTTCCAGTACTGCCAAAGCATGTGCAGTTTCCAAAGCTGGTAAAATGCCTTCTGTCTGTGCCAGGTTCATAGCAGCAATTAATGCTTCTTCATCTGTAGCATTGTAAAATTTTGCTCTGCCTGTGGCAAATAAATGTGCATGCAAAGGACCAATGCCTGGGTAGTCAAGTCCTGCTGAAATGCTGTGTGGCTCTACCACCTGTCCATCGGCAGTTTGCATCAGCAGGCTTTTACTTCCATGCAAAATTCCGGTAGTGCCCAGTTGTGTAGTAGCCGCACTCATGCCACTATTCACACCACATCCTGCCGCTTCTACGGCAATTAATTTCACTTTTTTTTCGTTGATAAAATGATAAAAAGCACCTGCTGCATTGCTCCCGCCACCCACACATGCTATAACATAATCCGGATTTTTATTGCCCGTTTTTCTTAATAATTGTTTTTGTATTTCCTTACTTATCACCGCCTGAAACCTCGCCACCATGTCGGGATAAGGATGCGGCCCCACCACACTGCCAATAATGTAATGCGTATCATCCGAATGATTAATCCAATGCCTGATAGCTTCATTAGTAGCGTCTTTCAGCGTTTTACTTCCGCTTATTGCAGGAACAACCGTGGCGCCTAGTATTTTCATTCTTGCCACATTGGGCGCCTGCCGCTCAATGTCTTTTTCACCCATATACACAATGCATTCCAGCCCTTTTAATGCACATACCGTTGCCGTGGCTACGCCATGCTGCCCCGCTCCTGTTTCTGCAACTATCTTTTTTTTACCGAGCGCTTCAGCAAGTAAAACCTGCCCGATAGTATTGTTTATTTTATGGGCGCCTGTATGGCATAGGTCCTCTCTTTTTAAATAAATATTGGTATCATATTTCCTGCTTAGGTTTTCCGCAAAATATAATGCCGTTGGCCTGCCTGCATAATCATGCAGCAAAGCATCCAGATCTTTTTTAAATTTTTTTGTATGGATGATCTGCAAATATTTATCCTGAAGCTCTGCCACATTTTTATGAAGCATTTCAGGAATGAATGCCCCTCCAAAATCTCCATAGTAACCATGATTGTCAGGGTTAACCTGCGCAATATTTTTTTTCATCTGATTTCTTTATAATAACAAACTACCCTCATTATTGTTGAAGCATCATATTCATTGCAACATCCTTGTCAGTGCGGTTGTCACTCACTTCATCTGAATATCTTAGATAACAAAAATTATTTCTTCATCCCATTTACAAACTGTAATACCAAACCCATGTCCTTTACGCCAGGCTCTTTTTCGAAAAGACTATTTATATCTACCCCAAAAAAATCAGGATGTGAAAATTTCTTTACCAAAGCGGCATCAGCAGGCCCGATACCACCGCTGATGAAAAATGGTTTTACAATTTTTGCATCAGCAAGCAATTGCCAGTTAAATTTTTCTCCTGTTCCACCTGATACACCATTTTTTGCAGTATCAAAGAGATAATAATCGCATGCCTCATCATATTCCATTACCATTTGATCAATGGTTTTAGTAGAGTTATTATTTACTGCAAATGCCTTTATCACTTCAACATGATCTGCTAATTGCTCACACAAATACGGTGATTCATCACCATGAAGTTGCACTGCATCAAGGCCAAACTCTTCAACCCTATTTATGATTTCATCGTATTCCTCGTTTACAAATATGCCTACTGTTTTTATGTCCAGGTCAGCATTTTTTAAATCATCTGCATCTATTTTTTTCCCAATATACCTTGGTGACTGTTTATAAAAATTTAAACCTGCAAAGCCAATATCCAGGCCGTCTAATTGTTGCAATTGTTTAAGGCTGGTAATGCCACACACTTTAATATTCATGTTTCTTTTATTTTATGATTTTACTAGATTTGACTTACAAATTCCTCAAATGCAGAAACAGGATTAACCTCTTTCATAAACTGCTCTCCGATTAAGAAACCATTAAAACCTGCGTTCCTCAATAACTTCAGCATATCCGTATTTCCAATCCCGCTTTCAGAAATTTTCAGCATCTGCGCTGGTATTTTATTTGCAAGGTAGATTGACTGTTCTATATCCACCCGGAAAGTTTTCAGGTTACGGTTATTGATGCCCACCATATCTGTTTCATCGCAAAGATGCTCCAGTTCAGCTTCATCATGAATTTCAAGCAATACTTCCATTCCAAGGCTTTTGGCCACGGCAGCAAATTGCTTTACTTTCTTTATTGAAAGACATGCAGCTATCAACAAAACCACATCAGCACCCATTGTCTTTGCTTCATACAACTGGTAATCATCAATGATAAAATCTTTCCGCAGTATGGGAATATTATTTTGCCTTGCTACCACCAGGTCTTCGGTGCTTCCTCCAAAAAAATGATTATCCGTTAATATAGATAGGCCACCGGCTCCATTATTTGTATAACCGGATGTAATTTCAAGAACATCGGCATTTGAATTAATAATCCCTTTTGAAGGGGACTTTCTTTTAAATTCTGCAATGATACCCGTACCAGTTCCCATTAATAAATTATCTTTTAAAGAAAAACATTTACGGTTAATGCTTTCTTTTTGAAGCAAGATATCCAAAGGCAAAGAAATTTTCCTTGCAGCTACCTCTTCTCTTTTAAAAGCAATTATCTGCTCTAGTATATTCATAAAGCAGGTATAAGTTTTTTTAAAGATGCATAAGCCTTTCCACTTTCAAGACTATCTACGGCAAGCTGGTATGCCGTTTCATAATCATCATATTGTGGCATGCAGTTCAAAGCCATTGCAGCATTGGCAATAACCACTGCATTCTGTGCCCAGCTTCCTTCACCTTTAATAATTTTTAAAAACAACGATGCTGCTTCTTCCACTGAAGCACCACCGTAAAGATCAGAAGCTAACACTGTACGCTTTCCAATTGTTTCTGCTGATAAAATTTTTTCTCCATTGTTTTTAAAAACTTTTGTATCACCCGTCAAAGAAATTTCATCATAACCATCAAGGCCATGAATTATGGTAAATGAAGTGGCTTCCTGTTGTAAAAGGTAATTGTAAATTCTTGCTATCTCCAGGTTATAAACGCCAATCAACTGGTATGCAGGCTTTGCCGGGTTAACCAGTGGGCCCAGCATATTGAAAAACGTTCGCACCGCAAGATTCTTTCTTGTACTACTTACTGCTTTTAATGCAGGATGAAATAAAGGTGCATGTAAAAAACAAATATTGGATTCGTCCAGTTGTTGTTGCAATACTTCAGGCTTGCTGGTAAAAACATAACCTAACTGTTCCATTACGTTGCTTGAACCACTTATGGAAGAAGCACCATAATTACCATGCTTGGCCACTTTGTTTCCTGTGCCTGCCACAATAAAACTGCTGAGTGTTGAAATATTAAATGTATTTTTTCCATCACCACCAGTACCAACAATATCAATCAATATATCATTAGATTGAAACGGCGTTGCCAGCTCGAGCAGTGCATCTTTAAAACCCTGCAATTCTTCTATACTTACGCTCCGCATAAGAAATACTGTGATGAAGGATGCAATTTCAGATTCATTGTACTGCCCGCTGGCAATATTCATCAACACTTCTTTGGCTTTCTCCCGTGAAAGTGTTTTATGTTCAAATAAATATTGTAATATCTTTTTCATCTTAATCTTTTAACCAATTCCTGATAATTATTTCTCCGTCGGGTGTAAGTACACTTTCAGGGTGAAACTGAAGGCCTGTCACATCAAAGGTTTTATGTTTCATCGCCATTATTAAACCATTGTCATCTTCCGAGGTAACGACCAGGCTTTCCGGTAATGTTGCCTTGTCTGCAATCCAGCTATGATAGCGTCCAACATTAATCGTTTGTGGCAAACCATCAAATATTTTTTGCCCCGGCTCTATTATTTTCACGGGTGTGGCCACGCCATGATAAACCGTATCAAGGTTGATGAGTGTTCCTCCGAATGCTTCTGCAATGGCCTGGTGGCCGAGGCAAATACCAAGAATAGGCTTTGTAGCTGAGTATTCCTTTATCAAAGGAATCAACAATCCTGCTTCCACGGGAATACCGGGGCCCGGAGATAAAACGATCTTATCATATTTTTTTATTTTTGATAATTCAATTTCATCATTGCGATATACATCCACTTTAAGGTGCAGGATTTTTTCAATCAAATGCACAAGGTTGTACGTGAATGAATCATAATTATCGAATACAAGAATTTTTTGCACTGTCTTTTTTTTAAGGCCTCACCCAAACCCTTCTCCCAGGGAGAGGGGCTAAGAACCATAGAGGGTTATTTATTAATTAATTTTTTGTGCCAGTTCTATGGCATTTTTTAATGCGCCTAATTTATTTTCTACTTCTTTTAATTCCATTGCCGGTTTGCTGGCGGCTACCACACCTGCACCTGCCTGGTAACTGAGCTGATTATTTTTACTTAAAAAACTTCTTATCATGATGGCATGATTGCAGCTTCCATCAAAACCCATAAAGCCAATGGCACCACCATAAAAACTTCTAGCTGTAGTTTCAAATTCATCAATCAATTGCATGGCCCTATATTTTGGTGCACCACTTAATGTACCTGCAGGAAAGCTGCTGCCCAATACTTCAAAAGCATTTTGGTTTTCTTTCAGCATGCCCTGCACTTCGCTTACCATGTGAATGACATGCGAATAGAAATGTATTTTTTTGAAGCTACTAACTTCCACATTGCTGCAAACCCTGCTTAAATCATTTCTTGCAAGGTCAACAAGCATGACGTGTTC
>JBDSYV010000185.1:0-6650 GCA_040110925.1 Ferruginibacter sp. | reverse complement strand
CACTCTCTGCGTAGAATGGCGTTTCTTCCAGCACAAGTTGATATTGTTCTTTTCCTTTTCCGCTTACTTTCCTGTACCTGAGTAACCTTGTTGTCGTTTCTAAACTATCATAACCTTTGAATACAGGATTTTTTCCTTCATGTACTATTTGCCAATCTTCCCTGTCCAAAGCCGTAGCTGCACGGCTGCGGTTTTTTTGCTGTAACATTTCTTTTTCAAATCCTGGCTCATCTACTTCCATATTATTTTCAAGTGCTATTAACCGGGTAAGGTCAATAGGGAAACCAAACGTGTCATATAACTCAAAAGCTTCAGTGCCCTGTATAATTTTTGTATATGCTTCGTTTTTTAATATTTCATCCATTTTCTTCAGACCCTTGTCAAGGGTTCTCAAAAAGCTTTCCTCTTCTTCCTTTATCACCTTGCTTACAAATTCTGATTGATGTTGTAATTCCGGAAATACATTTTCAAACTGTTTTGCAATGACCGGGAGTAATTGATGGAGCAATGGTTGTTTATAATCCAGGTAACTGTAATAATACCTAACTGCTCTTCGTAATATCCGGCGTATAACATATCCGGCGCCAGTATTTGAAGGCAATTGCCCATCTGCAATGGTAAAACTGATAGCACGTATATGATCTGCTAAAACCCGAAATGCAATTGCCCCCTCCCTACCTCCCCCGGAGGGGGAGGAGTTATATTTTTTGCGAGTTATTTTTTCTATGGCCTCAATAGTAGGCATAAAAATATCAGTATCGTAATTGCTTTGTTTGTTTTGAAGCACACGAACCAGCCTTTCAAAACCCATTCCTGTATCTACATGTTTTGCAGGTAGTGGTTCGAGGCTTCCGTCTTTTTTCCTGTTGAATTGAATAAATACATTATTCCAAATTTCAATAACCTGTGGATGATCGTTATTTACCAGCAATGCTCCACTAACCAATTTTTTTTCTTCATCAGTCCGGCAATCTGCATGAATCTCAGTGCATGGTCCGCAGGGACCGGTGTCACCCATCTCCCAGAAATTATCTTTTTTGTTTCCAAGCAGGATATGATCTTCAGGCACATATTTTTTCCATTCATTCCATGCTTCTTCATCTTTAGGCAATCCTTCTTTTTCATCACCTTCAAAAACACTAACATATAAATGAGCAGCAGGAATTTTATATACTTCAGTAAGCAGTTCCCAACTCCAGGCGATTGCTTCTTTTTTAAAATATCCACCTTCGGGATTAGCAGTATCTCCAAAGCTCCAGTTGCCCAGCATTTCAAACATAGTATGATGATAGGTATCCACACCCACTTCTTCAAGATCGTTATGTTTGCCACTAACCCTAAGGCATTTTTGTGTATCCGCTATACGTGGTGCAGGTGCTGATTTATTTCCCAGGAAATAATCTTTAAACTGGTTCATGCCGGCATTAGTAAATAATAGTGTGGGATCATTTTTTACAACAATGGGAGCTGACGCAACAATGGTATGTTGTTTTGATAAAAAAAAATCAAGGAAAGCTTTTCTTATAGATGCACTATTCATCATATTTTGTAAAGAGTTGTTAAGTTTTTTTTTGAAATTTTAGCCTTTATATTTGTGCGCCATGGCTGGGGCACAAAGGTAATGTTTGAAAGTTAAAAGAAGATTGTCAAAGAGGTCTTAGGGTCAATGAGTTATTGAAGAAGGCAAAAGTTTTTTAAATATGGGCTTTGGATAGTTAGTTATAGCTTTAGGCCGCGGGGAATGGCTAATAGCATATTGTCAATTGCCCATTGCCAATTGTCAATTGCCTTCAGTCTTGTGTTCAATTATGAAAAAAATAAAGTATTACTATAATACGCATACACTCCGGTATGAAAAGCTGGTTACGCCATTGCGTGTTAAACTGCTTAGGTTTTTTGGTTTTATATCTGCTCTTCTTGTTAGTTCCGCCATCATTATCTATTTATATAATCGTTTTTTCCCCCGACCTACAGATATAGAAGCCAATCGTAAATATGAATTGCTGAAGGATAATTATAACCAGATAAGCAGTAAAGTAATTACACTACAGGACCAAATGGCCTCTCTGGAAAAAAGAGATAATGAAGTTTACCGTTCAATCTTTGAAGCCAACCCATTACCCGACAGCGCCAGGGCCAAACTCATAGAGCAGCAGAAGGAAATTGCCAAAGTAAATGTGATGAATGATGATACAATAGGAAAGGAGATTGCTGTGCAACTCAATAACATCAGTGCCCGGGTGGCATTTCAATTTGGAAGTTATAATGTGATAGAAAAGCTGATAAAAAACCAGGATGCCAAACTTGCCAGCATACCGGCTATTCAGCCTGTAAGTAATAAACAGCTTACCCGGATAGCCAGTGGTTTTGGTATGCGTATAGATCCTGTTTACGGTACGCCAAAAATGCATAAGGGACTTGATTTTACAGCGCCTCAAGGCACACCTGTATATGCAACAGGAGATGGAATAGTAACTACAGCAGGCTATTCTGATGAAGGTTTTGGAAACCATGTAGAAATAAATCATGGGTATGGATATGAATCTTTATATGGCCACATGATAAGGCTTAAAGTACGTGGTGGCCAGCGGGTAAAACGTGGTGAAGTGGTAGGTTGGGTAGGCAGCACAGGAAAAAGTACCGGGCCGCATTGTCATTATGAAGTGCATATTAACGGCCGTGAAGTGAATCCTGTTTATTTCTTCTACAATGATTTAAATGCAGAACAGTTTGACCAGATATTAAAAATTGCGGCAACTGGAAGTGCGAAGAGTTTGGATTAACTTTATACTATGCCCATAAAACAAACCACTTTCGATTTTGAGGATGATCCCGGCGATGAAAAGCCCGTAGAACAGCAGGCCAATGAGGTAGAGATTATTATACATGTAACACAGGACAATATTGTTAATGATGAAAATCCTGCAGAACAACAGCCTAAAAAATCTTTAAGAGGCAGAATGAAGTTAAAGGATATGGCAGTGAATGCAGACCTGCTGCAGGTTCCCGAAGATGAAATTCTTTTTCAAAAAAGTTACTACAGTATTGGAAAGGTGGCAGAAATGTTTAAAGAAAATATTTCACTTATCCGCTTTTGGGAAAATGAATTTGATATTTTAAAGCCCAAAAAAAATAATAAAGGCGACAGGTTTTTCAGGCCCGAAGATGTAAAAAACCTGCAGATGATTTATCATTTACTCAGGGAAAAAAAATACACCATTGAAGGCGCAAAGGAATTTTTAAAAAGAAATAAAAAAGCAGAAGCACATTTTGCCGCCATAGAATCATTGAAGAATTTAAAATTATTTTTGCAGGAACTTAAAGCCAATTTATAAAATCACATGAAACATTTTTTCCTGGTACTGTCAATCAGTTTTGCCATAACTACTGTTACTGCTCAAAGCCCTTATATTTCCAGCACTGATGAAAGGCATGCCGACCAAATAATTCTTAATGGCATTATTACAAAGTATGCCCTGGCAAACGACAGCAGCTACAAAAAATGGTACAGCAGTAATCAAAATGCATATAAACCTGCTGTAGGTATTTTGAATATATTGGAAGCTGCAAAAGAAAAATACCAGTTTGTAATATTCGGTGGCACATGGTGTGAGGATACTCAATTCATTTTACCTAAATTTTTTAAGCTACAGGAGCAAAGCGGCTTCCCCGATAAGAGCATAAGCTTTTTTGCTGTTGACAGGAAAAAACATACTGTTGGAAATATAGATGCGGCATTTAATATTACCAATGTACCCACCATCATTGTTATGAAAGACGGCAAAGAGATAGGCAGGGTAGTGGAATATGGCAAAACAGGGCAATGGGATAAAGAACTTTCTGAATTGCTTAAATAATAGAATTGGGTTTTGCAGCGCCCGCATCTGCATCTGAATTAAAAATATTAATGCTGCCGACTGAATCAGAAAATTTTACCTGCTGCTCATCCATAATTTTTTTTATATCAAGATTCACCTGTTGTTTTAATTTATTGAATTCGCCGCTTGTAATGGGAGGGGTAAAATATTCCAGTGTTAATGTATTCCCGCTTTTACTTATCTCTGTAACAAACAGGGAAAATTTAATCAACGCTTCCTTTTTTTCAGCCAAAGCATTTTTAACTGCTTCCATGAATGGCAATAATTTTTCAGCAGGGATCGATTTATCTAATTCCAGTTTTATTTCTGCCCTGCGCTGGCTGCGCATACTATGATTGTCAACTATACTATCCACCATTTGTTTGTTGGGCACTGTTACCAATGTTTTGTCAGTAGTGCGAATGCGTGTGCTGCGCAGGCCTATGCGTTCTACTGTGCCTGTTACTGCATTCACTTTTAACGTGTCACCCACATAGAAAGGTTTATCGAAAAAGATAATAAAAGAAGCTATCAGGTTTTCAAGGCTTTCTTTTGCAGATAAGGCCAATGCAGCACCTACAATGCTCAGGCCAGTAAGCAATTTCCCGAGGTCAAAGGCAAATGCAGCTCTAAGCAACAAGAGAATACCGATAATCATAATAATTACCCGCAAAAAATCCCGGAAGAAAACGATCAGCTGGTCATCAGCTTTATCCCGGGTGGCTGCTGTTTTTTCTGCCAGTAATAGTGCAATAAAATTGATGACACTTAACAGCAAGCGGGTAAAACTATAAATGATAATACATAAACCAGTTTTCTCTATAATGCCTTGCAGCGGATTTCCATAAATACTAAATTGCCAGGCGGATGGATAATTCAATTTGTCTAATGCGAAAATAGAAATGATCACCGCCAGGAACCAACCCAGGGGTTTTAATATTAATGTTACAAATTGTTTCTTCTCAATGGTTTTAAAATGAGATTTTATAAATACATAAATTAATGAAGCTACATAATGCGATAAAAATCTTTTAAGCAGAAGTACCAGCAGGATGGCTCCCATAACCAGCAGGTAACTTTTAATACTATTGTCAAGGAAATACGTTTCTAAGAAATCCATATAATTATTTTATCCTGTAAATTTCCAGCCCTTCATTTTTTAAGGCATACAATTTTGAATTAATGGCTTTGATAGACAGGCAATTTTTTAAAATACCAGGTAACAAATAGCTGCTCTGACGGTTAATGGTCAGGTCGTATAATAACAGGCTGTCATTTGCAAAACCCATAATGCGATTTTTACTTATTGTGGAGTTGTGCCAATTAAATAGGGGGATATTATTTTTAAAACTGCCATAATAATCAAATACATAAAATCCTTTGCTGCTGTCATACAGGTAAACAAATTTATCCCTGTCTATAATTTGTGTAGGCGATGGAACAGCATCCATGATGATACGCCAGTCGCTGCTTTCCTGAAGCAGTTTTCCTTCATCGCTGATTTTTTTAAGTTTATAATCCTGCTCATCAAAAACCCAGGTATTATTATCATAAGAAATAGACAACGCTTTTACGCTAAAAATATTCAGTTTGCGAAGGTTTATGCTATTTCGGAAGGTGAGTAACCTGTCTAGCATTACTACCGTGGAAAAGTTTCTATAATACACCAGTATTTTCATGGGGTTACTCACATCAATAAGGGATGGGTTACCATATTTTTTAACATCGTTATAGGATGCTATTGAATCACCGTTGCTATTTAGTTTCCGGAGTTGATTTGTTTCGGTAATTAAATATATGTTATCCAATACATCTGCATCCAGGTAAGAAAAACTGCCAGGAATAAATTTTTCCAAAATAAATCCGGCGCTTGCTTCAGCAGGGGATGGTGCCGTGCTTTTGGCAACTGGTTGTGTTTGGGCGCAAGCTACCATGGGCAGGCAGCAGAGTAATAATATATTTTTTAACCATGTTTTCATTTCTTATGGTAAAGTAACGAAATATCCTCCCCGTTAAAAACGGCATAACTGTTATATTTTATCCAGTCACCCAGGTTTATGTAGCGGCTCTTATCAGCAAGCTTAATATCTAATGGCAAGTGGCGGTGTCCAAAAATAAAATAATCAAAATGCTCGTTTTTTAATTTTTCTTTACAAAATAAAACCAGCCATTCTTTTTCTTCTCCCAAAAATGTTTCATCAGTTTGGCCGGTTTGTGCCCGGCTTTTGCGGCTGAAAAAATTAGCAATGCCCATACCCATTGATGGGGGCAACATTCCAAATATCCATTTTGATACCGGGTTCCTGAAAACTTTTTTTATGAACTTATAGCCCTTATCGCCAGGGCCTAAACCATCCCCATGTCCAATCAAAAATTGTTTTCCGTTTCTTTCAAATGCTTTCGGTTCAAAATAAACTTTCATGTTCAGTTCTTTCTGAAAATAATCCCGCATCCACATATCATGATTGCCCACAAAAAAATGGAGTGGAATGCCTTTATCGGAAAGGCTTGCAATTTTTCCCAGTATACGCACATAGCCTTTTGGCACTACATGTTTGTACTCGTACCAGAAGTCGAACAAATCGCCAAGGATAAAAATTTCTGAAGCATCATTTTCAATTTCATCAAGGAAACGGATAATGTTTTTTTCACGCAGCAGGCTTGCAGCGGCATTGGGAGCGCCTAAATGAAAGTCGGAAAGAAAATAAATTTTCCCCTGGTTATTGTTCATTCTTATCAAATAATGTTTTTGGTAAATTATCCTGAACAACAATAAGATTCTGTAACAATGGC
>JBDSYV010000184.1:0-4690 GCA_040110925.1 Ferruginibacter sp. | reverse complement strand
CAAACTTTGCTCGATTTACCAGAATGGCTCACGGATGGCTATGTAGCCTACCTTGGTGAAAACTGGAGCACCGATCTTGACGATGAATTAAAAAGTGAAATACTCAGCAACAATTATAGTAAATTTTCCTCCTTTGCTTTTGCAAAGCCTCTACTTGCAGGCCATTCCTTTTGGTATTTTATAGAAGAAAAATATAAGAAGGAAAATGTAACCTACTTTTTATACCTGGCCCGCATTTACAAAAACCTAAACAAAGCAAGCCAACAGATAACCCGGCTAAAATTCAAAGATCTGCTTACTGAATTTATGGAGTACCAGGACGAAAAATATTATAAAGACATCAGCAGGCGCAGGGCTTACCCTAAAGGAAATTATGTGGATGGATTTGATATAAGCCCAAGGTTAAATTATTATCGTTTTAATGTGAATCCTGCTAAGCGCAATAATTCTTATGTGGTAACTCAATTCAGGAAAGGCATTGTTAGAGTAATATTAAATGAAGATGGTGATACAAAAACTTTATTAAAATATGGTGTGCGGACTTATGAAAATGAAATGAACCCCAACTACCCTATGATGGCATGGGATCCCAAAGGCACCCGTATATCGGTAGTTTATGAAGAAGAAGGCCGCTTGAAATTATTTGTATTTGATATAGTTACCCGCATTAAACAATACAAAATTGATCTTACAGGAAAGCTGGACCAGGTACAGGACATAAAATATATGCTGGATAGCCGTACCTTACTTTTAAGTGCAGTAAAAAACGGCCATAGCGATATTTATACTTTTAATATTGAAAATGAAAAACTACTACAGATAACAAATGATGTGTATGACAACCTGGATGCATCCTTTGTAGCTTTCCCTGGCAAAACAGGAATCATTTTCAGCAGCAACCGCCCAGGCCCTTTTGCAACTACTTCCGATACTGTGCTACCAAGTAACAACCGGTATAATATTTTTCTCATTACCAATTTTGGCGATAAACCTGAACTGAACCAGGTGAGCCAGCTTACCAATCTGAAATATGGTAATGCACGCTCTCCAATGCAGTATAATCAAAATCATTTCACTTTCGTAAGCGATGAGAACGGTATTGCCAACCGTTATGCAGGTTTTTTTACCACAACAAAAGCGGGTTTAGATACGCTTGTACTTATTGGTGATGATATTTTAAGAAACCCATCTGCAAGGGAAGTAGATAGCACATTAAGAGCCTATAAAAAAACGGATGTTGATTCCATTGCTGTTGTTTCCGTATCAACAGATTCGGCTTATAGTTTTCCTTTAAGCAATTACCCAAGCAGCCTTGCCGAAACAAGAATAGCCGGGGATAACAACCAGGTGAGTGAAGTAACCCGCCAGAGCGATGAAAAAACGTTGTATAAATTAAAAATAGACGAGCTAACACTGCAAAGGAGAAATATAACTGCACAGCCTACTGAGTATGCAAAAAAATTAATGAGGGAAAGCCGCCTTACACCTGCAGGAAAAACGGCTGTGGTTCCGGCTATACCTGCAGTTACTGATACCACGGCAAAGGTTATCAATCCTGATGCAGAATTTCAAACTGAATTTGGAAAAGATACCAGCGCCGCAACAGTGAAGGGAACAGTGGTGCCGGTAACAGGAATATATGATGAGCCAGTTTTAAAATCTGCCCGGCTATACAAGTATAAGCCATTAAAATTTTCTGCTGATTTTGGTTCTGTAGGCTTTAATAATTCTGTGTTGATTAATCGTTACCAGCCTTACGGTGGAGGTGAAGGACCAATTATGCTTAACTCGGGTTCTGCCCTTAATGGTCTTATCCGCCTGGGAACTTCTGATCTTATGGAGGATATACGTGTAACAGGTGCCTTTAAACTCAGTAGCAATTTAAAGGAAAACGAATGGCTGATAAGTTATCAAAACCTCAAACGCCGGATTGATTGGGGTGCAACATATTATCGTAATTCGCAGCAGTTTGTAGTTGCTGATGTTTATCCAGGACGGTCATTTACCAATCTTTACCAGGCAAACATTTCTTATCCTTTTGATGTTAGCAAAAGCATTCGGCTCTCAACAGGCATACGCTCCGACAGGGCAGTACTGTCTTCAGTTGATGCCGTTACGCTTCCCATTGAAGATTATAAAACGGTGTATTCTGTAAGCCGGCTGGAGTTTGTTTTTGACAATAGTTTAAATCCTGCAATGAATATCTGGAATGGACTGCGATATAAAATTTTTGCAGACTGGAACCGCCAGGTTAATAAAATAAAATTTGCCGATGGTCCCAATACATTTAACCTGGGTTTTGATGCACGTTATTACTATCCAATTTACCGCAACTTCATTTGGGCAGGTCGTGCCGCTGGCGACTTCAGCTTCGGCAGCCAAAAATTCATTTATTATTTAGGTGGAGTTGATGGTTGGCTGATGTTTGGCCAGAATACAAAAAGCAATGGACAGAACAGGTATTTCAACACAAATAATCCTCCTGCTAACGACCAGGAATATGCCTTTCAAAGCCTGGCAGTAAACATGCGTGGGTTTATTCAAAATGTTGCCAACGGGAATAATGCATTAGTAATAAACAGTGAATTCAGGTTGCCGGTTATGTCCACATTTTTTGATAGAGTAGTCAATAATGCATTCATTCGAAATTTCCAGTTAACCCAGTTTATTGATTTAGGTACAGCATGGAATGGTGGATATAACAGCATTAAGCGCCCAGAAGTAAATTATGGTGGATACCCGGTAACTGTGAAGGTAAAAGCTGGAGGCGTGGGGCCTTTTGCCGGTGGCTATGGCTTTGGCGCCAGGAGTACACTGCTTGGATATTTCCTGAAGTTTGACGCGGGCTGGCCAATGAATGGATTTTTTAAAGGCAAACCAATTATGTATTTGTCCCTTGGTTTAGATTTTTAAAAAACAAAAGCTGTATAATAAACCTTTTGCCAAAAAGGCTTGAATTACTTTTTTTCAAATTTAATTTTCCAGTTTTGATCTTGCCTCAAGCCTGCTAATTTTTTTATTCATTTGGTTGAATTTTATCCTGGCGGAAAGTCTTAATTCAATTTCGTCCATCACGATATCAGCCAGGTCCTTAAGTATTTCTTGCTGATCAGAATTGATATAACGTTTCTGTTTATCAATGATACAAAATGTACCCAGGTTGAAACCCTGCTTAGTTTTTAAAGGTGCAGCGGCATAAAACTGCAGGCCAAAATCACCTGCCACAAGAGGGTTAGCCAGGGTGCGAGGGTCTTTTCTTGCATCTTCCACTATATAAATATCATCTGATAAAATTGCAGAAGCGCATAAACCGGTATTTTTTTCTATCTGGTTTATATCAAGTCCTTCATGGGATTTAAACCATATCCTGTCATGATCCACCAGGCTGATTATAGCAATTGGCACATTAAAAATTTTTGCAGCAAGGGCTGTAAGCCTGTTAAAAGATCCATCAGGTGGTGTGTCCAGGATATCGTAACGCTTCAGAATTTGAAGTCTTTCATTTTCTTTTAAGGTAGACATGATTGAGAAATGAATTTCATGATTATGATGTATAAGTAAAAGTTACAAAATGCTTACCATAAATTACAATTATACTAATTGAATTTGATTGGAGTGTTTAATCGCTATAATTATACATACATCCCTGCCTTTCCATTCATTTAATTAAATAGCATTGGGGTAAAATTAAAGCCCGCATGGGAAGATAAACCCCGTTTCCTCCCTGCCCTTTTTTATATTCAACGGCATACCGCATAGCAGGTGTGAATCAAGGTGGGGGAAATATTCCAGGTCAGGGAATTATACCTGAGGCTTTATGTTTAAAACAATCCTGCCGCTATCAGTGTATTGGCAAAAAATAGAAACAGAATGAGGCAGCAGGTAAATTTAGAAATTGTTTTCATAGTTTTTAATTTACCAACGCATATAATTTTGGTACAAAAATAATTAGGCCACAAACTAAAGAAGCAATTGCAGTTACCAGCACAGCCCCCGCACTAATGTCTTTTATTATTTTTATTTCTGTATCCCTTTCTCTAGTTACCCGGTTACATATTTGTTCAATAGCTGTGTTTATCATCTCAGCTGCCAATACCACTGCAATGCAAAGTATCACAACAATAAATTCAATACGAGATATCTCGAGGAGAATTGATAAACTTAAAGCCGCTGTTGCCAAAAGAATATGAATGTAAAAATTAGGCTCCTTGCTAAAGCAATGATTTATACCGCTAATTGCAAAAGAGAAGGATTTGATTAATCGTTTCATAATTTATATGGATGTTTTTTCTGCAATCCATTTCCACCAGAATGCGGTGCAGGTTGCATAAATAAAAACACTATACAACTCATCCGTAACCGAATGGGAATGCCTGTCTATGGCTAATACTACGGGCACCATAAATACAAAAGCAAATAGGGTTACTACAAATCCCCAGGGATGAATGGGTAAGTAAAACCCGCTATTTTTTTTGAACCACCGTTGTTTCATTTTTGATAATTTAATGGAGTTTCAAATCTTAATTCTATTTTATTTGTTGCCTAAGAAATACCGTTGACTTATCCAGGATTTCAAACCATGGCCAGTTTGAAATTGGATTACAACCTTTGCCCCGCATATATGCTGATTTAAAATTTCCCCAGTATTCCGGCATTGTTATATATCCATAGATGACTGTGGCAATTACAG
>JBDSYV010000183.1:0-3290 GCA_040110925.1 Ferruginibacter sp. | reverse complement strand
GTATTTGATGTTGCATGCAAAGCATTACTTGCTCCTAACCCGTTATTATAAAGTGCGGAATCGCCCACAGCTACAAGATTATTGCGATCCGTGTTATAAAATAATGCTGCAACGCCATTAGCCACATTAGCGGTGCCGGTAATGTTATTAAACATAGATGCCACTCCAGTAGATGTGTTATTATTCCCCGAGGTATTGCTTTGCAATGCATTTAACCCACTCGCTGTATTGTAGTTGCCGGTGTTATTGTTAAAGAGCGAATAAGCACCCATAGCTGAATTTGATATTCCTGTAGTATTGCCATGCAGAGCTGAAAATCCAAAAGCCGCATTTGCTGCGCCGGATAAATTTGAATATAAAGAAAGAGAACCTAATGCACTGTTATCATAGCCGCTTGTGTCGGAAGCCATAGAGAAATAGCCAGACGCTGTATTGCGGTAACCACTCGTGTTTGACGTTAATGCCTGCATACCTGTTGCCGTGTTGTAGTTGCCGGAAGTATTCTTGCGCAAGGCATTAGACCCTATGGCCGTATTATATATTCCTGTAGAATTACTAATTAATGCTTTATATCCGAAGGCACTGTTATGGGTGCCATTGGTTGAGGAATCAAGAACCCGGAAACCCAGGCCGGTATTGCTTAAAGTAGAATCTATGATTCCTGCTTTTTCATTTTTAATTTTAAAGATAAGGGGTACTGCATCCGTGGTTCCAATAAAATTATTTACAGGATTGGTGGCGTTATTTCCTGTTAAACTCCACCCGCTGTTGGCTACAATAGTCTGCCAATCGGGTGCAGCAGCAGTTCCCATATTTACCATCAATTGGTTTTTGCTGCTGTCATAAACCAGTAAACCTTTTGCAGGATTAGTAATTGATGTAATGCCAGCAGTACTCATACGTGGAATAAGCAGGCCTTTGGTTGTACTGCTTATATCCAGCATGGATGATGCATTGGCAGGTGCTGCTATGTTATTGATTGAAATATTCTGAGCATACATTAAATTACTCAGCAGCATTGCCAGGATTAATAAAAAAAATTTTGTCATATAAATGTTTTTAAAATTGCTTAATAAAAATTCCCGGTTTTGTCTAACGTAAAAATCCATGCATCAGCTGCACCATAGCCTGCTATACCCGTGAGTACGCCATTGTTGGGAGATGCTGATGCTCCTGCTATTAAAAAATTTCCATCCGCAAAACGGATTATTGAATTAAATTCATCAGCATTGCTGCCGCCATACAATCGCTGCCATTGCGTATTTCCTGAAGCATCCACATTTATAATCCAGCCATCGCTTAAACCAAAACCTGCATTGGCTGCTAAAGTGCCACTTAAGGAAGATGATGAATTACCCAGGGTTATAAAACTGCCATCCGTAAGCTCAATAATTGCAGACAGTTTATCATCATTATTTCCACCCAATAATCGTTGCCATTGAGTTACACCAGTACCATCTGTTTTCACAACCCATCCATCCTGCAGCCCATTATTATTTATGCCGGTAAGTGTACCAGTGTTAGAAGATGTGGAGGTACCAGAGAGAAGAAAATTATTACCTGTAGTGATAAGAATGTTATAAAAAATATCCACTGCATTTCCACCCAGTAGTTTTTGCCATTGCATAATGCCTGATGCATCAGCTTTAAATAACCAGCCATCTGTACCACCATTATTTGTAATACCTGTAAATGTTCCTGAGCCTGAAGTGGAGGAAGAAGAACCGCATAAAATAAACCCTCCATCTGTTGTTGCTAAAAGAAAATTGAAAACATCTGTAACGTCTCCACCATAAAATTTTTGCCATTGCAAATCGCCGGTTGAATTTAATTTTATAAGCCAACCATCTGCAGCACCATTATTTGTCAACCCCGTAACAGTACCCGTATTAGATGAATAACTATACCCTGCTATCACAAAGCTGCCATCTGCCAAAACTGCTATTGAATTAAAAACGTCATTTGCATTTCCACCCAATAATTTTTGCCAGGTTGTATTTCCGTTACTATCTATTTTAAGTATCCATCCATCTGATGCTCCATTATTAGTCATGCCGAATAAGCTAACTGAATTGGAAGTGCCAGCTATGATATATCCACCATCACTTGTTGATTGTATATCTAAAAATTCATCAAAAGTTCCGGAACCGCCTAAAAGTTTTTGCCATTGAATATTTCCTTTTGCATCCAACTTTAAAATCCAGCCATCATTGGTTCCACTGTTTGGGAAGCCAGTGAAAGTGCCCGTATTATTGCTGTTTGAATAGCCCACCAGAATATATCCACCATCAGGTGCAGGAAGCATTTTTTTTATCACTTCGGTATTACTGCCTCCTATCAATTTCTTAATATTTTTTTGAGAAACCTGAAGGCCATTCCAGGTATTATTCCCAAATATTTCCAGGCTGTTTGTTGTGGTGTTATAAATGATAAGGCCGGGGGAAGCATTTACTATTGCATCCCTTTGTGAAGAGTTCATTCGGGGTGGTAATAAGCCTTTGGTTGTGGAACTTACATCCAATAATGCAGAAACGTCGGGTGTTGCTGTGCCTATGCCGATCTGCGAAAATAATTGCGGGGTAACTAAAACAACAAGGAGAAGCAACAGGCTTATATTTTTTTTCATAAACAATAAATTCTAAAATTTCTTTTTCCTGAAAATGGTAATTATCTCTTTCCAGTACATAGCAAGGATGGTTATTAAACATACTGCCACTATGCCTGTAATAAAAGCCATGATTAAATCTAAAAAAGAATGAACTGTACTTGTAAGCCATTTATCAGGAAGTAAGCTACTGGCGTAAACTGCGGGAATGATTTATTGGTAAAATTGATTTACGATAAAATAATCAGGCTTTTATACGGATGATGACTGCGGTGCCTGCTGCTTCACCATTATTTTCCAGGTCTGTAAAACTAATAGGATCTATACCTGGTGACTGGTTATAATCTATGAGCCGTTGACGGCTTATATTTACTGCTTTGGATAAATTCCCTTCGGGAAATACTCCGGATACTTCGCCGGCTTTTTTTCTTCCGATTCCATTATCGGTTACCTGGCAAATGATCCAGTTATCTTTTTCCGAAATTGAAATAGTAACTTTTTTGTGGCCGGCTTTATTACTTAATCCATGCCATAACGCATTTTCTACAAATGGTTGAAGTATTAGCGGTGGAATTTTTATTCCAGAACCTAAAATACTTTCCTGTATAATTTCTTCATATTCTACCTCAGAATTGATGCGAAGCTTTTCAAGGTCCACGTATAACCGGAGTGAGTATAATTCTGT
>JBDSYV010000182.1:0-5900 GCA_040110925.1 Ferruginibacter sp. | reverse complement strand
ATGCGTTCTTTTATTTTGTTCATGCCGTAATGGTCATGATCAAGAATTTTTTTTGCTTTCTTTAAATCATATTGATCCTGCGTAATATCATCCCATGGCAGGTCAAGCAGTAAATCAAGGTGATTGTAGACAACAGAATAATCTGGTGTAGATGGATGCATACGCTCCAACTTTTCCACGCCTTTATTGAACATATCTTTTGCAGCGGCAGGCCATTTTTTGGCTTCCGCTTTTTTCTGCATTTCCTTTACTTCAGCTACATTATCGCCGCCAAGTTCATCCTTGATGGCTTTCATTTGCTGCTGCAGGAAATATTCCCTTTGTTGCTTATCAAGTTCTGCCCGGGTTTTATTGGTTACTTTATTTTTCAGTTCGGCATACTGCAGTTCGGTATGCATTAGTTGCATTAGCAGTTCTGCACGGGCTTTCAGGTTGCTTATTTCCAGCAACTGTTGTTTTTGTTTAATATCGCTGTTCAGGTTGCTGCTCACAAAATGTATCAGGAAAGAAGGGCTCTCAATATTTTTTAATATGATAGCAGCTTCGCTTGGCAGGTTAGGGGAGAGGCTGATAATTTGTGCGGCCAGGTCTTTAATACTTCCTACCAATGCATTAAAATCAGGATCATCTTTCAATTGTTCTTCTTCCAGGTAACTCACTTTTCCTTTAAAATAAGGGTCGTCGGTAGTGATCTCATCAATTTTCATTCGCTTGCGGCCCTGTATAATGATGGTAGTGCCGCCATCTGGCATTTTAATCAGCTTAACTAATTTTGCAACAGTACCTATATTTTCTAAATCACTAACTGTCGGCTCTTCTACGCTGCTATCTTTTTGTGCCACAACGCCTATCAATTTGTCAGCCTTATAAGCATCATTTACTGCTTTTATACTTTTGTCTCTGCCTACGGTAATAGGAATTACCACGCCAGGGAATAGTACTGTATTTCTTAGAGGAAGTATAGGTAATTCGGCAGGAAGCTTGCTACTGTCAGTGTCTGCGTCATCATCATCATTAAGCGGAATCATAGGCATAAACTCCATTTCATCTTCTCCGCCTTGTAAAAAAAAACTTTTATCCATAATTGTTGGTTCGTTGGTCAATTTGGCAAAAATAGCCAGTTAAAAGGGTATAATTTAATGGAACTTACAATTGTCAAGATTAGTGCCATAGAGAACGACTGACAAAGATGGTCATAATGGAATATCTGAATAAAAAATGCTCCTGTTGAGGAGCATGCAAAAAAGATTATAAAATTCACCTTTACATCAAATCCAGTGCAAGAGCCAGTAGAGTTACATTAAAGGGAAGAATCATAGAACAATATCCCCCTGCCACAGCATATACTCCAAAAAATACGGCAACAGATATTAAGAATAGTATCCAATAAAGGCCTGTGCGTTTTTTAGTCATTTCCATTGTTTGATAAATAATTTCTGCAAATATAGGGCTCTGACTATCAACAATAAAAGATTTGAAATCCTTATTTCTGCAATCTGCTTAAATTGCCGGTTCAAATGATGGATATGCATATTGTGTTTTTAGTAAAATTCGCTTCAGTTTATGGCCAGTCTGTATTTATACAATTCAATGAACCAGTTGCAAATGGTAATAATGAGCTCTCACTTGATTATGTGAATGAAAATACCTGGCAGGGAAATATATCATTGAACAAAGAGCAAAGAACAAAAAAAATAACTGCACAAATCCTTATCCGTGAAGCAGGTAAAGTAGATCAGCAGGGCAACCAGTTAAACCTGAAGCTTGATAAAACAAAATCAACCCATATTTTAATTCATTGCGATTGGTATCAGCCATCATGGGAACAAACTATTTATGAAAGCAAAGCGTTTAAATCTATTTCCAGCGTTAAAAAAGAAAAGGCCATAAGGCCACTGAGCATTAAAAAAACAACCCATTTTTTTAATGTAAATGCACCTGTACTCCCAGAGCATTTGAGCATTTGCATCAGCGGCAGTATTGAGGCCATGGGACAATGGCTGGAGCATCCACTGCTTATGCAGTACAGTAAAAATGGATGGAAAGCCAGAATGCATATAAAGCAGCAGGATGATGCCATTCTTTATAAATATGGAATTTATGATAGCCGGCTAAAAAAAATCATTACATACGAAGCAGAAGAAAACAGGGCGTTACCAATGCCTGTTGAAAAAGAACAAATTATTTTCTTGCAGGAAAATTCAAGGCTCGATAATGCATGGAAACTGGCAGGCATCAATGTGCCGGTGTCTGCATTAAAATCTGGTAAAAGCTGGGGCATTGGTGATTTCAGCGATTTGATACCGCTAATAGACTGGGCTGGCTATTCAGGTTTTAAGCTGATACAACTTTTACCTATCAATGATACAACCGCAACACAAACTTATAAAGATGCCTATCCTTATGCAGCCATATCTGCATTTGCCTTGCACCCGGTTTTGCTTGATGTGCACAAACTGGCCAAAGCTGCTAACCTTATTTTGCCTGCAGATTTGTTGCAAAAAGTGGAACAAATAAATAAGCTTCCTGCTATTGATTATGAAGCCGCTCTTAGCTGTAAACAGCAAGCCATAGAATTATTGTTTGAAAAAGAGCAACATAATTTTAAAGATGATTTTGCCTGGTTTGAATTTCTGGAAATTAACAGGCAATGGCTGGTGCCATATGCTGCATTTTGTTATTTAAGAGATAAATACAAAACGGCCGATTACAGCAATTGGGAAGAATATTGCAACTATGATGAAGAAGACATACAGGAACTGGTAAGTCCCGGTTCTGATCACTATAACAAAATTGCGATCCATTATTTCATACAGTTTCACTTGCATCTTCAATTGGAGGATGCCGTCAATTATGCGCATAAAAACCAGGTGGCACTTAAAGGCGACTTGCCCATTGGTGTGCATACATATAGCGTAGATACATGGATGAACCCACATCTCTTTCACATGCATATGCAGGCCGGTGCACCTCCCGATGCGTTTACTGCCAAAGGGCAAAACTGGAGTTTTCCTACGTATAACTGGGCCAATATGGAAGCAGAAGGATATTCATGGTGGCGGCAACGAATGGAGCAATTAAGCAATTATTTTGATGCCATACGAATAGATCATGTACTGGGTTTCTTCAGGATTTGGAGTATTCCCGGAGATGAAACAGAAGGCATACTTGGTAGATTAGTGCCCGCCAATCCTGTACCTGCAGAAAGTTTTAGGCAGGCTGGTATTAATTTTAATAAAGATTTTTTTTGTAAACCATTCATTAGTGAAGAAATTTTACAACGCTATTTTAATGATGATGCAGCCTGGATAAAAATTAACTGCCTGGACGATGGTAAATTGAACCATAATTGCGAAACGCAAAAAAAAGCAACTGCTTTTATGGAATCATATCCGGGCAAAGAACAGCATCTCCCGGCTCTCTTGTTGCTGATTTCAGAAGTTATTTTACTTAAGGATGAGGAGCTTGCAAATCATTATCATTTCAGGATCAACATGCAGCAAACAGAAGCGTACAGGCAATTGCCAGATCATGAACAGCAGGCATTAGAAAAATTATACAACGATTATTTTTATCATAATCAAAATGCATTGTGGAAGGATGAAGGGATAAAAAAACTCAAATTGCTGGCAGCAAGCAGCAATATGTATATCTGTGCAGAAGACCTGGGGATGGTGCCGGACATGGTTCCCCCGGTGCTAAATAGTATGCATATGACGGGCCTTATAGTACAAAGAATGCCGCAAAAAGATACCGAACGATTTGCAGATATAAAACACTGTGACTACCTGAAAGTTGTTACACCATCTACACACGACATGTCGCCACTAAGACTTTGGTGGAAAGAAGACAATGATGCCACTCAATATTTTTATAACCATATTCTTGGCCATTATGGCACGGCAATTACTGAAGCAGAACCATGGATATGCAAAGAAATTATTGAACAGCACCTGCAATCACCGGCAGTGATGGCGGTATTTCTACTGCAGGATCTATTGGCCATGGATGACAACTTGCGCCGGGAAAATGCCGCTGAGGAAAGAATAAATAATCCTGCAAACGCTGATCACAACTGGAATTACAGGATGCATATATCCCTGGAAACAATGATGGCTGATAAACATTTTTCAAATAATCTCACCAAACTAATTATTGAAACCGGCAGGTAATAACAATGAATAAAATGAACTTCAGATACCGCCGTTATGATTTACCCTTCCGCTATCCTTTCACCATTTCCAAAGGCACTAAAACGCATCAACCCACTTTGATTATAGAACTGGATTATTTTGGTATTAAAGGTTATGGCGAAGCGCCGGCCATCAGCTACTACAATATTCCTGTAGAAAAAATGATTGAGGACCTGGAAGCCAAAAGGCCTTTTATTGAAAAATTTTCATTCACCGATCCTGAACGATACTGGCATTACCTGCATCATTTGTTTCCACAAAATTCTTTTTTGGTTTGCGCATTGGATATGGCGGGCTGGGACATTTATGGTAAATTAAAAAAACAACCGCTGTATAAAATATGGAATTTTGAAACCGGCAATGCCCCCTTATCCGATTTTACCATTGGCATTGATAGTATTGAAATGATGATAAAGAAAATGGAAGAAAAGCCCTGGCCAATTTATAAAATTAAAGTAGGTACGCCGAATGATATAGAAATATTAACAGCCCTTAGAGCCAGGACAGATGCAGTTTTCAGGGTGGATGCAAATGCCGGGTGGACATTAGAAGAGGCCCTGGAAAAAATTCCGTTGATGAAAGAACTGGGTGTACAGTTTGTTGAGCAACCCCTTGCAAAAGACAATTGGGATGATATGAAGATTTTGTATCAGCAATCTCCTCTTCCACTTATTGCTGATGAATCCTGTGTGGCTGAAGCTGATGTAATAAAATGCGTCAATCATTTTCATGGCATCAATATTAAACTAACCAAGTGCAGTGGCATTACGCCTGCCCGCCGCATGATAGATAAGGCCCGTGAATTTGAGATGCAGGTAATGATCGGTTGTATGAATGAAAGTACTGTGGGTACAGCTGCTATTGCGCATCTTGCACCTTTACTGGATTATGTAGATATGGATGGCCCACTTTTACTTGCAGAGGATATTGCAACCGGCATAAGCTTCAGCAATGGAAATATAATTTATAACAATAATTCTGGATTAGGAATACAACTGAATGCCGCATTTTAAAATAGCATTCAAAAGTCAATACAAGTAATTTACATTTTTACTTATTTGAAATGTTTTGCCTTTTACTAATTGTCCATTGACCAATGACATAAATATGATGACCCCCGAAAGAATTAAACGTCTCACAGATGTTTTAGATAAGCGGCAAACCTCTATAACTGTAGTGTTGGAAAATGTTGCCGATCCACATAATATTTCTGCAGTGATGCGCACTTGTGATGCTGTGGGCATCCAGGATATTTACATCCTGAACAACCAGGTAGGGGTGCATAAAAAATGGGGTGCTAAAAGTTCATCAAGTGCATCTAAGTGGTTAACCATTCGCCAATTTACTGATATTGAGGAATGTTTTCATGAGTTAAGAAAGCATTATGACAAAATTTACAGCACGCACTTAAGTACCGAATCAATTGATCTTTATGATATGGACCTTACCCAATCTATTGCCCTGGTATTTGGTAATGAACATAGTGGTGTAAGTAATGAGGTTAATAATCTTACTGATGGCAATTTCATCATTCCCCAGGTAGGAATTATTAAGAGCCTAAATATATCAGTAGCCTGCGCCGTAACACTGTATGAAGCATACCGCCAGAAATCTTTGGCGGGTCATTACCATCAACCTATGCTTACAGCTAACCAATATTCGGTGCTTGAACAAAAATGGGGGTTAACAGATCCCTTTTCTTCTGCC
>JBDSYV010000181.1:0-5645 GCA_040110925.1 Ferruginibacter sp. | reverse complement strand
CATAGCAATATATACAACCATGCTCGCAACCAGCATAAGGATTCATACTGTAACTCATACCTACATCCGGGCTTTCCACTTTGTTGACAATGGTTTTAGATTCCATTTCTATATACTGGGTACGGCTTTTTACTTCTTCCCAGTCATCAATAGCCTCTGCATGCTCCTTTACCGTTTCATTTTTAATAAACCTGTTTTTTGTATTAAACTGTGCACCTCTGCCTTGCAGGTATTGCGTTGCTTCCGGTTGTGTGTTTGTTGTTACAGGCACTGCGTCCTGTTTTAATTTTTCACTCATGTCTGGCCTCTCCCTCCTTCTCCCTCTCCGAAAGAGAGAGAGCGGTGCTTTAGTTTATTAATAACTATTTATCCTTCCACATTTTCATTTTATCCTTAATCAACAGTATCATTTTTTCCATATCGGTATCAATTGCTAATTCAACAATAAACTCCCAATCCATTGTTGCTTTAAAATATCACAAACTGCATTTCTAATTTCCCCCTTTGGTGGACATAGGCGGGCCAAATAAACTTGCCTGCACAGTATTCACCGGCAGGTTCTGAAACTCAAAGCGCTGCAGGACCTGGTAATTGAGTTCCCCTGAAGGCCTTTTCAATAAAAGCATTCCATCAGCAATAAACCTCCCGGAAAAATGTTTGTGACTGTATTCCAGCCAGCCTTTTTCATATTGCCATGGCAACAGCTTTCGGGCAATGGGTATAAATGGGTCCAACAAAAAATGCGGTTTATTATCTGCATCCAGCTTCATCAGCCGTTGTGCATCAGTTCGTATTTTCTTTACCAGGTTAGTTACCGTAAGCTTAGAAGCTACGTTAATAAAAATAGTATGTGTAGGAAAACTGCCATAATCTTTAAGTTCAATTTTGATAGGTGGAAAACCCATGGCAATTGTATGCAAACGGCTAATAATTCTTTCTTCTATCATACCATACTGAGTAAATGTTGCAAGGGCAATATGTGGTTTGCTGTGAACAGCAAAATTTGACTTATAATCTTTTGCAAACTGTTCTTTCACCTGTATTATTTTATGGCGCAGTTCTTCATGCGGCTGTAAAACCAGCAGGTAATCGTAAGTCTTATATCCTGGTATCATGGTATTGCTTTTCATATAAAAATATTTTACACTTATCAAAACAAAGACTATAATTATTAATGCTTAGGATACGTTTAATAACGGGCCGTTAAAAAATAAAATACAAACTTGTTTAGCATAAAATTACTAAAGTATTTAGTTTTATCAAAAATATTTTAACTGAAATAATAAGATCTTGTAGCATAATTGCAGTTGTGGGCAATTTATAATCTCGCCAAATAACGATGGCTTTGCTGCAAGGCGATTGGTTTTTAGAACCTCAAGGGCGAGGATACTTTTTCTTTTCATACCCGACCACATTCATCATCACGAGCAACATTCCATAAAAAACATCTTCTACAGGAATAGTGTAAAGACGTACGCCCAGGTTTTCAGCATCGTTATATAAGACAACAGGAATAGCTGTGAGAAATCCATTCACTATCAAAAAAGGAATAAGGATAATTGCATAGGAAATCAAAAATGCAGCAGCAGAAAAATAGCGGAAATAGTTTTTAAAGAAATATACAAGGCAAGTAAAAATCCCTGCAAAAATAAAAGTGATTGACGTGTAATGCTTTTCATAAAAAAATAATCCTGCTGAAATTAATATAATTCCTATGAGTAAAAAAAGGGTCCTGGATATTCCATTATCCTTTACCCGGGGGAAATAACTGCGGATACATTCATAAATAAAGAGACAGCAATAAGGCACCACAAAAAAGAAAAGCACTTCTTCAATTGGCAAATTATAAAAATGAATACCAGAGATATATTTTTCATTGAAGTGCCACACACCTATACTTGTAAACCAAATGTCCCATGCTATGTAAAATGTAGCGGGAATCAACATTGAAGGAAACAGGAATTGCCATTTTTTATAAAACGCAACTTTTTTATCAAAACTTAAAATTAGGGGAAAGGCAAGCGAGGCGACAAGGATTATAAAGTATGTGAAGTTGTGAATTGTCAATGGTGAATGGTGAATAGTTTTAAAAAACGGAACCTTTATTTTGTCTATTGCTTATTTTCTATTGACCTATTGACTTATAGACTGACAGACTTTTTCCGCTTATCAGCCCTTACTTTCTGCCAGTATTTTTTCGCCACGTACAGCATTCCAAAACTTTCCCCATCTTCTTTACCCATATGTTTATGATGCATTTTGTGTGCCCAGCGAATAGTGCGTATATACAAATTATTGCTGCGGCTAAACCATTTAAAGCGCTGGTGAATAATCACATCATGCACCAAAAAATAAGCGAAGCCATACAATGCCACGCCAAAACCAATGGCGGCAATCCAATATTGTTTATATCGTAATCCCAGCATTATTAACAGCCAGCAGGGTATGGCAAAAATTAAAAAGAACGTATCGTTTTTTTCAAAAACCCCTGGCGTAGGCTGATGATGATCACGGTGAAGGTACCAGAGAAAACCATGCATCACAAAACGATGTGTAAGCCAGGTAATGCCTTCCATGATAAAAAATGTACCTATGATAATTGCTAAAAATAAAAGCCAGCTCATAAAAATGTCCTTATTAACAGGAAAAACATTGCCTGTATAAGTAACAAATTTACTGCGAATTTGTTTTGTTTTGGAAAAGTGCAAAAGTAAAAAACGGCAGCCAGTATTGCACTTACTACAAGCCAGCTTACATAATTGTAAAAAGGCACTGTACCATCGCCATGCCATTGCCAGAAGCCAAGCTTAATGGCTGCAGGTTCCATCAGCCAATCAAAAAATACAGCAAGTAATGCCGTATCGGTGATGATGGCAATAGCTTTAAGCCATCGTGGAGAAACCGCACTCATTTCTTTTTGAAGGTTATTAGTAAGCATATGAATACTTACCCCGGCGCAAAACAAAACTATAAACCAATTCACGCCAATTATCAATGGCACATGCTTAATGGAATATCCCAATACATCAGTGTAATGATATTCACCAAAAAAAACGCCAGTGGAAGTCCCTGCAATTTCCACAGCTATTCCCACCACAAAACAACTGATAAAAAAAACAGCAAACCCCGTCGTAATTTCTTTTTGTGTATAGATTATCAATGCAAGCATCAGCAACATGTTTAGCCAACTTAAAGCCGCAAAAACTTTAATATTATAAAACAATATTCCTGCTAATCCGATCACATGAAAAACAATAGCGATTATCGTAGCAATTTTTTCTTTATTACCTAATATGTTCAATGTAATTGTTTAAGATGTTTATTTTTAGAAATTAATTCAGCAGTGATTTTTGCACTATGAAGGCAAAGCGGAATGCCACCGCCAGGATGTACACTACCACCACAGAAGTAAAGGTTCTTTATATAGCTGGAATAATTGGGATGCCTGAAAAATGCCGCCAGCCTTGAGTTAGAACTTGTGCCATAAAGCGACCCCATATAGCTGCCTGTATTTTCTTCAATGCCTACCGGATTTAAAAGGTCTTCTGTAATTATCAGAGGTTCAATATTCATTCCGAGGCTGTCGTTTATTTTTTTTACAACCAGTTCTCTCGCTTTTATTTTAATAGCTTCCCAATCCTGGCCAGAGTTTGCTGCTACATTTATCATCACAAACCAGTTTTCGCAACCTGCCGGCGCATGAGAGGATTCTTCTTTACTGGTAATATTAATATACACAGTAGGGTCAGGCTGCAATTGTTTTTTATCAAATATATATTCAAACTCCTTTCTATAATCCTTACTAAAAAATATATTATGTAACTGTAGTTCATCAAATTGTTTTGCAATGCCCCAGTAAAAAATTAATGCACTGCTGCTCCTTTCCTGCTTCAAAACCTTTTTCGCTTTTCCCTTGTGTTGCAATAACTTTTTATATGTAAAATATACATCAGCATTACTAACAACGGCATCAGAAATAACATTTTCATCATTCACAACAATTCCATGCGATTTTCCTTCACTATGGATTATGCTTTGCACAGGCGCATTGAAATAAAACTGTACGCCTTTTTTAAGAGCAAGTTTGTAGAGTGCATTCACAATACTAATCATTCCTCCTTTTGGATACCAGGTGCCTTCATTGTACTCCAGGTGCGGAATAACAGCTAACATAGCTGGCGCCTTATAGGGGTTGCTGCCGTTATATGTAGCATAACGGTTAAATACCTGTACAGCTTCAGCTGAATGAAATTTTTTCGCATTGTAACTATTCAATGTACTTAATAAAAATGCAGGCTGGATAGCCGACAACGCTTTTATAACCCGACCATGCAACCAGGTGCTTTTTTTGTGCAAAGAATAATTAAGAAATACGGAAGCAATTTTTTTATACATGTTTTGTGATACCTGCAGGTAATGCCTTACACTATATTCTTTTTCTTTAAAGAGCGTTTGTAATTCATCATCCAGTAATTCCGGTTTACTATATGCAGTTAGCTTTTTTCCATCCGGAAAATAATACTTGCAGGCTATTGGAATATTTTTATAAGAAAATGTATCTGCAATATTCTCATTGGCGAGTGAAAACAATTCTTCAATAAGATCAGGTTGGGTAAAAAGGGAAGGGCCAGTATCAAAACGGAAACCATCTTTTTCAAGGAGAGAAAGTTTACCGCCTGCCATAGCATTTTTTTCATATACAGATACCTGGAATCCCTGCACTGCAAGCCTTATGGCTACTGCAAGCCCGGCTATGCCGCTTCCGATTACAATGATTTTTTTTGGAGGCATCTTTAATGTATGCCTGCAAGATAAGATTCCAGCTTAGGAAAAGCAATTATAAACCATGAAGTAAAATTCTCAGGATTTGCTTTCAGCATTTCATGAATTTCGGTCAAGGAAAAATATTTCCAGTCTTTAACTTCACTTATATCCGGAAATATTTCACCATCATAAAAGCCGGTAAATACGTGATCATATTCATGTTCAGTCAGGCCATTGTCGTAGCCTGATTTGTAAGTGAATCCAAATTTATAACTAAGCGCTGTTGTAAACCCCAGCTCTTCTTTTAATCTTCTTGTGGCTGCATCCATTGTTTCTTCCCCGGGCATGGGGTGGCTGCAGCAGGCATTGGTCCATAAGCCAGCGCTGTGGTATTTTTCATCTGCTCTTTGCTGCAAAAGCATTTTACCATTTGCATTGAAAATAAAAATACTGAAGGCCCTGTGCATTAAGGCCTCTTCATGAGCCTGCATTTTATCCATGCTGCCAATGACTTCATCCTTTTCATTTACTAAAATTACCTGGGACAAATTAAAAATTTTTAAACATCAAATTTAGAAAAGATTAAGTTGGCTGCGAAGCCCTGCCCGCATTATAATAAATGCCTTTGAATAATTAGTTATCCTGATACGTTCTTCAAACAAAACGGCAGGCTGGGATTTTTTTATTTTGCGGAACAGTGACATGTAATATTTATAAGCAACATACACACCAAACCTTGCTTTTACAGGTAAAGATATAATGCCTTCCCATGCTTTTGCAAAATCTGCTTCAATATCTGCTTCAATTTTTTGCTTACTCATGGCAGTGAAATTGCGGAAATCTATACCTGGAAAATAGGTTCTGTTCAAATGCTGGAAATC
>JBDSYV010000180.1:0-12132 GCA_040110925.1 Ferruginibacter sp. | reverse complement strand
TCATGGCTGCCACCTAATAATATCACTGTTTTTTCTTTTAGCAACAATTCAATGATCATGGTTTTTATGGCGGCATAACTATCATTAATTGTATTGCCTTTTTCCACATTACCAATATCTGCAATGGTTACTTCCGTATGCCAGAAATGCAACTGGTATAAATGTTTGCGGATAATATCTGCCGTATTTTCATCTGATACAGTATTGCCAGCTCCACGGTTTTCTTTTATGCCAAGAATAACCAAATCAGCATTGGATACATCCGGCATTTCCTCATCGTAAAGCAATACATGTTTACCCAATTGCCCATCGGTATATCCCTGGTCATCATTTAGCATCGAGAGTGAAACAGGCTGTAAAAAATCTTTTAAATCTTCCATTAAAAAAATATGATAGTTGCGGCAAACCTAAAGGAATAATGGGAAAGTACAAGCCATAATGCATCTGATCCGCCGACAGGGCTGAAAGCCTCTCTCGGGGTTAACCCTGTGGGCGGTTGCAAACCCCAACAGCGGTTAGTAGGAAGATGAAATTTATAATGTCGGGAATGCTGCCATCTGCATTGCCGTACTAGAGGGCGACCTGCCTTTGCCGGCCGGCAGGCGCAAGGGTGTTGCTAGGAAATTATCCTGCCCGTACAAAAAAATAATATAAAGTTCTATCCCTAACTTTGTTTACAATTTTTCAATAAGATTAATATGCAAGACCAACAGGAAGTACTCAATGATGTAGTTATAAAATTTGCAGGTGATAGTGGTGATGGCATGCAGCTTACCGGAACACAGTTTACCAATAATACAGCAATGCTTGGGATAGACCTTGCAACTTTCCCGGATTTTCCTGCAGAGATAAGGGCTCCTATAGGCACATTGCCCGGCGTAAGTGGGTACCAGCTCAGGTTTAGCAGCGACAGGATATACACACCCGGTGACGAATGTGATGTACTTGTAGCCATGAATGCTGCTGCTCTAAAAGTAAATCTCCTGGGACTTAAAAAAGGAGGGAAAATAATTGCTAATACAGATGGTTTTGATACAAAAAATCTGAGGCTTGCCAATTATCCTGATGGCGTGAATCCTATAGAAGATAATAGCCTGGAAGGATATGAGGTGATAAAAATGGATGTAACAAAGATGACCCGTGAATCTCTGAAGGATTTCACCATGGGTACCAAAGAAAAAGACCGGGCAAAAAATATGTTTGTTCTTGGGTTTTTATATTGGATGTATAACAGGGATATGGAAAATACCATTGGCTTCCTGAAAGAAAAATTTGGTAAAAAACCTGATATACTTGAAAGTAATATAAGAGTACTAAAGGCGGGTTATAATTTTGGCGATACTACAGAAACCTTTACCCATCGTTATACGGTGAAGAAAGCAACGATGAACCCTGGAACTTATCGTTCAATTATGGGTAACCAGGCTGTTGCTTATGGTGTTATTGCAGCTTCACAAAAAAGTGGCTTACCCATCTTCCTTGGATCCTATCCTATTACACCAGCATCAGATATTTTACATGAATTAAGCCGCTACAAAACATTTGGTATAAAAACTTTCCAGGCAGAGGATGAGATTGCAGCCATTACATCAGCAATTGGTGCCAGCTATGGCGGTTCTTTAGGAATGACTACTACAAGTGGTCCCGGGATGGCATTAAAAGCTGAAGCAATGGGCCTTGCAGTAATGCTGGAAATACCCTTGCTCATCTGCAATATTCAAAGAGGGGGCCCAAGTACAGGTTTGCCTACTAAAACAGAACAAAGTGATTTGCTGCAGGCATATTATGGTAGAAACGGAGAGTGCCCGATGCCAATAGTTTCGGCGTCAACGCCAAGTGATTGTTTTGAAGCGGTATATGAAGCGGTTAGAATTGCAGTGGAACACATGACACCGGTTATCTTTTTAAGCGATGGATATATTGCTAATGGCGCTGAACCCTGGAAGTTTCCTGCGAGTGCGGATCTGCCGCCTATTCATGTGACTTTTAAAACAGGACTTGGCCACGGTGAAACACAATTTCAACCCTACCTGAGAGATGATAAATTGGTAAGACCATGGGTTAAACCTGGTACTGCCGGTCTTGAGCATCGCATTGGTGGACTTGAAAAACAAAACATTACAGGAAATATAAGTTATGATGCGGAGAATCACCAGGTAATGGTAAAAATTCGACAGGAAAAAATAGATAAAATAGCACACTATATTCCAAAGCAACAGCTAGATAGCGGGCCTGAAAAAGGTAAGATACTTGTGTTGGGATGGGGAAGTACTTTTGGTGCTATAAAGAGTGCCTGTGCTCAGTTACAGGCGGAAGGTCATGAAGTGTCACATGCGCACCTGCGTTACGTCAGGCCATTTCCAGAAAACCTTGGGGATATTTTAAAAAACTTTGAACAGGTATTGATTCCTGAAATCAATAATGGCCAATTAATAAAAATCATTAGGGATATTTATCTTATAGATGCAAAAGGATACAATAAAATAATGGGTGTGCCTATCACAAAAGGAGAACTGATAGAAGTAATGAAACAAATGCTTTTATAAGAGCATTTAAAAATATTTTTTAATGAGAGCGTTCTCTGCCAAGTATGAGACCAATTTTTAAATTGACGGTAAAATAGCCATCCTTATCTGTAGGATCTCCGCGTCTTCCACCTCCATTAGGCGCTGTATGTTTTTCAATTTGCCTGTCATTAAGTAATAACGCATTGGTAAGTTTGGAACCAGTTAAGTATTTAGAAAACAAAGCAGGATCAATATAGCGTGTACTCACATCATCAAGATAGTCGGTAGTAAGAATTCGATATAAAACTTCAAAGCGTAAATTAACCAAAGGATCAAGTTCATATTTTACTCCAAAACCTACGGGGAAACAAATTTGTTGCAGCTTATAGACCGGTCTGTCCGGGTATTCAGCAAATCCTTGTCCTTCGGTTCTTAGAGGTTGTAAATCTACCCACCGGTTATTAAGCATGGTCTGTGGGTTAAAAGAGAAATATCCAATGCCACCCACTAAATATGGAGAATATCGTGGTGGGGAGCCTTCTCTAGCCGGCCAGTCAATAAACATGAATAAAGGATGCAGTTCAGCCAGGGCAGAAACTTCACCGATTGTGCTACGAAAATGGAGGTTTCGATTAAATCTTTCTTTTGCTATATCATTGATGCCAGCAAGCACATCATCGTTAGCGGATATTTTACCATAAGTAGCTTCTAATCTTAATGCCACAGCGTATTTATACATAACCCCAACATAAAAACCACCTGCAAAATGAGTTTTACCAATATTCAGATCTTTTAAAAATGTCCTTCCTAATCCTTTTGTTCCGCCTATATCTGTCAGGCAATTCATTGCATTAAAAGACGCTCCTAATTCGAAGAGTAAAGGAGTCTCATAATAATTATCATTGTAAAAGTAATATTGGGCAGAAGCACGATTGGAATATCCTGCCAAAATAAAAACAAAACCTATAAGTATGGATACTCTTTTCATTAATATGGTGATTGAGGCCTTAACGCTTTAATTATTATGAAAATCAGTTACAAATAAAACGATTTTTCCTGAGATTTATTTATCGGCTACGTATTTATTAAAGAATTTACATGCGATTTTTAAACCACATTGTTCACATTTAGGTTTTCTTGCCACGCAAATATACCTGCCATGCAATATAAGCCAATGATGCGCCTTATGTACATATTGCGAAGGCAAATTTTTGATAAGTTGTTTTTCTGCGGCTAGAACAGTACTTGCATTAGTAGTTAACCCCATACGATTACTGACCCTGAACACATGTGTATCAACTGCCATATTTGGCTGTTCATCTATTACGCTTGTAATTACATTGGCTGTTTTGCGTCCCACCCCGGGAAGTTTTACCAATTCATCTACGGACATTGGAACTTCTCCTTCAAAATCCTTCATTAGCATTTGCGCCATTCCAATAAGATGTTTGGTTTTATTATTAGGATAAGAAATACTTTTTATGAAAGGGAATAATTCCTCAAAACTGGCTTTGCTTAAGCTTTCTGCATCAGGAAATCTTTCAAAAATCGCTGGTGTAGTAGTATTTACTCTTTTATCTGTGCATTGCGCCGACAGGATTACAGACAGCAGCAATTGAAACGGATTGTCATAAATCAGCTCTGTTTCTGCATTAGGAGAATGCTCCAGGAAATAGTCAATTACAAACTGGTACCGTTGTTTTGTAGTCATAAAAAAAGCCCCTCTAAAAGTGGGGCAAAGTAGGTAAAATTAACCGGTAAAATTAATGTTCGGTTAGTTCTGTAACTGCTTTTTCGGCGTAATCTAAAATATTATCAATAGAACGCTTACGGGGTGATAAAAGCGGAACATTATTTAGTTGCTTTATAGAAGCAGCCAATGTTTCCATTTGTTCCCGCAAACAATAGTCTGATATTACTGCAGCCCCTATAGCCGCTGTCATTTCAGTGGAAGTTTCTTTGTACAGATACTGTAGCAAATCTTCCTGAGTAAAATTGTGCATAGGCAAGTTTGATAGCTTGTTTAAAATTGAAAAATTATCCATATCCGCCTCTTAAACGGCGCTTTTAAAGGATTATTGTATTTGTAAAGGGAATTCTACAGGTTTTATGGGGTATTTACTATAAAAACGTCTTCATTATCTTTTTTCATGTAATATTTTTCCCTGGCAAATTGTTCTATTGTATGAGCGCTTGTTTTCAACAATTCAAGCTCCTTACGGGTTTCAGCTATCTGGAGGGTTAAAGATTTTTCACTTTTTTGCAATTCTTCCAGCTTTTCTTTCCTTAATTCAATAGAAGACCAGTCTTTTTCATCAAAAAATAACATCCAAAGCACAAATAGAAGGGCAGCTATTATGTATTTATTTTTTAATAAGCCAAATGTGCCTTTCAGGAATTGCATTCGAGAGTGATTTGTAATACAAAATAAATATATAATTCCAAATACAGCTCAACTATTTTCCAAAGCGTATTTTACCTGAGGGATATTGACCACTATCTGCAAGTATTTCCTCTATTCGAATTAACTGGTTGTACTTAGCCATTCGGTCGCTTCGGGATGCTGAGCCGGTTTTTATTTGCCCGCAGTTTAATGCCACGGCCAGGTCAGCAATAGTGCTGTCTTCGGTTTCTCCACTACGATGACTCATAATCGTATTATACCCATTCTGCTGAGCCATACTTACGGCATTGATGGTTTCAGTAAGTGTACCTATCTGATTTACTTTTACCAATAATGCGTTTGCAATATTTTCTTTAATTCCCCTTTCAAGCCTTGTTACATTTGTTACAAACAGATCGTCGCCCACAATCTGGCACTTGTTGCCTAATGCATCTGTCATCATTTTCCAGCCTTTCCAGTCATCTTCTGCCATTCCATCTTCAATAGATATAATGGGATATTGCTTTACCCAGCTCTCCCAATATTTAACCAGTTGTTCGCTGGTCATTTTTTTATTATCACTTTTATGGAAAATATATTTTTTTTCTTTGGCATTCCAGAGTTCACTGTTTGCTGCATCCATGGCAATACCAATCTGGGTGCCTGTTTTATATCCTGCTGCCTGAATTGCAGTAAGCACAGTTTCGATCGCTTCTTCATTGCTTTGAATGTTTGGTGCAAAACCGCCTTCATCACCTACATTGGTGCTAAATCCTTTTTTCTTTAGTACGGTTTTGAGTGCATGAAAAATTTCAACACCCCATTGCAGTCCTTCGCTAAAAGAAGATGCGCCAACAGGCATTACCATAAATTCCTGGAAGTCTATTTTGTTATCCGCATGTGCACCACCATTCAAAATATTCATCATGGGGATAGGAAGAATCTTTGCATTGGTGCCGCCGATATACCTGTATAATGGGAGGTTAGCTTCAAGCGCTGCAGCTTTGGCAACGGCAAGACTTACAGCAAGCATGGCATTAGCACCCAGTTTGCTTTTATTTTCGGTACCATCTAATGCTATCATCATGGCATCTATTCCAGTCTGGTCAGCAACGTCCCAACCTAACAAGCTATCGGCAAGTGTAGTATTTACATTTTTAACAGCTTTCAAAACTGATTTGCCGCCATACAACTTTTTATTGCCGTCCCTCAGTTCTACTGCTTCATGAATGCCCGTGCTTGCGCCACTGGGAACTGCAGCTCGACCGAGTCTTTCATTTTCTGTTAATACATCTACTTCAATTGTTGGATTGCCGCGGCTGTCTAATATTTGTCTTGCATGTAATGATGCGATGTAGCTCATGGTGAATTATAAATGGTGAATTATAAATGGTGAATTATAAATGGTGAATGGTGAATAGTGAATGGTAATAGTGAATAGTGAATGATTGCAAAAGTAAATAAATGTTTAGTTATCAGTTGTGAGGGATTTGAAAACTGCTTCCAGGCTTTGTTGCTGGCTTTGCAGTGATACAACATCAAGATTATGCTCCAGGCTGAATTGCAGCAATTGTTTTTTCACAGCATCGGCATCTTCACATACCAACTGGTAACTGTTAGCATTTACTTCCTTTACTTCTTTTACGCCATTTATAACTTTCAACAACGATGCATTTACTGCGCCTTTAAATTCTACTGTAATTGATTGCATGCCTGATTGATTTTTTCTCAAAAGAGAAATGTTTTCATCAGCCACAATACTGCCTTTGTTTATAATAATAACTCTATCGCAAATGGCCTCTACTTCCTGCATGATATGGGATGAGAAGAGAATGGTTTTATCTGCTGCCAAAGATTTTATTACGTTTCTTATTTCTACAATCTGGTTAGGGTCAAGGCCGCTTGTGGGTTCATCTAATATCAACACTTCAGGATTGTGAATTAATGCTGCGGCGAGGCCTACACGTTGTTTATAACCTTTGCTGAGTTGACCGATTTTTTTATGTGCTTCAATATCTAATCCTACTATGGAAATCACTTCCTCAATCCTGTTTTTTTTATGATCAATATGATGAACTCCGGCAATAAAATCAAGGTATTCCCTAACATACATTTCTGAATAAAGGGGATTGGATTCAGGAAGGTAGCCAATGAATTTTTTGGTTTCAATGTCTTCATATTTCACAGGTAAACCACATACGGTTATATCGCCGCCATCTGATGGCAGATATCCTGTAATCATTTTCATGGTAGTAGATTTTCCTGCGCCATTTGGGCCAAGGAAACCTACTATCTCTCCTTTATTTAGTGAAAATGAAATATCATTTACAGCTTTTTGGCTGCCATAATGTTTAGAGAGATTATGAACGCTGATGGACATGAATAGTTCAAAAATACAAAAGAAGAGGCAATAAAAAGCCCGGCTTGTTTGACCAGGCTTTGGGTTATACCGACTTAATTTACAAGCCGAAGACAACAGGAGTATCGCCAAAATGAAGGCTGCCTTGTTTCAACTTTTTTTAATTCCGTTATCTTATAAAAAAGTTGCCTGCTTGCGATACAGCCGCAGGTTATCTGCACGCTTCTGCGTTCCTGGCTGCCATACTTATCGGACTTTTAAGGAAACACAAAACTCAACAGCATGACGGGCAACATAATTGTCCAAGCAATCATCTTGTAAACACATTATGTAACTTTTTCAGTTAAACAAACTCACAGCATTGATATCAAAATCGCCTTTCATGAAAAAATGCACATCCTTTCTCAGCGCCGGTTTAGTTTTATTTGCGCTGGCTTCCTGCAAAAAAAACAACAGCAATACAGGTGGAAGCAATAATCCTGTTATTACCAGCCCGGCTCCCTTGATGGATTTTGGAACAGCAACCTACCGGGGTTTCCAGGGCGGCCTTTATGCAGCCGGCAGCAACCAACGGCCAGCAGCACATAATACTGCCGGACTGTCCATTGCACAATCCATTGTTCCACTCAACAGCAGCGGTAATACCGACCTGGCCAATGGCAAAATACTTTGGATATCCATCGGCCTTTCCAACACAACACAGGAAACATCTGCTTTTCTCAACCTTATGCAGACCTATACCAATAAGAATCCAAAGCTTGCCATGGTAGATGGTGCCATAGGTGGACAGGATATCAATTTGTTGAACAATGCATCGGCGCCTTACTGGGATTCAGTTTACAACAGGCTGACTGTTGCTGGTTATACGCCTTCACAGGTGCAGGTCATCTGGTTCAAAGAAGCAGAAGCTTCCCCCACCGATACAGCTTTTGCCAGCTACCCCGATGCGCTGAAACTAAAATATAAATCAGTGATCCAGATTATTAAAAATAAATTTCCGAAAGTAAAACTCTGCTATCTCAGCAGCCGCATTTATGCCGGATATTCCACCAGCCAGTTGAACCCCGAACCATATGCCTGGTACAGCGGATGGTCAGTTAAAAGGCTTATTGCCGACCAGGTAGCAGGTGATGCAAGCCTGAATTATAGCGGGGCTGCTCCTAATGCGCCATGGCTGGCATGGGGACCATATTTGTGGGCCAATGGTGCCACGCCCAGGTCAGATGGGCTCAGTTGGTTGCCCGGAGACTTTCAGTCTGACGGCACACATCCCAGCAACAGCGGCAGGCAAAAAGTAGCGCAATTGCTATTGCAGTTTTTTTCAACCGACGAAACCACAAAGCCCTGGTTTTTGAAGCCATAGGCAACGCTTGGGAATTTGAATGGCAGGGAGGAAATGCTTTTTGATACCAGCTTTAGTACCTTGTAGCATCAGCCTTGCGCCTGCCTGCCGTAGGCAGGTCGCAATCACTTTGTCGGCATACCTATGTGGAGCGTTGAAGGATAAAAATATAAAACGAGGAAGAAAATTTTAAACAGGCTTTTGATTTACCAAAAAACTAACATGAACAGTCCTGCAAATGATCAGCATTTAAGTTTCACCTTTTTTCTTCATCAAAAAATATTTATCTGCCTGTTTTTTTTCATGGTAGCAAATCAACAATTGCATGCCCAGGTATGGACACCAATTAGCGGCTTGCCTGTTTCCGCAGATTTTAAATCAGTAAAATTTCTTGATGTAAACACGGGTTGGGTAGCGGGCGACAACGGCGTTATTTTGAAAACCATCAATGGCGGTAATAACTGGACAGTTCAATCATCGGGAACCACACAAACTTTGCGCAGCATATTTTTTTATGATGCTAACAACGGCTGGGCCTGCGGCGATGGGGGAACCATCATAAGAACCATCAATGGCGGCGGTACATGGACGCCGCAAACTTCCCCTTATACCAGCCAGTATAATAGCGTACGGTTTGTGAGCACAAGTATAGGTTGGATCGTAGGCAAGGGTTCCGTGCTACTTAAAACAGTGGATGGCGGCGTAAACTGGTTGCAGCAAATGAGCCAGGGCATCGACATGTGGGGACTGGAAATGCTGAGCAGTACATCAGGCTGGGCTTGTGGCGGTTTCAATGCCACCCAGGGCAGTCCTTCGCTCATCAAGACAAGCAATGGCACAAACTGGACCTACCAAACCAATTCTGGCGTAAGCACATTTTTGTCATTTAACGATATACGATTTATTGATGCCAACAATGGCTGGATCGTAGGGGGCAATGGAGTTATCAGGAATACCAGCAACGGCGGTGCCACAGCCTGGACGGGACAAACCAGTGGCACACTATACGAATTACTGGGTGTTGATTTTATCAATACATCCGTTGGTTATGCTTGTGGAAGACAAGGCATCATCCTGGCCACAGCTAACGGCGGCATTACCTGGCAGGCACAATATTCTACAACAACGTCAGCAACTTTGTGGGAGATTGATATGATAGATGCAACCACCGGCTTTGCAGTAGGCGATGCGGGCCGCATCTTAAAATATACGCTGTACAGTCCGGTACAACCCATTGTTTTGTTGCAACCAAATGATGGTGGAGAAATTTTCCAGATCGCATCCAGGCGTTATATCATCTGGCAGGCACAGCCATCTGTTACAAATGTAAAAATTGAATACAGCACAAGCGGCAATAACGGTCCATGGATAAATATCATCAATTCAACAGCAGCTGCAAATGGCAGCTATACCTGGACAGTGCCCAATACATCTTCAGTTAATTGCTTTGTCAGGATTTCTGATGCCGCAAATGCCAATACTAAAGCCGTAAGCTCTGCAGCATTTTATATTTTGAATACGCCCTATGGTGTAGATTATTCGGTGCTCACTTCGGCAACCGTTGTACCAAATCCTGCACAAATAACGGTTTCATGGGTAGCGGATGTGAATGCCTTATCCTATTCGGTAGATAAAAAACTGCCTGCAGATCCTGGCTGGACAAACCTGGGAAGCTTTCCTGGCAGTACAAACAGTTATACAGATAATGCCGTAAGTACGGGTGTAGTTTATGAATACCGGGTGGTAAAAACTACTCCATTGTTAACGGGGTATGGTTACGTTTATACAGGCATTGATATTCCTACACCTGATACAAGAGGCACAATGCTGGTTGCGATTGACAACAATTTCCAGGTTTCTTTGCAGGCAGAGATCAACCAGTTGTATAAGGACCTTGTGGGCGACGGATGGAAAGTGGTCACCGCTTATTTTGCCGGCAACACAACAGATATAACGCTGAAGAACTGGGTAAGCACAGAGTATAATAAGCCGCTGGCCAATGTGAAATCACTGCTAATCATCGGGCATTTTGCTATACCTTATTCCGGCAACTTTGCACCTGATGGGCATTCTGAAAGAATCGGTGCACAGCCGGCCGATGTATTTTATGCAGATATAGATGGTGCATGGACCGATGCAACAGTGACTACCAATAATACGGGTTCCATTTATACACCCAATGTTCCTGGTGATGGCAGGTGGGATCAAAGCGTTCTGCCTTCTGCTGCTGAACTACAGGTTGGCAGAATTGATATGAACAAAATGACGGGATTTCCCATCAGCGAAACTGAATTGCTGAGGCAATATTTAAATAAAGATCATGCTTACCGGCATAAGATCATGAACCCTGCCCGCAGGGCTTTTATTAATACGCATCTTGATAATAGTTTATTCTCCACATCAGCCACAGCATGGAGAAGCTTTGCACCTATGTTTGGCAGCAGTAATATTGGGAGCATCAATACCAGTGGATGTACCGGACCTGGCAATTGCAACATTTTTATTGACTCACTGGAAACACACAGCTACCTGTGGACTTATATGGCAGGCGGCGGCTCTGATACCAGTTGTGCCGACCCGGTGTTTACCAGTTCACAATGCATCAACAGGAATATCAATACAGTTTTTATGCAATTGTATGGAAGCTATTTTGTTGAATGGGCAAAGGGTGGAATTTCCAGCACAGTGAATCATTTGCTCAGGGCTCCTTTGGCCAATGCAGGTATGCCTTTGGCAACCTGCTGGACGGGTGGGTCACCCCGGTGGTATTTTCAACACATGGGGCTTGGTGAAACTATTGGTTTTTCTGTATTGCAAAGCCAGAATAATAAAACCATTTATGATCCCGGCAATAATACTTTACTCGGCGGCGTACACATGGTGCTGATGGGCGATCCCTCCCTGCGATTGCACATGGTTTACCCTGTCAGCAATTTAAGTGCTGTACAGTCAGGTGCATCTATAGCTTTAAGCTGGCAGCCTTCATCAGATATCCAGGTATTAGGATACAATATTTACCGGGCAGATACCATTAGTGGCGATTTTGTGAAACTCAACAACAGCATAATTGCAGGAACCGGTTTTTCTGATACAACTATGCGACTCAACGGCAACAATGTTTATATGGTGAGAACCATAAAGGCAGAAACAGTTGCTTCAGGTAGTTATCAGAATATGAGTGAGGGTATTTTTGTGAATAAAACCATTGACCCGGTATTTACTTTTAACGGCGATGGAACCTGGGCCAATGCCAGCAACTGGAGCAACAATGGCGTGCCGCCTGCTGTACTAAAGGCGGGGTATAGTATTATCATTGATCCATCCCCTGGAGGTCAATGTATTTTAGATGTGCCGCAGCAGGTATTAGCCGGTGCAACTTTTACAGTAAATGCCGGCAAGACACTGGTGATTGCGGGCAATTTGGTGATTCAGTAATGAGTAAGGAATCTCTTTGGCCGGATGGTAACATCTTTCCTCTATTGGCTACTTTCTATCAGGCCGATTTCATCAACCGAAAGCCAATTTGATTTTCTACAGGATT
>JBDSYV010000179.1:0-9236 GCA_040110925.1 Ferruginibacter sp. | reverse complement strand
TTAGAACCAGGCATTTATAAAATGCATTTTGAAACCAAAGAATATTTTGACCGGCTTAAGACAAAAACTTTTTATCCTTATGTAGAGGTTTTTTTTGAAGTAAATTCAGCAGAACACTATCATGTTCCTTTATTGCTAAACCCTTATGGGTACAGTACATACAGGGGAAGTTGAGCGGTGAATGGTCAATAAGTCAATGGTCAATAAGTCAATAAAAAAAAGGACTTTCAAATTAAAAATTAATTCGTGTAATAAAATCAGACATCATAAATCTTACATCATACATCAGACATCATAAATCAGACATTTAAATGAATTTCTCCATAGACGAATCCAGCAAGGAACAACTGCTTGAAAAATTAAAGACTGCTAATCTAAAATTTCAACATACATACCCCGGCGATAAGCCGGACAGGCAGGCAGTACATACTGTGTATGGCGGTGCCAATTTATTTAAATCGGACACCACGAAAAAAATAGGAGAGGTGGCTTTGAAGAATTTTGAAAGCAATGCCCCCAACTTTTCTGTGCTTGCCAATGTCTTGCAATTGCAGGGTTTTATACATTTACCTGTTCTGGAAGCAGAAGTAAAATCGCTTACGGAAAGGCTAGATAAAATGACTGAAGAGGAAAGAAAAAATGAGCATGCCTGGTTGTCTTATACTGTTTACAACAGGATAAAACACAAACTGCAAACTGAAGCAGTAGAGGATTTCCGGATTGATTTTGAAGATGGTTTTGGAAACAGGCCCGACGATGAAGAAGATGCAACTGCGGTACAGGCCGCTACAGAACTGGCTTTGGGGATGAAAAATAATACCGTATCGCCTTTTATCGGCATCAGGATTAAACCCTTTACTGAAGATTTAAAATTTCGTGGGGTAAGAACGATGGATATTTTTCTTACTGCATTATTGGAAACAACAGGGGGCCAACTTCCGGAAAATTTTGTGGTGATGCTACCCAAAGTAACCATCCCGGAGCAGGTGATAACACTTGTGCGGATGTTTGAAATAATTGAAAATAAATTTAACCTGCAACCTGGTACATTAAAAATGGAAACCATGGTTGAAGCCACACAAATCATCATGGATGAAGATGGGCGTAATCCACTCATGCGCATCATCCGTGCCAGCGAAGGACGTTGCATTGCCGCTCACTTTGGAACCTATGATTATACTGCATCCTGTGGTATCACTGCTAAGTACCAAACCATGGCTCACCCCGTTTGTGATTTTGCACATCATGTAACTAAAGTAGCTCTTGGTGGCACAGGTATATTTTTAAGTGATGGGGCTACCAATGTAATGCCTATTGGTCCTCACAGGGGTGATAACCTTAGCCTGGAGCAGCAGGTAGAAAATCGTGAAGCTGTGCATCATGGTTGGAGAACGGCTTATCATCATACCATGCATTCATTGATTAATGGCATGTACCAGGGTTGGGATTTAAATCCTGCACAAATTCCCATGCGCTACGCAGCTACTTATAATTTCTTCTTAAGCAGCATTGCCGATGCTACTAACCGGCTTCGAATCTTTGTTGACAGGGCTGCCATCTCTACGTTGACGGGAGATATTTTTGATGATGCAGCAACTGGCCAGGGACTGTTGAATTTCTTTTTGAAAGCCATGAACTGTGGGGCTATTACCGAAGAAGAAGCAACAACTACCGGACTTTCTGTAGAAGAAATAAGAACAAGAAGTTTTTATACGATTTTGAAAAACCGCAGAAAATAAAAACTGGTTTTCAAAATAAAATATTTCAACTGTAAAAGTTATTTATTGAGGGAAGCCAGCAGCGTCGCCTTATATATAATCCTGCCACCTTTGTGCACTACATTAGCTGTTATTGTTCATTTAGCCCCCCGTCATACTAATTTTCCTACTTAATTACGCCCCCTTTTTTTTTGAACATTAAGCCCGATTTATTTTGTCTACAATTAATTAAAAATATTTAGCCCTGCCAGAAAAAATTATTAGCAGAAGCTATGAAATATTTTCTTCGTGATAAGTTATTTGCTTTTAGGTTAGTTCATAATCTTACCATATGTTATGATTTATATCAGTATGTATTATGACAAAACTCAATGTTCTTCAATAACCTCATAAATACCTTGCACCTGCTTAAGAAGGGCATTTTCAATAAATACTATTAATAATTTTCTCACTAAAAAATAAGTATATGAAACTTTTACAAAAAAAATACTTTTGGGTAACTGCAACCATAGTATTGGCAATTGGTTATTTTGTTAGCTGCACTAAAGATAACCAGGTATTGGATACACCACAAGTAATCAATAGTACCACAGATCTTGTTTCTATTAAAGTAACGACTCCGCCGACAATTGATGGTATCGTAGATGGTATGTGGGATAATAGTCCAAAACTTCAATTCAGTACTGCAGTGCCTGAAGTTACCGGTGATGTATTTAGAGGTTATGCTGGTAACATTATTCCTTCTGTAACATTACGTTCTGCTTATGATGCCAGCAATATTTATTTCCTGGCCGAATGGAATGATCCTACAAAATCATTTCAACGTCAACCTTGGTATTTTAACCCAACTACCCAAAGATGGGCTCAGGAAAAAGGCACTTTCGATTTTGACCCAGTTACAGGAGCTGTATTAAGAAAACCTTTTTATGAAGATAAAGTAGCATTTCTTTGGAACATTAATAATTCGGTAACTGGATGGAATAGTGCTACCTGCTACAAATCATGCCATACTGGTTTGCCTGCTCTTGATGGTTCAAGCCGCCACTATACAAATTTTCCAACCGAAAAAATTGACATGTGGCATTGGAAATCTGTTAGAGGAGGTGCAAATGCAGGAAACCAGTTTCACGACCAATACCAGGATAATACATATCCTAACGGCAGAAAAGGCGATCCCGGAATTGATGTTTATCAAAATAATTCACAAACACTTACCATTTTAGGATCTTCTCCAGCAGTAAATGTATCTGTACCTAAATATATCATCCTGGGCAGAACGGACAATAACTGGATAATGAACTCAGAAGTTGCCTCTGGTACCGCAAAACTGGTTACCGCAGTTGCTTCAAATGGAGTGTTGACTTTAAATGATGCCTCTACAATAGATCCAAATGTTGGAACTGAGTATCAGCGAGTAGGTACCGGACTAGGCGCAAAAGCTATTGCTGGCGTTACACTTAATGATGTTGGTTATACCGCCAGTTCTGGGGATATTTCCTGTAAGGCTTCATTTGGTGCAACAGGCTGGACACTGGAATTCAAAAGAGCTTTAACAACTGCCGATAATGTATATGATGTAGATTTCTCATCATTGGCTGACCAGTATTTTGGATTTGCCATTTTTGAAAATGCACAAATAGCCCATTCAATAAAACCAAACCTGGTTTTAAAATTCAAAAAATAATCATCCGGTTTGTTAACAAAAAAACATAAAGTTATGTTACACAATAAAACAATACTGGGGTCTATTATGGTTGGTGCAGCAGTATTCTTATTGGCAGGATGTTATAAAGATCGGACTGTAATTTTTGATACAGGCGAGGAAATAACAAGACCGGTAAGTTTTGCAAATGACATCATCCCCATTTTCAACAGCAGTTGCAACACTGCAGGTTGCCATAATACTGGTGGAAAGTCTCCTGATTTAAGTGCTTCCAATGCTTTCACATCTTTATCCAACGGCGGATATTTTAATGCCGCTGAATCACAAAGTAGTGAATTGTACCTGTGGATGGCAGGCAAAAAAGGAACACCCATGCCTGTTAGCGGTATCAATAAAGACTATAATGCGCTCATCCTTGCCTGGATAAAACAAGGCGCCCAAAACAATTAAAAAAAAAGTTATGAAAAAGTATATTCAGTTCTCATTTTTACAACGCAGTTGTTTTGCTTTTGTACTGCTGCTATGTATCAACACAGGTAATTTATTTGCGCAGGATTCTACTGCGGCCGAAGTTCCGGCAGTAAAAAAAGTAAAAGCGGTTAAAAACACATTTGGCAGTGTATGGGTTATGGATAATCAAACCGTAATGGTACCCATTAAAGGAACATTGGAAATGGATATACAGCACCGCTTTGGTACTATCAACAAAGGAATTAAGGATATGTATGGCCTATTTGCACCCTCCAATATCAGGCTGGGATTAAACTATGCTCCAATAAAAAATTTATTTGTTGGCGTAGGTGTAACCAAGGAGCGTATGCAGGTTGACTTTAATGCCAAGTACGGGTTACTATACCAAACCCTCGGAAAAATGCCTGTAAGTGTTGCCTATTTTGGTACTGCTGTAATCGATGCCAGGAATAAAAGCTATTTCATTAATAGTGTTGACAGGTTATCATTCTTCAACCAGATAATCATAGCAAGAAAAATAACAGAAAAATTTTCTGCACAGGTTGCTCCTAGTTTTTCCTGGTTCAATAATGTAGAGGCCTATGTTGATAGTAAAGGAGGGATTCAAAATAAAATGTACAATGGCCATTTTGCTGTATCCGTGCTGGGCAGGTATAAAATAACTGAAAAATCCGCCCTGATTGCAGGTTATGATCAGCCACTCACCGAGCATCCGACAAATAATCCCCGCCCTAATATTTGCTTTGGATTTGAAACTACCACAAGTGCGCATGCCTTCCAGGTTTTCATGGGTAATTATGCAGGTATAGTTCCGCAAAGTAATAATATGTTTAACCAGAATAATTATTCCCAAAGTCAGTATGTAATTGGATTTAATATTACTCGTTTGTGGAATTTTTAATATTTATAATTTTTGCTAACCTTTTATAGTTTGTTTCATGAAGTGTAAGGTAAAGCCAACCCACAGCGTGGGTTGGCTTTTTAATTACTTTAATTTTTTGGTCATTGTCTTTCCCATATTTTGTTCCAGCAGATTTCATTACTGCAACTGCTAAAAGTTTATTTTTGCCGCTATGGATATTCAATGCAGTGATTGGGAACTATCTCTTCTTAAAAAAATTTCATCCGCAGCAGGCCGCCTGGGCATTGATTGCTATGTAGTGGGAGGTTTTGTAAGAGATAAATTATTAGGGAGGGATACGAAAGATATAGACATCGTATGTGTAGGGGATGGCATTTTACTGGCAGAAGAAGTAGCTAAAAGTTTTAAGCCTGTTGCCACTGTAAATGTTTTTAAAAATTTTGGTACGGCTAATATTAAAATAGGCGAGGAGGATATTGAATTTGTAGGTGCAAGAAAAGAAAGCTATCATTTTGAAAGCCGCAAGCCGTCAGTAAAAACAGGCACGCTGCATGATGATCAGTTGCGCAGGGATTTTACAATTAATGCAATGGCCATAAGCTTAAATGAAAGCGATTATGGAAAACTTGTAGATCCTTTTGACGGGATAAAACACCTTGGGGAAAAATTATTGGTCACGCCGCAAGAGTCTGGTGCAACATTTAGTGACGATCCACTAAGGATGTTAAGAGGAATTCGTTTTTCTGCACAACTTTCCTTTACTATCGAAGCAATTACTTTGGAGGCGATTAAGGAAAATGCCCATCGCATTAGAATTGTGAGTGGCGAACGTATTGCAGAGGAACTGAATAAAATGTTGATGACCGATAAGCCTTCAGTAGGTTTTGATCTGATGTATAAAACGGGTTTGCTGCAAATTATATTTCCGCAAATGGTGGCGCTTGCAGGAGCCGAATATATTGATGGAAAAGGACATAAAGATAATTTCTACCACACGTTGCAGGTAATGGACAACCTGGCAGCAACTACTGATGATATCTGGCTGCGATGGGCGGCAGTCTTGCATGATATTGCTAAACCTGCCACCAAGCGATTTGAAGAAGGCCATGGCTGGACGTTTCACGGCCACGAAATGCTGGGGGGAAAGATGGTTCCAAAAATTTTCAACCAGCTTAAATTGCCCCAGAATGAAAAAATGAAATTTGTGCGCAAAATGGTAGAGATGCATTTACGGCCCATAAGCCTAACGAAAGAAACGATAACAGATTCTGCCATACGAAGATTGCTTTTTGATGCGGGTGATGACTTTGAATCGCTGATGAAATTGTGCGAAGCAGATATTACTTCAAAAAATAAACAGAAAGTAAAACGATTTCTTGAAAATTTTGACCTGGTGCGCCAGCGCTGTGCCGAAGTGGAAGAAAGAGATAATATTAGAAACTGGCAACCACCTATAACCGGGGAATTAATTATGAAAGTTTTTGGATTAGCGCCATCAAAACCGGTGGGAATAATAAAAGATGCTATTCGAAATGCTATTCTTGATGGGGATATAATTAATAATTATGATGAGGCATATAATTATATGATTGTAAAAGCTGCAGAAATAGGCCTGGCGCCAGTTGTGTGAGATGGGAAGATGAAAGTAAGATAAGAATACGCTCTTAGGCATTCACATTCCCCATTTGCGAAGCGCATAAAATGTGCACTTTTTAAGCAATATTAAAATCAATAATTACAATTGGCAGGGCGAATGATAATTCTCCCTGAAGTAGGGGTAGCCCTGAATCCGGCATTAATGGTTACAGACCTTGCCTGGAAAGAGGCATTAACCGACCCAGTTAAAATCACTGTGCCTGTAGTACTTAATAGTGTAATAGACGATCTCATGATAACACCAGAACTCACCGTTGCAGGACCATAATACCCACTGAAATCGGAAGTAGTGGCCATAAGGCCCGCATTGGTATCAAGAAAACCATTAACACGGCTATATTGACCTCCGGAAAACAGGGTGAGATTACAACCCACAACACCCCAGTAGCTCATGATATTTGTAAAAGGAGGATTGTATAAATTACTTCCGTTGCCATCTGTGCATGTTCCGCCATAAGAGCATCCTACATTTGAAAAACATGCATTGGACCCACGAAAGCTCCATGGGTCTGCAGGTGTATCGCATACCCTGTCACCGGCAGTGCCACAGTTATTACCATTAATATTTTCCAAACCGAAGGCTGTTTCAAAAGTATGATTGAGGCCCATACAATGCCCCACCTCGTGTGATGTTGTTCGCCACAGATTCAGGTTACCACGGCCGATAGAGCAGAATGTGTTTGGAATAGCAAAGGCATTTCCACCATAGCCTATAAGTCCTGCATGATAAAATATGTTGATGCATCCGGGTATCAGGAAAGGGTTTAGCCAGGCTACGTTTGAAGGCACATCTGGATTCAGCGAATTATTGATCATAGTATTATTGATAGAATCTATTCCCATATAAGCAAAGCAAAGGCTGTTAGGTGCATAGTCTGCAACCAGTTGATTGAATTCATTTTGCACCTGTGCAAGCGTGGCAGCAGCGTTGGTGCCATCATTATCTTTAAAAATATGAAAGTACACCCTTACAAGGCGGTTCACTGCTGTAGGCTGTTGTGTACGGGCCATGTAGGCTTCTGCAATTTTTAACGCCTCCATATTTATTTTCGGTTTGCCACATGGCAGAGGCCCTTGAGCATTTACTTTAGCGCCCAATAATATTAAGATGCTAATGAATAATAACCTGCTCATTGTTTATCTTTTTTAAGGATTTCAATTTCTTTTTTCATTTCAATAATATACAGGGTTAGCTCTTCAATTTTTTCCATCATTTTCTTTTGTGTTTCTCCTAATTGCAATCCATTTGTTTCTATTTCTTTTGCCGAAGGAATTCCAGGGAGATGGTTATGCTCTTTTATATAGTTTTCTACTTCTGGTAAGGAGCGAAGTTTATATTCTTTATCAAAAACATAATCAGCCCAGCCAATTTCAACTACTACTTCCTTACTACGTATATTTCCATTCACTGAAAGTTTATAAGTAGGATTATCTGTGCCGATACCTACATTGCCTGTTGCGGCAGCTATAAGCATTGCCGATGTGCTATTACAAAAAATGCGCATATTGGTATTGGAGAATGTTCCTATTCCTGCGGAAGTTCCTCCTATCTGTGTGGCGATTATATTTCCGCCGGTACTGGTATGTGCAATGCCCCAGCTGTTGTTTGCCGTTTCTACATTTAATTTATAAACAGGATTATCTGTGCCAATACCTACGTTACCAGTAGCGGCAGCTATTAGCATTGCCGATGTGCTATTGCAAAAAAGACGCATATTGGTATTGGAGAATGTTCCAATGCCGGCCGATGTTCCACCAATATTTGTGGCCAGTATATTTCCTCCAGTGCTGGTATGTGATATGCCAAAACTATTGTTTGGGGTTTCCACCGTAAATTTTCCAAAACTTGGGGAGGAAGCCGTTCCCACCACCACATCGCCGGTGTTGTAAATATGAATCCTGCCTAATGCATTTGTATTGAGCCTGAAAGCATGATTAGTGAATGTTCCAATTGAAGCTGAAACACCGCCTATGCCTTCGGAAACTATGATGGAGTCTGCGCCACCAATATGCACCCAACCTGCTGTATTAATGGGTGTTTGAATGGTAAGTTTTGTAGTGGGTGTAGTGGTGCCAATGCCCACATTTTGTGCACTGGCATTTTTATTTACTATTACCGCTATCAAAAAAAATAAGAAGAAATACTTTTTCATTTGTAGATTTTTTAATGTTCCAATTAATTTTTTTTTAAAGCCTAAGGGCTTAATTGACCTCAAAATATTTAGAGCTTAATTATTATTTTCAGCATTTGAGCAAATGGTAAGTTTGCATGTGTATCTGGAAACATTGTTGTATGAAGGAGGTTTTTATGACGGTATTGAAATGGTTTTTAAACAACACCTTTGCCAACCGTCATTCCATTTTTACCATTTACACAACCACAACGTTTAATTATAAAGTAAGCCATTCAATAAGTATTTAGCACAATAGGTTTACACATTATTCACTACATTAGGTCATAATCTTTTTCGGTTGAGATATATTACATCATTATTATTTGCAATTTTCATTATATGCCTTGCTATACATACGTCTTTGCATGCACAAATGAAAAATTTGCGATTTGATAATTTTTCCATGAAAAATGGTCTGCCAAATAATATCATTAATAGTATTACCCAGGATAAGTATGGTTATATATGGGTAGGCACCCAAAATGGTCTTAGCAGGCGGGGTAGTGAAGGCTATACTAATTATTATGTAACCGGTGACAGTAATGCTTTAAGAAGTAATATTATCTACCAGCTATTGGCCGATAGTGAAAAAATCTGGATACTTGATGCAAGTGGACTGTGTTATTACTTATATGCAGATAATCATTTTCATTATTTGGATTTTAATAAAAATGCCAATCTTCAAGTTACTT
>JBDSYV010000178.1:0-9466 GCA_040110925.1 Ferruginibacter sp. | reverse complement strand
AATGGGTTTGTTAAAGCAAATGTAATATCTAAATCTATACCAATCAATCAATTCTTTAACAAATATATAATTTTAAATTTTTCAATAATACGATATTAAATATTATTATACCCTATTATCAGAATTTTCGTAAAGGCATAAATACTATATTTGCACACTTTTTTACTTCGGTCCCGTAGCTCAGTTGGATAGAGCGGCAGCCTTCTAAGCTGTAGGCCATTGGTTCGAATCCAATCGGGATCACAAAGCGGATTCATTTCAAATCCGCTTTCTCTTTCTCTGCATCGTTATAATTTTATTACTTTCATAAAAAACAATACATGGATGTTCAGATTCATCCTTCCTGGAAATCGGTACTCAAAGACGAATTCAGTAAAGCTTATTTTCAGCAAATCATCGTATTCCTGAAAACAGAAAAAGCCTTGAATAAAACTTTTTACCCCCCGGGTTCTTTAATATTTAATGCATTTAATCAAACTCCTTTTGACAAAGTAAAAGTAGTAATAATCGGCCAGGACCCTTATCACGGTCCCGGCCAGGCACACGGGCTTAGCTTTTCAGTACCTGCCGGAAATAAAATACCTCCATCTCTGCAAAATATTTTTAAAGAAATTAAAGCAGACACGGGCATGGATATGCCTGGAGGCTACGGAAACCTTACGCACTGGGCCCAACAAGGTATATTATTATTAAATGCAAGCCTCACCGTTAGAGCTGGTGATGCAAACAGTCATTCCAAGTATGGCTGGATGGATTTTACAGATGCAGTCATAAAAAAAATATCCGATTTGAAGCAAGGCGTTGTTTTTATTCTATGGGGTAAGTTTGCACATGACAAACAGGAATTGATTGATGAAACAAAGCATTTTGTTTTAAAAGCGGCTCACCCCTCTCCTTTTTCAGCAGATAAAGGTTTTTTTGGCTGCCGGCATTTTTCGAAAACAAATGCCTTACTTATGCAAATGGGCCAGGACCCGATTGACTGGAAATTATTACCTCCACAATAGACATATGAATATTTTAAAAAACATTTTTGGCAGGATTTGGGCACTTTGGGGTATCATAAGTTTTATGATAACCTTTCTTATTATTTTTCCTCTTTCTATGCTGGTTCATTTATTTAAAGACAAAATAAAAGGACAACAATATTTTATTACCGTTTCAAGGATATGGATGCAGGTATGGTTAAGACTAATTGGCTGCCCATTGAGAATAAGTGGGCTACGGAATTTTAAGAAGAATAAAAATTATGTTGTTGTATTTAATCATAATGCCTTGCTTGATGTGCCGCTGTCTGCACCTTTTGTGCCCGGCGCAAATAAAACCATTGCAAAAGCATCCTTTTCTCGGATACCTATTTTCGGCAAATTTTATAGCCAGGGCAGTGTGCTTGTTGATAGAAAAAATGAAAAGAGCAGGATAAAGAGCCTGGATACAATGAAAAGTGTCCTAACTTCAGGAATGCACATGTGCATATACCCCGAAGGTACCCGTAACCGTACTGGCCAGCCTCTTAAAGCTTTCTACGACGGTGCTTTTAAACTTGCTATAGATACAAATAAAGATGTAATACCCTGCGTCATCAAAGGAACTAAAAAGGCAATGCCCATTGATAAAACCTTCTACCTTTTGCCTACCAAATTATCCCTGGAATTTTTACCTGCCGTAACATCTACTGGCAAAACTTCAAAACAATTAAAAGAAGAAGTATTCGATATTATGCTGCAGGTATATATTTCAAAATCTTAGAAATCGTAAAAGTATCTTGTACGGTTAACCTTCAAATCGCGGAGTATGGCTGATTTGGGACTGATAGTGAGATTGAAAAAACGGAAACGACCAACTGGGGAAATATTAATAGACATTTGCCAACAATGCAAATCTCTTGATAAAAACATACTGATGGTGCCTAGTTCTTTTTGAGTAATATTATAAAATCCATTCAGTCCTATTTTCCATTTAGGTGTAAGATTTACTGTACTGTTCCAGTTTACGTCCTGTGATAACTCATTACGATAACCGCTATAATCATCCCTGCGTACTCTCGATACCCGTAAAGAATATCCTACATCAAGAGTCCAGGGAATGGAGAAATCTACAAACTCACCCGGGTGACTTTGCACATATGCAGCTTCCCGCTGGTAGTCATCAAGCGGAAAACCGCTTGCATCTACATTCTGAGGCGTATTTACTGTTGCATTTGGATCACCGGTTTTGCCTCCTTTAAACTGGCTTTGCAGCGATACCCCAGCGCTGTTCATAGTCCCCAGCGATAAAGGTTTTTTACTCCATACTAATTTATCTATTTTTTCTCCCCTTGTATTATTCAGATAAGGACTAAAATTTGCAAAAGCGGTAATATTTACTTTTTCAAAAAGATTGCTTCTGGCCGCTACAGAAAGATCTGAAAGCCGGAATGAATCAGCAAGGAAATTATAACTGCCATTAATGCTTAACCCATCCAGCAAAGAAACCTTTTTTACTCCAGCAGCGCTTGTATCATTTTTGTTCCGGGTTTTCATTGATACATTATTATCTATTCCAAAATTCAAACCCGCAAATCTTCCATTGCCAAATGCTCCAAATACACTGCCATCATATACAGAAAATGGTGCAATATTGCCAAATGTATCTATCTGCGTTTTGTAATAAAACTGTTTATTCATATCCGGTTTATAACTGACACCAAGTGTGGGCCTTATTTCATGCCGTATGGCCTGCAGCCTTTTACTTTTAAATGTGTACATGCCAAATATCCTTGTGCTTGCACCCAGGGAATAGGCCATATCCCGGGCAGAATAAAACCCCTTATTTATAGTGGTATCAACTTTTTGGGTTAGGGGATTCCAGTTGCGTATGAATTTTTGCTGGTACCATCTTTCGGCGTAAGAGATAGAAGGAGATATTTGTAAAGGCCCTAACTGTGGTAGTGATAACGTAATAGGTACATTGTGATTGGCTCCCCATTGTAAACGGTCTATCAATTGTGCACCAATGTTGCCGGCAGTATCATAAAAGGAAGAAAGACTTCTTGCTTGAGTATTCAATGCCACCCCCACATTTTCATACCATTTATAATCACCTATAACCTCTTTTCTTCTGAAAGGATATTGGGTATTTACATTAAAGGCTACATCAGGCAGGTTAATATTAATAAGTTTTTGTGTTGTATTCTGGTTATGATTGGCACTTACAGATATATTGTAAGGTTTATCCTTCCAAACCTTGGCGTAAGTAATAGAAGAATTAAGCTGGTTAGTAAAATTTCTTACAGGGCTATTGGGAACCTGCTGGTTAAACTTACTGCTTCCTGCATTCACATTTGCGCTGAAGTTTACACCAGGCCTTGCTTTAGTATCAGCATTATGCGTCCATCGAACATTCATTGTACGGGTTACAGAAAAATCCGGATCGCCTTTAAAGTTGGTTTTGAACCGCTGCAAATCCAAAGAAAAATTCCCCTGGTAACGATACTTTGTAATATATCTCGGGTTAATATTGGCAGTCCAACCCCCATAAGAATAAATCGTGCCTCTTGTTATCACATCCCAGTAAGGACTAAGGATTTTATAATAGCCTATTCCTTCCAGCGCAAGGCCTAATTGCTCGTTAGCTGTAAAACTGGGCGCTATCAAACCTGAATGCCTCCCCTGCTGTAATGGGTAAATACCAAAAGGTAAAATAATGGGTATCGGCACGCCCTCAAACTCCGGGTGCACAGGACCTGAGAAGGCCATTTTTTTATTGATGAATTTTATTTTGCTGCTAACAAAAGCAAAATGTGGTGTATCCAGGTTGCAGGTTGTGAACCTTCCTCTTAATGCATAAAATACATCTGGATTTACTTTTTTAATTTTTTCTCCATATACATACAATTCGCCTTGTTGTGTATAGGTACCCTTGGTTAAGCCCTTTCCACTTTTCATATTAAATTCCAGCGTATCACTAATAGATTTAAAATCTGCCTGTTTAAATGTTGGATAGGAAATTACATTTCCAAGGCTGTCTTTGACCAGTACGGCTTTAATAAGATTTGTCTTTTGATCGTAGGCAATATGCGGAGCAGAAAGTTCATTGTCATTATAATCAATAGTAGATTTTTTGCCGTAAAGCAATATTCTTTTTCCTGGCACATCAAGGATCATTGAATCATCGGCATGATAAACAACGGGAGCATCAAGCGCTCCGTTTGAAGTTTTAAATTTGAATGTATCGGTGGAGACTTTTATGAGAGTATCTCTTTTTATGGTATCCCTTTTTGCTAACGTAGGATTTACATTGTTGGCCAGGTTTGGGTTCAGCATGGATCTCTTTAGAGGTACTGTATCTGCCGTTAAACTATTGTGAAAGATAACAGGATAAATGGTAAAGGCATTACTATAATACGTTAATATTATTAGTAAGAAGGTATATAAAGAACCTGAAAAATATTTTGACTTAACTTTGACTCTAATGTTCATAAGCGGGGCAGCAAAAATAGTTATAATACATAAACCTGATTATGAAACATTGAATAATAACAAACCTATAAAATTCTAAGATTCTATGCACATGAAAAAGCTGCTTTACATCCCGTTATATTTATGTTTATTTGTTTCTCTACCCCTAATAGCGCAGGTTCCAAAGAAAATAAAAACGATTATAGTAGATGCCGGGCATGGGGGACATGATAATGGAGCAACAGGGATTTATGAAAATTCACTGCGTTCAAAAGAAAAAGATGTGACCCTTGCCATATCAAAAAAACTTGTAGCGGAATTAAAAAAACAATTACCCGATGTAAATATTATACCTACCCGAACCACTGATATTTACCAGGACCCCCGGGAAAAAGCAAGAATAGCAAATGAAGCCAAGGGTGATTTATTTCTTTGTATTCATGCTGACGCTGTTGATCTGAAAACGGGCCGGCGCCAGATAGGTAGTAGAACGGTTACAAGGTATAAAGTAACTTATAGTGGAAAGGGTAAAAAGAGGAAAAAGCATTCTACACCTTACCAGATAGAGGAGCCGGTTTATGAGTATTTCAAAATTCCCACTTCCCGTAAAGGTACCAGTGTATGGATATTTGCGCCTCATAAGACAAGTGCAAAATTAAAAGCCATAATGGATGGGGAAAGCGATTTTGAGATTGAAACCGGTGGTGCAGATTCTACTTATAACAATATTGATTTCAACGGCCCCGAAGGACGAGCCATCGCCCAGGTTTATGCTAAACGCTACCAGGAAAAAAGCGATCGTATTGCTACTCTTGTTAACGAAGAAGTTGAAAATACTGGTAGGGCAAGTCTCGGAGTAAACCAGCGTCAAGTAGGGATTTGGGTATTACAAGCCACAAATATGCCTGCAATTCTTATTGAAACTGGCTTTATTTGCAACCCTGATGATGAGCGCTACCTGAACAGCGAATCAGGGCAGCAGGAAATTGCTGAAGCTATAACCAAAGCGGTATTGCGCTATAGAGAACAGGTAGAAAATCCTAAACTAACCAGTCGCTAATCTTTTCCTTTTTTAATGCATAATGACAGTTTTCTAAAAAAAATCTTTTTTGGCTGATTAATTGGTTTATAACTTACATCCGCAAAAGGATATATATACTTGATTACATATGTATCACAATAAGTCAAACACATAACCAAAATTTTACTTGTGAAAATTTCGAATGAAACCAAAGTAGGTGCTATTGCTCTTATATCAATCACCTTATTAATTCTCGGTTTTAATTTCCTGAAAGGGAAAAAGTTTTTTAGCAAAAACACAACCCTCTATGGTTTGTTTGGAAATGTACAGGGATTGCAAAACTCTAACCCAATTGTAATTAATGGTTTGCAGGTGGGTACTGTTTATAAGATAAGTACAGATAAGGATATGCGTAGAATCCTTGTTGAATTAAACATAACCAAAGACATTAATATCCCAGTTAATTCAATTGCTATCATCAAACCTAATCCCATTGGTACCACAAGTTTAGAAATTAAATTAGGAGATGCTGTTGAGAATCTTAAAAATAAAGGCACAATTTTTACCGAAGCCAATGCGGGAATTTTTAATGATGTTCTGAAAAAAGTAGACCCGGTTTTGTATGAGGTAAAACGTGCAGTTTCTTCGCTGGATACTTTATTACAAAAGATAAATGGCGTAATAGACCCCAGCGCTAAAAACAATATTTCCGCTACCCTGGAAAATTTAAATAGAATGACAGCTTCGCTGGTTTATACATCAGCATCACTCCAGCAATTATTGAATACACAAACTGGCGCATTGGCCAAAACACTTAATAATTTAAATGCTGTAACCGGCAACCTGGCTGGTAATAATGAAAAAATCAACAGGGTTTTCAGCAATCTTGATAAGACTACTACCAAATTATCTCAAATTGAATTACAGAAAACTTTGAACACACTTGATGCCACTGTAAATGATCTTAACCGTATAGTATCCCGTGTAGGAAGCGACTCAGGAACTTTGGGTAAATTTATCAATGATACTAAGTTGTACGACAATCTTGCAAGCACAGGCAATAAACTGAACCTGCTTATAGATGATATCCGGGTTAATCCCAAAAGATATGTATCCATATCCGTATTTGGCAAAAAGCAAACTAACCCACCCTTAGTAGTTCCTACACCAGATACACTTAATTCACCCTATTATATCCGTAAAGTAAAAGATTGATAAAGCATTTTTGTGATTGTGTTAATGATAAAATCAGCAATTTGCAGCCACGCTGTTTAATGAAGCTGATTAATTTTCCATATCATTTTATCATATTTGCATGTTTGCTATGCTTTGCTTTTAATACGTCATTTGCACAACAATCCGTGGATTCCAGCAGGGAAATTAATATCCTTTCTGGAAACAGTCTCAGTCAAAAATTTATTGATTCGCTAACCACACTCCAGATTTTAGCAGGTAATGCTAAAGTGCGGCAGGGCAATACTATTCTTTCAGGTGACAGCATAATTCTCAACCAGGTAACACGTGTTGCGGAGGTCTTTGGCAATATTCACATTAATGATGCTGATAGTGTTCATACCTACGGGCAATATTTGAAATACCTCGGTACGGAAAGAATTGCATACATAAAGAAAAAAGTAAAGCTCACAGACGGCAAAGGCATTCTATATACTGATGACCTGGAATATAATCTCCAAACCGGTATAGCCAGTTATAAAAATGGAGGCCGGGTAGTAAATGGAACTACTGTTTTAACCAGTGCCAATGCTATTTATTATTCAGATACTAAGGATGTTTATTTTAAACAGTATGTTCACCTCGTGGATCCTAAGTATGATATTATTGCTGACAGCTTAATGTATAATACTTTTTTCAAAACGGCTACTTTCATCTCCCCTACTATCATCAAAACAAAAGAAGGCGGAACCATCAGGACTAAATCCGGCACCTATAATTTACAAACAGGCGAAGCAATTTTTTATGATCGAACCGCTTATAGCGATAGTACAAGATCACTTACAGGAAATAAAATTGCATACGATGAAAAAACCGGCATTCTACAAGTTGAAGATAATGGCAAATTAGTGGACAGTGTAAACAAGGTTACCGCCTGGGGAAACCAGATTTTATTGGATAAAAATAAAAATTCTTTTTTGGCTACAAGAAAACCTGTGATGATGTTGCACCGTGATGGAGATAGTACATACATTGCTGCAGATACTTTATTTTCTGGTTTAAGAAAATATGATTCTACAACCAATAATACCATCATCAAACAGGATACGCTTCAAAAGGTTAGCCTCTCCAAAGCTTCCACACAGGATAGTATCCGCTATTTCCTGGCTTTTCACCACGTAAGAATTTTTAATGATTCCCTGCAGGCCGTTGCAGATAGTTTGTATTACTCTACAGAAGATTCTGTATTCCGGCTTTTTAAAGACCCGGTTGTTTGGAATGCAAAAACGCAACTTACCGGCGATACTATTTACATGTTTACAGAAAAACAAAAACCTAAAAGATTATATGTTTTTAATAATGGTATGGTGATAAATAAATCGGAAGATGGTATATATAACCAGGTGGCAGGCCGCACTATAAACGGTTATTTTATTGATGGCGCTATTGATTTCATAAGAGTAAAAGGCACGCCAGCTGAAAGCATTTATTATCCCCAGGATGAAGACAGTGCTTACGTAGGCATGAACCGCAGTAGTGGGGATCTTATAGATATTTATTTTGTGAATAAAGAATTAAATAAAGTAAAATTTATAAACAATGTTGATGGCACTTTGTATCCGTTAAACCAGGTGCCTGCTGGTAGCAAACAATTAAAGAATTTTAAATGGCTGGATAGCCGCAGACCTAAGAACAAACTTGAGTTGTTTGAGTAGTTATTCTTTCCATTAATACCATGTTGTAAAATTCAACCACATTCATTTCATACATTTATAGTATGAAGATATTTTCTGCTGCACAATTAAAAGAATGGGATGCATTTACCATGCAGGAGCAACAGGTGACGCAGGCAGATTTAGTCATGCGTGCTGCAAAAGCTTGCTATGATTGGCTGCAAAAACAGGAATTGCTTTCCTCCTCATTTCATATTTTTTGCGGCAAAGGCAATAACGGTGCTGATGGCCTTGCGCTTGCATTATTGCTTTTGCCAAATAAAACGAGAGTGGATGTCAGCATATTAGAAACAGGTAAGACAGGTAGCGAAGCCTTCCAGTTTTATTTGCAGGAATTACATTTGGTTAGTAGCAATATTCACTTCATTCAATCAAAAGATTTCTTTCCAGTTATTGGACCGGATGTCATTCTGGTAGATGCCATATTTGGAACAGGATTAAATCAACCTTTAAAAGAAACAGCAAAAGACCTGGTTGAGTACCTGAATGGCATTCCAAATATTCGTATTTCTGTTGACATCCCTTCCGGATTATTTACGGATAAAACTTCCTTACAACATACAATCATAAATGCCAATTTCACCCTCATCTTTCAGCAGTACAAGCTGGCTTTTTTAATGGCTGAAAACGAAAAATACGTTGGTGAACTAGTCATGCTTGATATTGAACTGAGCAAAAATTTTCTTCCCGAAACTGATGTTGATTTACTGGATAAATCGCTAATCTCGAGTATCGTTTTACCAAGAAAAAAATTTTCACACAAAGGAGATTATGGACATGCTGCACTTGCAGCAGGAAGTTATGGAATGATGGGCGCTGCAGTGCTGGCAGCAAAAGCCTGCCTTGCCTGCGGTGTTGGAAAACTCACCTGCTTTGTGCCGGGTAAAGGCATTAATATCATGCAAACAATGGTACCTGAAGCTATGTGTATAAACGCTGGCGATAACTTTATTCAAGAGATAAAATCTACCACATTATTTTCTGTGTTGGGTGCCGGGCCGGGTATTGGCATTCATGAGTGCCATGAAAACTGGTTGAAAGAATGTTTATCAAAATTTCCAGCGCTGGTGTTGGATGCAGATGCACTAAATACTATTTCC
>JBDSYV010000177.1:0-10632 GCA_040110925.1 Ferruginibacter sp. | reverse complement strand
TCTGTACCTTTTACCAATGCCAGCACTTTTTCTTCCTGCAAAAAATGTTGTATTAATTCATCCTTGTAAAATTGTAATGCATACACCGCTTTGCCATTGCTGTCGGATGGCAGCCCTTTATAAGCCGGTGCATTTTTTTGCAGCAGCCGGGCAAGAATTAATGCGCCATGGTGCTCTCTTGATAAGGAAATAAGTGAAGGATGTCTTTTCATCTTTTATAAATCTTTAGTATTAAACTTCCGGGTTGCATACCAAACAGGTAAAACAATCCATAAAAACAATACCGAAATGGAAAATATCAATCCTATATAAGTGCCAAAAAAATCTTTGAAAACAGCACCTGTATATCCCATCATTGCAGATACATCTAACTGTAGCAGAATTAAAATCCTGCTAAGGTCAATGGGATTAAGTGCACTTAATGCTATCATAGGCTTTTCCATGGGGTAATCGGCAAACTGGAATAAAATAAATAAAACCAACCCATCAAACAATAAAGAAAAGTACAACCATAACATGATAGCGATGCCAATGCCTTTTGCTTTATCACGGGTTTTAATAGTAGCGAGCATTGCAATGGCAACAAAAATTACGCTTAATAAAATGCCGTTTGCAATCATGGTAAAGCCAATTGCATTTCCCTGGTAGAGCAGAACTGGTATGCCAGCTCCAATAAAAAACGCAATGGAAAGAGATGCAGCAAGCCCTGTAAATAAACTCAGCCAGATAGTTTTTCTTTTTAGTGGCTGGCTTACCAGCAGTTCAATAAACTCCGAACTATTGTAAACATAAATAGCAGAAAAAATAACGGACACCAGCGGTACAATAATCAATATGATGTTTAAGAGACTGAGCAAACCTTTGCTGCTGTTATCTTCCAGGCTGAATACGCTAAGCGATGCTGCAAGCAAAAACAATGTATATACAAGCACAATTTTATTGCGCAGTATATCAGTGATAACATATTTTATAATCTTGTACATATTTATTTATTGGTTAGTCATAACGTTGGCTATTGCTTTTGAAAGTTTGTCTTCGCCCGTATCTGCTCTTAATGCTTCTATAGATTTATGGAATATTAATTTTCCTTCCTGCATGTAAATCACTCTTGTTACCAGTTCATCCAGTTCGCTGAGCACATGAGAAGTAATAATTACCAGTTTGCCTTTTTCTTTCTCTGCAATAATTTTTTCTTTTAGTTGCTCCGATGCCACCGGGTCAAGTCCGGCAGTGGGTTCATCCAGGATAAGCACCAAAGGATTAAACAAAAAAGCCAGTGCGGCGCTTACTTTTTGTCTGGTACCACCGGAAAGTGTTCTCATTCTTTTATGCAAAAGGTTTTGCAATGAAAAGGATTCAACAAGGTCTTCATCAAGGCCGGTTTTTTTATTGCGGATATCTTTCATCATGTCCAGCACCTGGCCGATAGTCATATTATCCGGGTAACGGCCTATCTGTGGCATATAGCCAATTTCATCCCTGTATTTCCAGTGATGCAGAATATTTTTATCCTTGAAGGTTATAAAGCCACTGTCGGGCACCACCATCCCCAGGATTGATTTTATCAATGTAGTTTTACCGCTGCCGTTAGGACCAATTAATGCAATGCATTCTCCCTTATTACAGGTAGTGGATACATTATCCAGTGCTTTAAGTTTTCCAAACTGCTTGGTTACATTACTTGCTATAATCATAGACGTGAATGGTTAATGGTCAATGGTCAATGGTCAATAATTCATTGTGAATGACTGATTTTGATTTTAATGGCAACTGCTTCTGTTCTTTGCTTTTTATGCTTTGCTTCATGTTTCTTGTTATTTATTGACCTAATGACTCCATTAAAAATATTCTTGCATTAAAAAGCCTTCTTCATCAAAGGCGTATTATCTTTTAAATTTTCCGGCGTGAGGCTTGGTAATATTTTTTCTGTCTTATCCAGCAGGGATGTAATAAAACTCCGGAACAATATCATAGCTGTTGGGTATTTTTCTACTATCATTGAATACATGCTCACTGGCCGGTATGGTATATCGCCAATCTTATCTTTATTAAGGTCGTAGCCTTCATATTTGTCCCAGTAATTGTGGTTAAAACTGTTGAGCACTAAAGACCCATTTGTTCCTACATCAAAGGTGTTGCCGGTAAAGTTATTGTACTCCAGTACCACATCTACACAACTGGCCTGTATCTTAAGAGCCCAGCCATTATTTTCAAAACTATTATGCTTCATATAAATTCTGTTTGCACCTTCCATAAAAATGGCACTTGTATTCTTTGTAAAATGATTGCCTTCCATATACCCGTCAGAAATTTCTTTTAGCAAAATTCCATGAGATGCATCTCCCCAGTTTTCTTCAAAATAATTACTATACATTTTTATATGATGGCTAAACATAACCGATACACCTGACCCATTGTTACTGAAAATATTGGCCACATACATATCATCATTGCTGAACATGAAATGCAGGCCATATCGCATATTTTTTGTTGCCGTATTGCGCCAGATGATAGAGTTTTTTACGAACTCAAAATAAATTCCATCCCGGTGCCCTGTAATATGATTTCCAATAATACGCAGGCTATCGCTCTTCCAGCAATGAATACCATTACCGCTTTGCTGTTCTTCTTTGGCGTAAGATGTCAACCGGTTGTTTTCAATAATGCAGTTGAAACCATACTGAATGTAGATGCCAAAAAAAGTATCTTCCAGGATATTATTTTTAATGACCACATTTTTCCCATCATACACTTTAATGCCTGCAAGGTCTTCCAGGCTGGAAATACCTGAATGTATTATCCTGAATCCGTCAATCACTACTCCATTGGCCTTTACTGAAATAATTTCATACTTGCCTTCTCCATTCAGCACCGGGTAATTAATGCCTTTTAAGACTATTGTTTTATTGATGACCAGGTTTTTCTCTTTATAGTTTCCGGCATCAACGAATAGTGTATCGCCCGTTGCTGCGGCCTCTACCCCTGCTGTTATCGTTTTATAAGGTTTGTTAGCACCAACAAATATTATTTTAGCAGAGGTTGCAAAGCAAAAAAAACAACATCCTAAAGCATATAGCCATCTCATTTTTGCATATCCTCCCACGATATATTATTACCATAAAATTTTTGAAATGCCTTTTCGAAACCTTCTTCATCACGAAAGGCAGCTATGTTGCCATTCATTGGACTTTTTAAAGCTGGGCTCTGCAAAAAAATAGCTTCCTCTGCTTTTATGAATTCATGTGGGCCATAGAAATTTATAAAATAAACTCCAGCAATCGCTGATTCCTGCACTTGCTTATCATTCAAAAAACGTATGACACAATGTTCATCGTCAAATTTAAATACCTTAGTTTTTTTGGTAACTATTTCTGCACCAAACCTGTTGTCACTAATAGTCATTTTGCAAAAATCACAAGCATCCTGGCCTATGCGTATGGGCTGCGGCGCAGTGCTACAGCCACTTATTGAAGTTGCAATCCATATTAATATAATAGTTGCTAATGCATTTGTTTCCAGCTTTCTCTTTTTATTTCTACGCCATTCCAAAATAACACAGCCTAAAAGCAGGGTGCCTACAGTAACGAAAATCCATCCGCCAATATCCGGTATGGAATAAGCACCAAAATTCAACAACTGTTTAAACCCGATTAAGGGGGGCTGGTATGCCATGCCCGGTACAATAATAGCAGCATCGGGGTTTAAATTATGGCCATAATCATATTCCCATCGCCAGAAATCAACCATGGCCAGGATACCAAAACCAACAAAAAGTATAAGCGAAATATTTAACCATTTACGCCTTCCTGCAATGGCCGCTATCATAAATAACAGGGAAAAAAATATGATAATGCCTGGTAAAACTTTAAACTCACTAAAGTCATCTGAGTGCAATGTTTTCATCCCGATATAATGATTAAGGCCATTTATTATATCAACATTACCCGCTAATTTATTTGCATAAATTAATAATCGTAATCCTTCCGGGTATTGCGGAGCCTGCAAATCTATACGCCACATAGGTGTGAACAGCACTGCCAGCATTGCCAGTCCGCAAATAAAAAGCATTACCCTGGTTAGCGTTGTGATTTTATTTTTATTCATACTTTATATTCAAATTAAAAAGAGAGATAATAAAACAAGCAATCGTTATTTTGATTGTTTATGTACCTCTCTTTTAAAATATTATTTTGTAGCCGCAGTATCCGCTTTAGGCATATTAGTGCCTGTGCTAAAGCTTATGGGTACATTGCTGCCTGCAGGAGATACACGTACATAACCAGACATTTCCTGGTGCAGTGCACTACAAAAATCTGTGCAATACATGGGAAACATACCTACCCTGTCCGGAACCCACTTCAATGTGCTTGTTTCACCTGGCATTACAAGTAATTCCGCATTCAAAGCCCCTTTAATAGCAAAGCCATGAGGTACATCCCAATCCTGTTCAAGGTTAGTGGCATGAAAATAAACTTCATCACCCATTTTTATGCCTTCAATATTATCAGGAGTAATGTGCGAACGTATAAGCGTTAAATATACATGCACTTTATTGCCTTCCCTTACTACCTTGGTAGCTCCTTCTCCTTTGGCTACGTAGGGATTATTATTGGCTTCAATTTTAAAAAACTTTACAGATTTATCTTTAATAACACTTGCGGCGACAGCCTGTGCATAGTGAGGCTCTCCAATGGTAGGATAATCCAGTATCAGTTGCATCTTATCTCCGCTGATATCGTACAATTGTGCACTTTGAGATAGTTCAGGGCCTGTAGGAAGGAAGCGGTCTTTGGTAATTTTATTATATGCCACAAGGTATTTGCCTGTAGGTTTTTTTGTATCTCCACCGGGTATCATCAGGTGGCCAACAGAATAATAGGTGGGCACCCTATCCAACACTTTCAAATCTTTGATATTCCATTTTACTACTTCGCTGGATACAAACATTGAAGTGTAGGCATTTCCTCTTTCATCAAACTCTGTGTGCAACGGGCCAAGGCCTGGCTTTTTCACTTCACCATATAAAGCCGCCTCGTATTTAATTACCGGTATTCCTCCGTATTCGCCTTCAAATGCTTTATCTGCAATAGCTTTTTGAATTTTATCAAAACTAAATACTGGAATTAATGCAGCTAATTTTCCGCTACCTACTATGTATTCCCCGGTTGGGTCCACATCACAACCATGGGGAGATTTAGGGCAAGGAATAAAATAAACCAATTCAGGAAAATCCTTTACATCTATAACAGTTACTTCTGTTTTTATGGTAGATGTTGCCGTATGTGTACTTTCATCAAAACGGTTGCTGGCATATTTTACCGCTTGCTTACGGCCTTTTCCAGCTTTAATCAGTTCTTCTGCTTTCTTCCAGTTTACTGCCATGATGAAATCTTTATCACGCTTAGATGCATTCACTTCCAGCAGGGTATTGGCCTGCTCAGTATTGTAGCAACTAAAGAAAAACCATCCATGCGATTTTCCTTTCCCTGCATGGCTCAGGTCAAAATTTACACCAGGGCACTGCAACTGAAATGCAATATCCATATTACCATTGGTTTGATCTATACTTACAAAGCTGATGGTACCTTTAAAATTTTGTTTGTAAGTATTTATAGGTACATCCCCATTCTTATCATCTGGCGGAATACTAAACCTTGTGCCTGCAACTAAATACTCAGAATTTTCGGTAAGGAATGGAGAAGAGTGATTGCCTCCACTATTTGGCAGTTCAATAATTTCCGTTGTACGAAAAGTTGTAAGGTCAATACGGGCAACACGTGGAGTATTGTTACCATTGACAAATACCCAACGGCCATCAATTTCCCCATTTGTTTGCGACATAGCTACGTGATGCAGATCATCCCAGGGAACCTGGCCATGTGAAGTATTTAACATGGGTTTTGTTTCTTCACTATATCCCCAACCCTTTTCCGGGTCAACAGAAAAAACCGGGATTACCCTTAGCAATCTTCCACTGGGCAAGCCATATACAGCCAGTTGGCCACTGAATCCGCCAGAAACAAAATTGTAAAATTCGTCGTATTTGCCAGGAGCCACATAGGTTTTAGAAGCGGCATCACCGCTTACTGCAGAGCCTGCATTCTTTGGTTTACAGGCACTTATACACAGCACAAATGCAAGAACTCCCATGCCGATTGTTTTGTTGTTTAGTTGCATTATTAGTTTATTTAGATGAATATTAGAATTGGTATTAGGTGGCAAGTGGAAAGCGTTAAGACCCAGGCCTCATACCTCACAACTTGCTACCCGGGTTATTTTACGCCATCATTTTGCGCATAAATTCAAGGAGGCTTCTTGCATCTTCATCTGCAAGGTTTTGATTTGGCATTCTCACAAGACATATTTCAAGCTGTGCCTGCATTTTGGGATCCTTGTTTATCATTTCATCCGTATTGGTAATAAAATTCATGATCCACTCGGGAGCGTGGCGGCTGGTAACACCTGTCCATCCCGGGCCTACCAGTTTTTCATCAGTAAGTTTGTGACATCCACCGCATTTAACAGCATAAATTTTACTGCCATTATCAGCCATTGCTGCATCTAACGATGAACCCAATTCCACTTTTGAAAATTTTCCTTCACCTCTATGCGGATCATAAGAAGGATTTTTATCTGACACATCTTTTTCAGGTGGGTTGGTACTTACAGCTTTATTACCGGTCCCATCCGTATCATAACTTTTGTTATCGCCACAGGAAGAAAGAGAAGCCAATAACAGGAAAATTGCAAACAATTGTTTCATAAAAATTTATTTGAGTGATAAGTGAAATTTGATGATACAACATTAGCCCTGATAATTTTTTCGTTTTATGCGTATAATCATAATGCTGTAAAATTTATAAAGGGGGTACGGCGTTTGTGTCATATAACTTAATTAACTATCCAGCCTGAGCTTTTACCTAATAGCAAACATGATTTAAATCATATCGGGACTTAACTTTTATCATTACTCGACATTCATCTCTGCAATAGATTTGGTCTTTCTTCAAATGAGCAATTATTCATCTATGATTGATATTGATTTATTACTCGCATGGGGAGCAGCCTACAAAAAACTGGGAGCCGGTGAAACCATATTTACCGAAGGAAATTTATGTTCATTTTATTATCAACTTGTATCAGGAAAAGTAAGATGGATAAATACCGACAACCTGGGCAAAGAGTGTATTCACTACATAATAGAGCCTGGTGAGTCTTTTGGCGAATTACCATTATTTGATAATGAGCCCTATGCTGCAAGTGCGATTGCAGAAGAGGATAGTATTTTGATCAGGCTGCATAAACCTATATTTCTCGATTTACTGAAAGATAATTCTGATATCCATTTTTCATTTACAAAATTGTTAGCTAAAAGGCTAAGATTTAAACTGGCAATTATACAATCCTTTGCATCTCATTGTCCAGAAAAGATGATTGCAACGGTTTTAAACCAGTTTAAATCTGAAAATAAAAACTTTTGCGGCGATTGCAATCAATTAAATCTTACCCGGCAGCAAATAGCAGATATGACTGGCCTACGAGTGGAAACAGTGATCAGAACTATTCGTTCTATGCATGATAAAGGAGACCTGGTTATTACAAAAGGCAAGGTGTTTTGTAATAATATGATTGAAGTCATACTGAATTAACTTTGTTTGTTATTCATTTGGAAAAAAAATAATGAAGTTCTTTTTACGAAAATGGCTTACCATTTCGATTTTTAATTTATTGTTGGTTTCGTTCCTCGGTATAATTATGCGGTACAAAATCGCATTTTACCTTCCTTTTATAGAACAAAAACATATTCTGCACAGTCATTCGCATTTTGCATTTGCTGGCTGGATTACTCAGGTTTTGATGTTATTACTTGTTCACCATCTGAGCATGAAGCAGGGAGAACAGATTTTAAAGAAATACCGCTGGCTATTGTATGCGAATTTAATTACCGCCTATGGTATGCTGATTAGTTTCATGATACAGGGCTATGCCTTTTTTTCCATTAGTTTTTCTACCTTATCTATTTTCGTTTCATATGTATTTGCTGTTTATTACTGGAAGGACTTAAACAGGATGAATAAAAAACTGGTAAGCAATAAATGGTTTAAGGCATCATTGGTATTTAGTGTTATATCATCACTTGGTGCATTTGGCCTGGCCTTTATGATGGCAAATAAAATGATGCAGCAGCACTGGTACCTTGGCCTCATTTATTTCTTTTTACATTTTCAATATAATGGCTGGTTCTTTTTTGCAGGTATGGGATTGCTGGTATCCCGACTGGAAATAATTGATGTTGTTGCAAAAAAATTAAAAATAGCTTTCCAGCTTTTTTGCTTTGCCTGTGTGCCCGCTTATTTTTTATCGGCACTCTGGATGCCATTTCCACGCATCATTTATTATTTTATTATTGCCGCCGTTATTGCCCAATTGATTGGATGGCTGTTGATGCTTAAAGTATTTTTTCAAACCAGGGCATTCATCAGCCATGATTTTTCAAAATATGGCAAAATACTTTTACTACTTTCTGCAATAGCATTTACAATTAAACTGCTGCTCCAATCTGGTTCCATTCATCCTTCACTCAGCCAGTTATCCTATAGTTTCCGGCCCATTATTATAGGTTACTTACATCTTGTTTTACTTGCAGTAACCAGTATTTTTATAATCGGTTACATTATTTCTTTCAATTTAATAGCAATTTCAAGACTTCTATTAACGGGAATTTTTATTTTTGTAGCAGGCATCATCATTAACGAATTATTACTGATGCTGCAGGGGGTAACAGCATTAACATACAATAGCATTCCTAACATCAATGAGCTGTTAATGGTGGCCGCTGTAATATTATTTACAGGTATTTTTATTATGTTTATTGGCTGCTTAAAAAACAATACTTTAAATAGCCTGGCTGAACATGAGGCTGCCTGAGGTTTGATGTTGTAAGAGCTTCATGTCAAAAGCGCTGCAGATATTGCGCAAAAAATGTCTGCCTTTCATAGTTACAGTTACCATTTCCTTGTTCCATTTAATTAATCCGTCTTCTTCAAGGACACATAACATCGGGAAAGAATATTGTAATAATAATTGAAAATCAACAGAATCAAAATGCGTTTGGAAATTACAACTTACATTGAGAATGTAACTGCGGAAACGTATATCTTCTTCGGTTAAAAAATATCCTTTCCTTGTGGCAGCATTATTTTTATTGATTGCCCTGTAATATTCTGAAAGTGATTTGGTATTTTGAGCAAAAGCGTTGCCTGTATCGCTTATGGCAGATACACCAAGGCCAATGAGGATTGAATTCTTGCTTGTAGTGTATCCCATAAAATTGCGGTGAAGTCTGCCCTGTCTCCGTGCAATATTCAGATCATCCTCAGGCATAGCAAAATGATCCATGCCAATATCCTGGTAACCATGTCCCATCAATAATTTTTTACCCAACTGGTATAAACTTATTTTTTCAGCTGCTGATGGCAAATCATGCTCATCAAATAATCGTTGCCCCCGGCTTGTCCAGGGAACATGTGCATAGCTGTAAAATGCAATCCTGTCAGGTTTAATATCTATACATTGCAAAATAGTTTTTTCAATGCTGTTGATATTTTGTAGGGGCAGTCCATATATCAAATCAAAATTCACTGATTTGTACCCGATTTTTCTCGCAGCTTCTGTTACAGCTATTACATTCTCAATGGGCTGAATGCGGTTGATAACACGCTGTACTTCGGGATCGTTATCCTGTACACCAAAACTTACCCTTCTGAAACCAAGGTTATACAAAGTTTGCAAATGTTCTTCAGTTGTATTATTGGGGTGGCCCTCGAAGCTGAATTCATTTTGAGGATGCACATTACAACCTGCAAGAATTCCATTTATAAGCCGGGAAAGATTTTTAGATGAAAAAAATGTTGGTGTTCCTCCTCCAAGATGTAATTCTTTAATAAGTGGCACCCCATGCATCAACTTTTTATATTGGCTCCATTCATTTAAAACGGCATCGATATATTCATCCTCTACACTATGGTTAGTAGTGATTTTTTTATTACAGCCACAGTAAGTACAAAGTTTTTCACAGAATGGAAGGTGAATGTACAGGCTGATACCTTCGTGGTTATGAGTGATAAACTGTTTACTGATGTTTTCTTTCCATGCCCGGTTATCTATTGTTTCATCCCAATATGGCACAGTCGGATAACTCGTATACCGGGGAACAGGCACATTGTATTTTAATAAAAGTTCTTTTTCTATAATCATGTCTTGCTTAAAAAATCAAAACTAAGTACACGCTTACTTGCAACTGATAATGTGGGTTAGCAGTTTCCATGATTGTTATCATTTTTAATTGAAAAAATCCCAGCCGGGCAAATTTTTCGACCAATTACCTACAGTTTACAGGTTGATAAAGACTGATGGGGAAAAATTAAATAAAAAAGAGATAAAATATTTCTGTCAATTTTGATACTGAATACTAATGGTTTATAAAGGATAGCTAGCTAGTTTTACTTTTAAACGTAAGACAACAGCCAGGATGCTTGTAAAACTGGATACTTAATTGTATGTTTATGCCTGCTTACACAACCTACCTACCAACATCCTCTGAAATTTCCCACATCCAATTTTTAATTATCC
>JBDSYV010000176.1:0-6440 GCA_040110925.1 Ferruginibacter sp. | reverse complement strand
TATTTTCCGGGTAGATAATGCTGCCGTAAACTGGTCGTAAAATTCTGTATTAGCACTATCAATACCTACAATCTGGTCGCCATTACGGAGCCCGGCTTTGTATGCATTACTGGTATCATCTACCTGCATAACCAAAATAGGAACACGTGGACTTATCATGGGGCCCTCAGATTGTTTTTTCTTTTCTACCAGTTTGCCAATAAGATCAACTGGCATTTTCAAATCCATAATTTTCCCTTCTCTTTCAATGGTTACACTGCTGTCAACAACAATCAGGTTTTTTAAAATAGTGGTGTAATCATCAACGGGTTTTTTATCAATAGCAAGAATTTTATCGCCATTTTTAAATCCCAGGTCAGCAAAGATGGGATCGTTATAGGCGATGCCATATTTAAGACTATTGGCTGGCACTTTCTTTTCGCCCCACACCATCAGGATCATCGCATAAATTAAAAATGCAAGGATGATATTTACAGTAACGCCACCAAGCATAATTATCAATCGCTGCCAGGCTGGTTTGCTGCGAAATTCCCATGGCTGAGGAGGCTGGTTCATTTGCTCTTTGTCCATGCTTTCATCTACCATGCCGGCAATTTTTACATAGCCACCGAGAGGCAGCCATCCTATGCCGTAAACTGTTTCACCAATTTTTTTCTTGAAAAGTGAAAACCATGGATCGAAGAAAAGGTAAAATTTTTCAACCCTGCACTTAAACCATTTTGCTGTAATATAATGCCCGAACTCATGAAGTACAACTAATATAGAAAGTGATAATAATAATTGTGCTGCTTTTAATCCTACACTAGGCCAGTTGATAACAAGTAAATCCATAATTATTTGAATGTGAAAATTTAAAAATGTGAAATTTGAAAATGGGTTTCCAGTTACTAAATTTTTTCAAATCAATTTTAATAGTTGATTGATGGTATGCGGTACAAGTGAGTGACACAACCATGATGCTTTATGATTTTATGCTGGTTAAATTAAATAATACAGGTTCTTGTTTTTCATTTTCAAATTTTCGAATTGATAAATTTTCAAATTATTTACAATTTCATCAATGAAGCGGCGAAGTTACGTGCCTCTCCATCGCTTTCAAAATATTCATCCAATGTTGGCTTTTCTATAAAGGCAATTTTTTCCATAGTTTTTTCCACCACTGCAGTGATGTCTAAAAAACCAATACGATTTTTTAGAAATGCCCATACGGCAATTTCATTGGCGGCATTAAGCACACAAGCCTTGTTACCACCGGCTTTTAGGGCTTCTATACAAAGGCCGAGGTTGCGAAAGGTTTTGTAATCGGGCTCTTCAAAACTGAGGTTGGGATACTTGCGCAAATTCAACCTTGGAAAATTGTTTTGTAAACGCTGTGGAAAACCAATGGCATATTGAATGGGCAGTTTCATATCGGGTAATCCCATTTGTGCTTTAATACTGCCATCTTCAAACTGAACCATGCTGTGAATGACGCTTTGCTGGTGAATGACCACTTCTATTTGTGATGGCTGCAGGTTGAATAACCATTTGGCTTCAATCATCTCCAGGCCTTTATTCATAAGGGTTGCAGAGTCAATCGTAATCTTAGCACCCATGTTCCAGTTAGGGTGCTGCAATGCGTGATCACGTTTTACATTAACGAGGAAGTTTGGTTTTTTGCCCAGGAAAGGACCACCACTTGCCGTGAGAATAATTTTTTCTATCGGGTTTCTTGCCTCGCCTACCAGGCATTGAAAAATGGCTGAATGTTCACTATCAACTGGGATGATTGGCGCCCTGTTTTCCACGGCTTTTTTCATAACTATATCGCCTGCAACTACAAGCGTTTCTTTATTGGCCAATGCAATAACTTTTCCTTTCTCTATCGCTTTTAGTGTGGGCTTCAACCCTGCAAAACCTACTATCGCAGCAATCATTAAATCATAACTTTCAAACTCAGCTACTTCTTCCAGCGCTGCCTCACCAGTAAAAACTTTTACATTGGTGGAAGATAATGCCGTTTTTACGGTTTCATATTTTTTTTCATCACCAATTACTACTGCATTAGGATTGAACTCCAGTGCCTGCTTTATCAATAATTCATCGTTGGTTTGTGCAGTGAGAATTTCCACCTGCATAATGTCGCTATGTGCACGTAAAACATCGAGTGCCTGCGTGCCTATGCTACCCGTGGAGCCAAAAATGGCAATGCGTTTTTTTTGTCCTTCTGGCATCTGAACTTGTTGAACTCACCCCAACCCTCTCCAATAAAGAGGGAGCCGAAACTCTCAAGTTTAGGTTTGAGATAAATCTATTTTGAGGTTTGGAATGAAATAATGTTTAAAAAATAAATAATATAAGGGGCAATTTACGCTAATAAATCTTGCAAAGCCTTATCAGCAATGCTAAAATTAAAACTGCTAATGGCTGATTGCATCAATGCAGCAATAGCCTCAGTCTGCAGGTTATGAATAGCGCCTTCATGTGTATGATGCAGGATAGCATTGGGTTTGAAATTACCTGAGGCTATATCTGCACCCACTTTTTTATATGCATCCCTGAAAGGCATCCCTTCTATCACTAATTTATTTACCTCTTCTACGCTAAATAAAAAAATATACTTATCGTCAGCAAGGATATTTTCTTTTATGCTGATATGTTGCATCATCAGCATCATCATATTGATACAATTCTGTAACGTTTCAAAGGCAGGGAATAATTGCTCTTTCAATAATTGCAGGTCACGGTGGTAACCCGACGGCAGGTTGCTGGTAAGCATAGTTATCTCGTTAGGCAATGCTTTTATACGATTGCAATGAGCCCTAATGAGCTCAAATACATCCGGATTTTTTTTGTGCGGCATGATGCTGCTACCTGTGGTAAGTTCCGGCGGAAAAGAAATAAAATTGAATTGCTGGTTCAGGTAAAGCGTAGCATCCATACTCATCTTCGAGAGTGTATCTGCAAGATTTGCCATTGCTTGTGCGGTGATGCGTTCTGCTTTACCCCTGCCCATCTGTGCATTTACCACATTATAGTTCATGGTTTCAAACCCGAGTAAGGATGTTGTAAGAGAGCGATCTATTGGGAAAGATGAACCATATCCAGCAGCACTACCAAGGGGATTTTTATTGATGATGCGATAAGCATGCTGAAGGCTCAGCACATCATCTACCAGACTTTCTGCATAGGCACCAAACCATAATCCGAAAGAAGAGGGCATGGCCATTTGTAAATGTGTATAGCCCGGCAATAAATGATCTTTATATGCTTCGCTTTTTTGCTGGAAGAGTTGGAACAGGCTTTCCACATCTTTTACCAGTGCTTCAATATTGCTGCGCAAATACAGTTTTATATCCACCAGCACCTGGTCATTACGGCTGCGGGCTGCATGTATCTTCTTGCCCGTATCGCCCAATTTTTCTGTGAGCATAAACTCCACTTGTGAGTGAATGTCTTCCATGTCATCCCTTAATTGAAATCCTTCTTCAGATACGGTCTTGTAAATATTTTTCAGTTCGGCAACCAGGTCATTTTTTTCTGCTTCCGTCAACAAACCCACTTTGGCAAGCATGGTTGCATGGGCAATATTTCCCAGCACATCAAAGGGTGCGAGTAATGTATCAAAAATGCGATCATTACCAACTGTGAATTTTTCCACAGCTATATTTACGTCAATATCTTTTTGCCAGAGTTTCATTAAAAAATAAGAAGTGATTGATGAGGTAATTTATATTTATTCAGTTATTTCATTTCTAATTAACTGTTCAAGATTTTCTGAAATCCAAAAATTGGTTTCTTTGATTTTTTCAAGAATTGATTTCAATGAAATATCAAGACCCGCATTTTTAGCCTGGATCAAAATACCTATGGTTCCAGTTATATTCAGTCCTAAAGTTTCTGCAATTCTTCTGCCTTTAATTTCATCAATTATTAGCACACATCCTGGCAGTTCCACAGCCAGAGCTATTGCACTCGCTTCACCCTTATCTATTTTAGATTCCATGAGAGCCTGAAAATCTTTATTGGTTGCTTGTTGGATGATGATCCATGCTGGCAGAGGCTTTCCAAATTCATTTGCCACCTCTATTGTCGTAATAATTCTTCCGAATAATTTATTCAATAAATTTAGTTCCCCGATTTTATCCAGCAGAATTAAACAGCTTGTATCAGAGACTATAATTTTTTGCATTCAATATATCTTTTTTTAAATCAGCTTCACCGATGCTAAAAATGGAAACGTTGTAATTACCAAGAATTTCTATAAAAAGACGTTTTGAATATCCTGCTAATGCTGCGGCCTGGCCCAATGATAAAGAACCATTCTCATATAACTTAGCTGCGAGAAAAGTTTTTGCATCTTTTTCGCTCATTTCCAATGAATCTGGTATTTCGATTGTCCATGTCTTCATATATCAAATTTACAGAAAATAAAATGGTTGCTCTTAAGGAATTCATGGCAATTTAATAATTTGATTTGCTTAGAAGCCCGAAGGGCTTTAAGGTGAATAACCCTGAATGCAATTCTGAGATTAAAGCAACTATTGGGTACAACCACGAAAGGGGTTCAATTTAAAATATCTAAAGCAAATAAAGTTTCCGTTACTGTTGCATCCCTGTTCCTGGTTCAGAAAACAACTTGGTGAAACATCTTAATGATAACTCATTTTTAAAGCTTAACTGACAAGCTTCTGGCTTAATCGTCAATTAATAATATTGCTAATTTATTGTTTCCAGAACATGAACAAATTAATAGGCAGAATTTACTTTACATTGTTATACCTAAATTTTAAAAAAAGCTTTTAATAAATTATTATAAAATTGAATGCCATCTTCTATATCTTTTATTAAAATAAATTCATCGGCACTATGGCTTTGCACACTACTGCCCGGGCCGCATTTAACTGCAGGCAAAGGTATAAGCCCTTTATCTGATGATGTGGGCGATCCATAACATTTTTTATCAAGCGATAAACCTGCCAATACGAGTGGATGATCTTCGGGGATAGAAGAAGAACGTAAACGCATACTCCTTGGTTCGATGTCTGCTTCGATATTTTCTTTTATGGCTTGTAAAATCTCTTCGTGGCTATATACATCTGTTACCCTGATATCGGCAACAAAGCTGCAGGTGGCCGGGATAATATTATGTGTTTTATTTTCTGTGTTAATAGATGTAACTGTCATCTTCACATCTCCCAGCCAGGTAGAACATTTTTCAAACTTATAATTCCTGAACCATTCAATAGCTTTCATGGCTTTGTAAATGGCATTGTCTCCATCATTTCTTGCGGCATGGCCCGGCTTGCCATGAACCGTACAATCCAGTACCAGCAGGCCTTTTTCAGCAATGGCAAGTTCCAGTTCTGTTGGTTCTCCAATGATAGCAACACTAGCGCTATGCATAAAATAGTTTTTAAATTCTTCTATATTAAACAATGCACTGATGCCGTTTAAGCCACTTATTTCTTCCTCTGCAGTAGCAGCAAAAACGATATTATACGGAAGGTTTTCAGCATTATAATATTTTAAAAATGCAGTAAGTAAGCATACAAGCGATGCGCCGGCATCCGTACTGCCCAGGCCAAACAATTTTTCATCTTTTTTTAAGGGCTGGTATGGATTGCTTTTATACTGTGTATTTGGAGCAACGGTATCGTGATGGGAGTTTAAAAGTAAGGTTGGTAAAGTTGCATCAAAGTATTTATTGCTGCACCAGATATTGTTTTGGTTTCGCCTTACAGCTATTTTTCTCTGCTGAAAAAAAACCTGTATGGCATCTGCTGTTTTGTCTTCATGCCTGCTGGGTGAGGGAATACTGATAAGGGTTTCCAGTAGGACAATAGCATCTGCAATTAAATTATGGTCCTTAGTTTTAATCATGAACAATACTTGTACCGGCGCTGCCTTCAATTAATTTCGTGATTTCTGCTGCATCCCCAATAACTACTTTATGTACACCTTCATGTATGGCAACAAAAGCATTGTCTAATTTGGGGATCATACCAGCAGATATCAATTCTTTTTTTTTCATTTCATCAAATAATGATGCTGTTATTTTATTTACTACAGAGTCTTCATCCGAAATATCCATTAAAACCCCTTTCTTTTCAAAACAATACAATAAAACTACTTTATATTTTTTTGCCATTGCTGTTGCCAGCGACTGTGCAATAGTATCCGCATTAGTATTCAAAAGCTGCCCCATGGCATCATGGGTTATAGGTGCAATTACAGGTGTAAGATTACCATTTAAAAAATAGGCGATCATCTCATTTCCTATCGCATCAATATCTCCTGCAAATCCATAGTCAACAGAAGAATGCATCCGCTTGTGTGCCGTTATTATTCCAGCATCAGCCCCCGTTAATCCAATTGCATTGCAGGAATTTGCCTGCAAACCTGCAACAATATTTTTGTTTACCAGGCCGGCATACACCATGGTTACTATCTTCAGTGTT
>JBDSYV010000175.1:0-7270 GCA_040110925.1 Ferruginibacter sp. | reverse complement strand
GTCCTTTCAAAATTATAGCCTTCATAATGCCGGCTGATATCTTCTAATACTTCAAACACGTCTTCTGGTGAAGTAAGTGTTACAAGTTTATAACGATATTCTTTAATGCCTGGCAATCCTTTCAGGTAATTGGTATAATGCCGCCTCATTTCATTGATACCTACTATTGCGCCTTTCCATTCTACTGATTTATGCAGATGTTTTTTGCAAACAGCAATACGCTCATCTAATGTTGGTGATGGCAATATTTCACCAGTGGCCATAAAATGTTTTATTTCTCTGAATATCCATGGATATCCAATAGCAGCACGGCCTATCATGATGCCATCAATGCCATAACGGTTCTTATACTCCAATGCTTTTTGCGGGCTATCAATATCGCCATTACCAAAAACCGGTATATGTATGCGGGGGTTGTTTTTTACTTTTCCAATCAGGGTCCAGTCTGCTTCGCCTTTGTACAACTGGCACCGGGTGCGGCCATGAATAGCGATGGCTTTCACGCCAATATCCTGCATACGTTCCGCCACTTCCTCAATGTTCCTTGTATTATCATCCCAGCCAAGTCTTGTTTTAATGGTAACCGGAAGCGTTGTGCCCTTAATAACAGCTTCTGTTAGCCGCACCATCAGCGGAATATCTTTCAATACGCCTGCGCCAGCTCCTTTGTTCACCACTTTTTTAACAGGGCAACCAAAATTAATGTCAACCAAATCAGGGTTTACTGTTTCGCAAATGCGTGCACTCATAGCCATAGCATCTTCATCTCCGCCAAAAATCTGTATGCCAAATGGCCTTTCTTCTTCACTGAAATCAAGCTTTTGCCTGCTTTTCATAGCATCCCTTATCAGGCCTTCACTGCTGATAAACTCGCTGTACATAAGGTCAGCACCATTGTCTTTGCACACAGCACGGAAGGGCGGATCGCTCACATCTTCCATTGGCGCAAGCAGTAGCGGAAATTCTGGTAATTGTATGGTTCCTATCTGAGGCATAGCATTTTGTATATTGCGGCTGCAAATTTACATTTAATAAACAGGCTATGCAATACAATTCTGTTAAAGGCTTCAGCCCATTGGGGCAATTGGGTATTTTGATTTTATTTCTTGGCCTGGGATTTCTTCTAGCCGCTGGCGTGCAATTAGCCATTGGCATGCAGATGGTACCCGAGGGAACGCCATTGACGAAAATGGGAGATGTCTTAATGAAAGCAATGATGGATCCTAAAAATATTTTTATGGCCAGGCTTTCGCAGGTGCTCGGCACGTTTTTTTTATTTTGTTTGCCGGCCTTGCTGTATGCTTTTGTTGTTCATGGAAAAAACCTATGGTGGTTGGGCTTCAACAAGTACATCAATGCAAAGCAAATATTGTTTGGATTTTTAATCATGTTTATTGCCAATATTCTTGCAGCACCACTTGCCGATATTAGTAAAAACATCATCGCTCATTTTCCTGATTTAAATACCACCGCTAAAAAACTTGAAGAAGCATATAATGAGCAGGTAATGGCTTTAAGCAACCTGAAAAGCTGGCCTGAGTTTTTGATGGCTATCATCATTATGGCATTCTTTCCTGCTTTTTTTGAAGAAGTATTTTTTCGTGGAGCAATGCAGAATGTACTCGTTCGTTGGTGGAGAAACCCTATGGCAGCCATTATCGTTACGTCTATTGTTTTTAGTATCATACATTTTTCCATTTATCTTTTCCTGAGCAGGGCAGTACTTGGTTTTGTACTGGGCATGATGTATTACCGCACAAAAAACATCTGGATAAACATTGTAGCTCATTTTCTAAATAACCTAATTGCTGTAATACAATTATTTTACCTCGGCATGAAGCATGAAAAAGTTGATGTGAGTAAACTGGATCCATCCATACACTGGGCCTGGGGCCTCCTTGCTTTGGCTGTTATTATATTTTTATTCAGGATGCTAAATAAAGCCTCTGTAGAAAACAGGATGCGTATAGAAACAAGAGAAACATTATTATTAGAACAAGCCAATCCATTTGGATCTATAGCTGATAAAAATTTTTAATCTTGGCATTACATCTCCAAACATTAAAGACAAGAGCATTAACAGCACTCATATTTGTTGTAGTGATGCTGGCGGGGTTGTTAATCAATGCATGGACTTTTATTATCCTCTTCCTTTTCATTATGGTAGGCTGCATTTATGAGTTCGTAAAAATTATCCGTAAAATAGAGGCGGAAAAATATATTTATTACCTGCCACTATTCCTGCTATACATTGTTATGCCTATATGGATGTTACTGGATTTGGGAACGAGGCTTAATACGAGTGCTATTGATATTGATGGTGAATTATTATATTCTCCAATTCTTCCACTCGCTATTATTTTTTCCATCTGGATAAATGATACCATGGCATATATAGTTGGTTCATTCATAGGCAAAACGCCCTTTTCTAAAATATCTCCAAAAAAAACCTGGGAGGGAACTATTGGCGGTGCCATACTTTGTGTGATAACGATTTCGCTTCTCGGATGCCTTTTACCGCAAACAAGACATATTGCACTACACCACTGGATTTTTATTTCGGCAATATGCGCAGTATTTGGCACCCTTGGAGATTTACTGGAAAGCAAATTGAAACGAATGGCCAATATTAAAGACAGCGGAAGCTTTATGCCCGGTCATGGAGGCTTCCTTGACAGGTTTGATTCCTTACTGGTTGCAACACCATTTGTATGGCTATACACTATCCTTTTCATGTAGGTTATCTTTTGTTTGTACATTTGCTGGCTGCCTAATGACTGGCGGGTTCAATTTTTTTTTAAGACATGACAATACATAAGGAAGGATATAAATCAATTGCAATCACCACATTGATTTTCGCTGCGGTGAATATGTTTATGTTCTGGTTTTTTGGTGCAAGTTTACTTTGGCTCTGTATAGCTGTATTTGTCGTCACACTGGTTTTTAGTTTATTCATTATTTCATTTTTCAGGATACCTACAAGAACATTAACGGTAGGCCATGGTAAAATAATTGCTCCTGCAGATGGTAAGGTGGTAGTGATTGAAGAAATGGTGGATGATGAATATTTTAATGATAAAAGGCTGCAGGTTTCTATTTTCATGAGTCCTGCAAATGTGCATGTAAACCGCAACCCTGTGGATGGTGAGGTTGTTTATAATAAATACCATAAAGGAAAATACCTTGTAGCCTGGAACCCAAAATCTTCTACGGAAAATGAACGGCATTCTGTGGTTGTTAAATATAATGCGGCTAATGAGATACTTGTAAAACAAATTGCAGGTGCAGTTGCCAAGCGGATCGTCAATTATCTTGAAGTAGGCCAATTAGTAAAGCAGGGCGATGAAATGGGTTTTATCAAATTTGGTAGTCGTGTAGATTTATTATTGCCAATAGGTACTGAATTAAAAGTAACCCTGAATGAAGTTGTTAAAGGTGGCGTAACTGTCATTGCCACTTATTAGTTTTTATTTAACAGCATCTATTTCCTTTCAGCCATTAAAAATGTATTTTTACTTCGCATTAAAATTAAATTTAGGTTATGAAAAAATTATTCATCCTCACTACGGCTGCTTTAATGGTTACTGGTATTTCATTTGCCGAAGGTGGCAAGGGTAACAAGAAAAAATGTGCTAAAGGAAAATCCTGCTGCACTAAAACTACCAAAAGCTGCTGCAAAGACAAAGTTGAGAAAACAGTAAAATTGTAATTGCTTCTTTAAAAGAAATTCTGCCTCTGCAATTGCGGGGGCTTTTTTTTAGAATATATCTTCCAGTTGCTGCAGGTGAGTGATGTTATAGGTGCAGCAAGTCAATTCCTCTGCCTGTATATGATTTACAAAAATACAATCCATCCCCGCATTGATTGCGCCCTGGATATCCGCATCTGCATTGTCGCCAATCATGATGCTTTCTGCCAGGCTTGCGTTGGATTTCAATAAGGCATATTCAAAAATTTCTTTTTTTGGCTTTACGCTGTTGCTGCCTTCAGAAGTAATTACTTCCACAAAATATTTATCCAGGCCGCTGTTTTTTATTTTACTCCATTGCGTTTTTTCAAAACCATTGGTGATAAGGTGAAGCTTGTAACCTTTGTCAATAAGGTATTTCAGCACTTCGTGTGTATGCGGGAAAAGCTCTTTTTTGGTGGGCAATATTTCTAAAAATAACTGGCTCATATTTTTGGCAAGTGGTTCATCTGCAATTTTAAAATCGAGAAGTGTGCGCCACATACGTTTCCATTTCAGGTCATCTGCACTTATAAATCCTTTGTGATACCGGTCCCAAAGCAGGCCGTTATGAACCAGGTAAGTTTTATAAAATAAATCAAATCCTCCGGGGATCTTTTTATTAAGGTCATATGCATTAAAAACTTCTTCTAAAGCTATTGCTGCATTTTTATCAAAATCCCAAAGTGTATGATCAAGGTCGAAAAAAATATGTTTGTATGCGGGCATGTGGATGACAAAGATTGTGAACTGGTATTACTAATTTTACAATGAGCAAAGTTATCATAAAATTAAAAGAGATGAACATTGTAATAACAGGGGCGAGCAAAGGCATTGGAAAGGCGATAGCAGAAAAATTTGCTCTGCCGGGCAACAACTTGTTTTTATGCTCCCGTAATCTTGTTATGTTGGAAAAAGCAGCGGAGGAAATTTCCTTAAAATCTCCCGGTGTGATTATTCATGTTAAGGCTGCAGATCTCTCTATTAAAGAAGAAGCTATTGCATTTGCAGATTGGGTAATGGGTTTTGCAACACCGGATATCCTTGTCAATAACGCAGGTTATTATCTTCCCGGCAATGTAATGGATGAACCAGATGGCAACCTTGAAATACAGATTAATACTAATCTTTACAGTGCCTATAATGTAACCAGAAAGCTTTTACCTGTAATGATTTCAAGGGGAGCCGGTCATATTTTTAATATATGTTCTATTGCTTCATTGCATGCCTACCGGGGAGGTGGAGGTTACAGCATTAGTAAATATGCTTTGCATGGTTTCAGCCAGAATTTGCGAAACGAATTAAAACCGCATGGTATAAAAGTAACAGGGGTTTATCCTGGAGCAGTATTTACCGATAGCTGGGGAGATTTTGATAACAGTAATGGGCGTATTATGGAATCAAATGACATTGGGGATATGCTTTATGCAGCGTCTCAACTAAGTCCTCAGGCTGTTGTGGAAGATATTATCATTAGACCACAGTTAGGAGACCTTAATTAACAGATTATTAAATTCATTTAAGCTTTATATAACGCTGCCCCGCAATAGATGATTTAAATTTGCCTTTATGATGTAATTGTATGAAACCAGGGCTTAAAAAAATAATTGTTTCACTAAGTTTTACTTTGATAAGCCTTCTGGCGTTAGCACAGGTAAGTTTTCATTCCAGTATTTCTCCCACGAAAATAAATAAAGACGATTACGCAACATTAAAGTTAACAATTGACAATGCATCGGACATTCAAAGTATCCTGCCACCCTCTCTCAAAAAGTTCAGGATAATCAGCGGGCCCAACCAGGAAAGCGGCATGAGCAATATCAATGGTGTGGTAAAGCAATATATTTCATTAAGTTTTGTTTTACAACCATTGCAGACTGGTACCATTGAAATAGGAACGGCTTCGGCGGTAGTTAACGGCAAGAAATTAAACAGTTCTCCTATAACACTCACAGTAAAGAATGCCAGCTCAGGAAATAATATCGCACAGGCTAATAACAATACAAGTCCATTTGCAGGAGCTAGTCCCTTTGTGGAGGAGCGCAGCAGTAATAATTACAATGATTATATCCTTCATAAAAATGAAAACATTGTAGAGAAGATAAATAAGAATATGCAGATGAGACTGGTAACAGATAAAACCAGTTGTTATGTGGGAGAACCAATTGTTGCGGCATATAAATTATACACACGGTTAAAAAGTGATAGCAAGCTTACTAAAAATCCCAGCTTTAATGGGTTCTCCGTTATTGATTTACAACAACCATCTGTTACCGGGTTTACCCAGGAAAATTTAAACGGTAAAGAATACAATGTTTACACCATTCGCAAAGCACAATTGTATCCTTTGCAGGCGGGCAAAATAGAATTGGAATCTGCTTCACTGGAAAACAACCTGCAGTTTATAAAGGAAGAAAGTTTACAGCAGCAAGGCGCCAGGGGAAATTTGTTTGACAATTTTTTAATGCCCCAGGGGGAAACTGTAAATCAAACCGTAACACTAAACAGTAAACCCATTAGCATAGAAGTAAAACCTTTACCAGAAGCGGGTAAGCCGGCAAATTTTACTGGTGCTGTAGGTGAATTTTCGATAGATAAAAAAACAGATAAAACATCCTTCAGCACGGACGAAACCGGTAAATTATATATTATCATCAGCGGCGCTGGTAATTTGCAGCTTATAAATGCTCCTGAAATTAATTGGCCATCTGGCATTGATGGGTTTGAGCCGGCGGTTAATGATAAATACAGTACTACTTCAGTGCCATTGCGTGGCAATAAAATTTTTGAATATAGTTTTTCTGCCCGGTCGCCTGGAGATTATACCATTCCCCCTGTTAGTTTTAGCTTTTTTAATCCCGGAACTGAAACATATAAAACCATCACAACAAAAGCAATTCCTTTAAAAATTTTAAAGGGTAATATGACAAAATATTTTGCTGGACCGGGCTTGCAAACAGGTAATGAACCCCTGCCCGCAACCAACTGGTTAAAGGTAAAACTACTCATAGCTGCAATGACGGGGCTTATTGCTTTTGGACTCATTATTTGGTTTACCAAAAGAAGAACCCGGTTAAAACAAGCAGCGAAAATGCAAGTGGAAAATGTATCTGAAGAGATGAATGCATTTATTTCGAATGCAAAATATAACCAAATGAATCCATTGGAAAAAACGGAGGCTTGCCTTAATAGCGAAGCATGTTTTGAATTTTATGCACTGCTGAACAAAGAACTTAAAGCATTTCTCGCTGCAAAATTTTCAGTAAGTGAACCTGAAATAAACAGCAGGAAAATAATCAATGCAATGGATAAATCAGGGATTGATAACAGCACCATTTTGCAATTGCAACAACTGCTACAGGATATTGAATGGATGCTATATACTCCTTTTGAAAGAAATGAAAAAATGAATGAAGTGTATTCCCGGGCCCAGGAAATTATTCAATCTATAAACACTTCACTACAGCATCATCTTATTCTGTAAACTTATAGCCTACCCCTCTTACACTGTGAAAGTATTGCGGATTACGGCTATCCTCTTCA
>JBDSYV010000174.1:0-5419 GCA_040110925.1 Ferruginibacter sp. | reverse complement strand
GGTAAGGTTTTTTCAATTTGTTGTTGTGTATAAACTGGGGCCTGGTTAGGATTATAAACCGGGATGTCCTTTGTGTGTTTATTCTTTTTGATGTATTGTTTTATTTTTTTTGCAAATTCCACATTGCTGCTATGCCCGGGTCTGTTAGCAATGATATGTGCTTTAATCGGAAATCCAATTAAAGCCAGATCTCCTACCACATCAAGGAGCTTATGTCTTGCAGGTTCATTAGGAAAACGCAGTTCCAGGTTGTTCAGGTATCCTTCGCTTTTTACTTCCACCTTGGTGCGCCCAAAAGCTTTTGCCAGCCGGCCCATTTCCTCAGGCGTAACCGGTTTATCCACCACTACAATTGCATTATTGATGTCGCCACCTTTAATAAGGTTATTATCGATCAGCATTTCCAGTTCGTGTAAAAAACAAAAAGTGCGGCAGGGCCCTATTTCTGTATTAAAATCTTTCATGCTTTTTAAAGTAGCATGTTGGGTACCCAGCACAGGGCTGTTGAAATCTATGAGGGTAGTAATTTCATAGTTGGCAGCTGGCAACGCTGTCATTTCTACTCTTTTCTTTTCATCATAAAAAGAAATATTGGTATCAATGGTGTACCATGCCTTAGCAGCATCCTGCTCTACCACACCAGCTTTCTCTATTATTTCAATAAAAGGGTGGCTGCTGCCATCAATTATAGGAATTTCAGGACCATTGATTTCAATAAGGCAATTATCTACGCCTGAACCCACCAGAGCCGCCAGTACATGTTCCACTGTGCTTACTTTCACAGTGTCTTTTTCCAGTGTAGTTCCCCTTGAAGTATCGGTTACCAAATCACAATCAGCCTTTATAGCTGCTGTACCTATTAAGTCTGTTCTTTGAAACTGGAAGCCAAAACCGGGGTTGGCTGGTTTCAGGGTCATATCTACATTAATACCCGTATGAAGGCCCGTACCAGAGATATTTATAGCTGCGCCAAGTGTATGCTGCTTATCTGAGTTAAAATTTTTATCCATGCGGCTATTTTCAAATTTGCGCAAAGATATTTGATTTTTTGTAGCAGTGATGTGTATGAGAAAAAGCAGGTGTATTCCAAATTGTCGCTCCTGATTTCGGTCAGTGAGACACTGACCGAAGCTGGGCCATGGTTTGTGTCTCCACAAACCATTTGCTGCTGCGACAATTTGGAAGGCACCCGAAAAAGGCTATTTAATTACCAAAAGTTGCTGAATGATAGTCTCTAGTTCCTGTATTCTCTTTTCCAGCTGTGGTAGATTGCGCATTAAGGCCTGGCTTCGCAAGGCAGAAGTATAATCAAATGCAGGGGAGCCAGTAACTGCAGTACCTGGAATTTTTATGGATTTACTTACGCCGGATTGACCATTTATTTTACTACCATCTGCTATTTGTATATGACCAACAATACCTGCCTGGCCACCAATCATTACATTATCACCAATTTTAGTGCTGCCGCTAACGCCGCATTGTGCGGCAATCACTGTGTTATGGCCAACCTCTACATTATGTGCAATCTGTAACAGGTTATCTAATTTAGCGCCCGATTTTATTAATGTACTACCTATGGTTGCCCTGTCTATCGCTGCATTTGCACCTATCTCAACGCCATCTTCAATCACCACATTTCCTATCTGCGGCACTTTTTTAAAACTACCGTCTTTTTGGGGAGCAAACCCAAATCCATCGCTGCCAATCACAGTTCCGGCATGTATTATGACGTTATTGCCTACTACACAGTCGTGATAAATTTTTACTCCTGCATGAATAATACTGTTTTTACCGATGATGACATTATCTCCAATGTATGCATTTGGAAAAATCTTTGCGCCATCAGAAATAATCACATTTTTACTGATGTATGCAAACGCACCCAGGAAAATCTGGTCACCCAGTTTTGCAGTAGCATCCACATAAACAGGTTGCTGAATGCCTGTGAGTTGTTGTTTTTGTATTTTCTGATACTGGTCCAGTAGAACAGCAAATGCGCTATAAGCATCCGGAACTCTTACCAGCGTTACTTCAACCTCATGCTTTAGTTGCAAAGATTCATTTACAATAATGATGGAAGCCTTTGTTTTGTATAGATAATCTTCATATTTCGGATTAGCCAGGAAAGCCAATTGACCGGCTTTAGCTTCTTCGATTTTACCAAAAGAAGTTACGCCTATTTCTGGATTACCTTCCACCTTACCTCCTATTATCTGTGCTATTTGCGCTGCGCTGAATTGCATAATAAAATTTTAAGCTTTAAGCCTTTAGCTTTTAGCGGATTAATTACTTGAAGCTTATGGCTAATAGCTTGTTGCTATCTAAGGTAACAAATGTAATATTTTTCAACCGTGCCTTTAAGATTTTCATTTATTAAGGCATTGTCCACTTCAGAAATGTCTTTTACTGAGCCATCTTTAAAAAGAATCTGAATATGTTCATTTTCAAAATTATATGTGCTACTGCTTGCCAGTCCTGTAAATGCCAACCATACAGCTTCATCTCTGCTAAAATTATGGTTTTGCATTGTTTCCTGCAGTCGTTGTTCAAGTAAATCATCATTAACGGGTTCATTAAAATATTTCACTTTTAATAAATGTCGGTTTATAATGCCATTGCATAAATAAGATAGAACTCTGTCCGGGTGGTTGCACCAGCTTTTTATGGCCATCAATACATCGTAGTCATCAATGGCACAAAACTGTTGCAGGCTAATGTTTTGTAAAGGTTGTGAGATGAAGCTGTTCAAAGGTTCCTGGCAGATAGCGCCAACTAATTTTGCTCTTTTAATGATGCGTTGCAACATCTGTTCTGCACTCAGTACTGTTTTGTGTAGGTACACCTGCCAATACATGAGCCGCCTTGCTACCAAAAACTTTTCAATAGAAAAAATTCCTTTTTCTTCTACCATCAACATACCATTATGAACCGTAAGCATTTTTAAAATACGGTCATAACCAATCACGCCTTCATTTACACCTGTGAAAAAACTATCCCTGGTGAGATAATCCATTCTATCCACATCTAATTGCCCACTAACCAATTGATGTAAATATTTTTTTGGGTAATGATTGGTAAATATATCAAGTGCCATCTGCAGCCTGCCTTCGAAAATTTCATTTAATTCTTTAATGATAAGCAGTGAAATGCTTTCATGATGCATACCTTCTGCCAGCACATGCTCCAGTGCATGCGAGTAAGGGCCATGGCCAATATCATGTAGAAGAATGGCAATCTTTGCTGCCTGTTGCTCCTCTTTAGTTATCTCTATTCCTTTAAAACACAGTTCCTGCAAAGCAGAACGCATGAGGTGATAAGCTCCGAGTGAATGATGAAGCCTTGTATGCACTGCGCCCGGGTAAACAAGGTATGCCATTGCCATCTGATTTATCCTGCGCAATCTTTGGTAGTAGGGATGGGCAATAATGTCATTGATTAATTCATCATCAATAGTAATAAAACCATACACCGGGTCATTAATAATTTTGTGAAAAGACATAAGCAAATGTAAGTAGGAGGATTTTAATTGCAAGTGTTCAGTTGACAGTGGACAGATGACCGTGGACTGTGGTCTGTTGTCCGTTGTCTGTGGTCTGTGGTCCGTTTCTTATATGTTAAAAGAATTACAAAGTGGAGCAAAGCTACTAAGCATCTTTTTAAAAAATTAAATTTGTAGTAACCAGCTCCTTAAACCTCCGGGGATTAACCTATCTTAAATCTTTCAATTAAAATTAAAATATGAACGTAGCTAAAATACTTTGGGTAGATGATGAAATAGACAGTCTTAAATCGCAGATAATGTTTTTGGAAAATAAAGGTTACGAGGTAGCCACTAAAACAAATGGGTTTGATGCGGTGGAATATGTAAAAGACAATATTGTAGATGTAGTATTGATGGATGAATCTATGCCGGGTATTACGGGCCTGCAAACATTGCAGCAGATAAAAGAAATAAACAGTAACCTGCCCGTGGTATTGATTACAAAAAATGAAGCGGAAAATATAATGGACGAAGCAATTGGCAGCCAGATAAGTGATTACCTGATTAAGCCCGTAAACCCAAACCAGGTATGGCTTAGCCTTAAAAAAATAATTGATAATAAAAGGCTTGTTGCGGAAAAAACAACATCAGCTTACCAGCAGGAATTCCGAAGCCTGTTTATGGCTCTAAATGATAATCCTGATTATACCGAATGGATGGACCTGTATAAAAAATTAGTGTACTGGGAGCTGGAAATGAAAAAAAGTGACAGCCCGGAAATGCAGGAAGTTTTTCAAACACAAAAGCAGGAAGCCAATACTGAGTTTTTTAAATTCATCTCTAAAAACTATGCATCATGGGTTTCGCCAAAATCTGCTGATAGTCCAATCATGAGCCATAATCTTATGAAATTTAAAGTGTTTCCTCATCTTGAAAAAGGAACGCCTTTATTTTTTGTGCTGATTGATAATCTTCGTTACGACCAATGGAAAACCATTCAACCCATGTTTGCAGAAAGTTTTTGCATACATGAGGAGGAAACTTTTTATTCCATTCTACCCACGGCAACACAATATGCCCGCAATGCCATTTTTGCTGGCATGTTGCCCATTGATATAGAAAAACAATTTTCACAGCAATGGAAAAATGATGATGAAGAAGGAGGCAAAAACCTGTATGAAGAAGAATTTCTAAAAGCACAATTGAAGCGGTTGGGCAAGGGGGATTTGAAATATTCCTACACTAAAATTACCAATAATCATGATGGCCAGAAGATGGTAGATAATATTCACAACATGTTGCAGAATGATATTAACGTAATTGTGTACAATTTTGTAGATATGCTAAGCCATGCCCGTACCGAAATGGAAGTACTTAAAGAACTAGCCAGTGATGAAACCAGTTACCGTAGCCTTACCAAAAGCTGGTTTGAACATAGCCCACTGCACCAAGCATTAAAGAAAATTTCTGAAAAAAAATTGAACCTCATTGTTGCCACCGACCATGGAACCACAAGAGTAAAAACACCCGTAAAGGTTATTGGAGACAAGCAAACCACCGCCAACCTTCGTTATAAGCATGGCCGCAACCTTAACTACGAGCCAAAAGATGTATTAGCCTTTCGGGACCCACGGGAGGCTGGCCTCCCTGTTCCGAATGTAAACAGCAGTTTTATTTTTGCCAAGGGAGATCTGTTCTTATGTTATCCCAATAATTACAATCATTTTGTAAACTATTACCGCAATACTTTTCAGCATGGTGGCATAAGCCTTGAAGAGATGATAGTGCCGGTGATAAGGATGACAAATAAGTAAAAAGTTCACAGTCAACAGTTATCCGGCATTGGTCATTACCTATCAATAAGATTTTAACTAATGGTGATAACTTAAAATCCTAAACTAAACGCCGGCCTATATTTTTGCAGTAATTATTTGATTT
>JBDSYV010000173.1:0-8217 GCA_040110925.1 Ferruginibacter sp. | reverse complement strand
TGTTCCGTTTCTTTGAGCAGGCGTGCGTTTTGCAGTGCCGAACTCATGCTGTTGGCCAGCGTTTCTAAAAGACGAATTTCTGAATCACTAAAAGCAAATTCTTTTTCTACATTTTGCAAACTGATATAACTGGTTACTTTTTCGCCAGTCATCAAGGGAACAAAAACACCTGAATGCATTCTTTTTGTTCCCGGTAATACTTCTCCTCCAAACCAGCCCAGTGCTTCTTCTTTTGTATTGATTACAATTTTTATCCTGCTTTGAATAAGCTGTTGCCGTAATTTATCAAACGGTCTTGGCTGTAGATAAAACCGTTCTCCATTTTCAATTGTGTAATGAAAATTTTCATTGCCGGTTTCTTGGTTAAGAGTGGCAATTACGACAGCCTGAGCATCAAAAAGTTCCTGTATTTTATTTCCCACCAGGTCATATATAGATTGCATATCCATTTCCTTTGCTAATGCTTCCTGTACGCTGCTAATTACAGAAAGTTCTTCTCCCTGTTGAATTAACTCAGCAGTTTTCTCTGCTAATAATTTTTCAAGCTCGGCTATTCTTAATGCATCTTTAACCATAAAGTGTATGGGTTTAAAAGGAATGGTTTCTCAGCCATATTGGATGGCAAGGGTTTTCTTATGTACAGAGAGCAGTATGTAGAATTATGCTCAATATAAATATAAATGCTTAATAATGAGTATTAAAATGTAAGAATCTACAATTCGAACCCAACAAAAAAAAGAGGCTACCGTTATGGCAGCCTCCGACTTATTAACCCTAAAAAATATTTTTACTGTATTACCAGTCTTTCGGTAAATACAACTTGTTTTTGTTCATCAAGCACTTTTACCATATACATGCCTTTTGACGGTTTGCCAGAAAGTTTCATGGATTGCGTTTGTGTACCTTTTGAAATATTTACCAGCTTACTTTGAATTGTTCTTCCTGCAAGGTCAGTAAGTACAATAGTATAATTTCCTTCTTTCCTGTTTTCAAACAAAATATTAAAAACATTATCTGTTACAGGGTTAGGGAAAATTCTATTATCACCCTGTGGAATATCTCTTGTTACAGGTATTGCTGATGCAAAAGCATTTTGCCTGGCGGCATCTGCTTCTTTTTGGAACAATAAATTCCCATTAGCCAAATCTGAAGCATTGTATTTTATATCTGAACCTTCAATTTTTACTGCAGCTAAATTATCTAAACTGCATTGAAAATACCCTTCAAAACTATTTGCACTGCTCACAACAATTTTGCCATCAGCATTTACGGCAGCACCGTTAGTTGTATATCCGGCCGGCAAGCCAGTTATTGTACCAGCATGAGTAGCTATGCGGCTATTGATATCCAAAACAAAAACCTGGTGTGCAGCGGAAATAATATACAGCTTGCCGTATGCATCTGCTATCATATCGCCACCCCAGCTTGTACATTTATTGTGCACAGACACAGGATTCTTTTCAGCATCAACCAGGTTACCAAGGTCAGTTATAACAGGCGTTCTGGCAGTTGTAAATTTAATAAGATGGTTACCATCATTTGTTACTGCATAACCATTGCCATCGCCTGCAATCACCATGCGGGTAATATGATTTGCCTCATCATTTACATCACCAAACTTTAGCACATCGCTTTGTAAAGTAAAGAATGATGGCGTTTCATTTTTTATATCCAGGTTTAACCATCGTAATTCATTCATACGCATTGGCGTAAAAAACAAACGATTGCTGCGGTTATCAACTGCTGCTGCTGCTACAAAACTTGTTGTTGGATAATTCCTGTCAGAAAAAATATTTCCATTAGTAGTTGCAGCCTGGGTTACAATAGCTTTTGATTTTACGTCAGTAAGCGTAAATGCTGTATTGCTGCGTTGAAAAATGGTATTGCCTACCTGGCCATTACCAAGATCTACCTGGCGAATATTCATCCATAAATAATCCCTGTTGCCGTCGCCTGTTATAGCATAAGCTACATTGCTGTTTTGAGCAACAGCCGAAATGGATGAGCCAAGGAGAATTGCTGAGAGTAAATGTTTAATGTTCATAAGTAAGATATTAAGTGAAGAAATAGAAAACTAATTTACTACAATTTATTTTACGCAAAGGGAAATTTTTATGACTGGTAATTTTCAATAGCCTTTTTTACAGTACCATGGCTCATTAGCAATTTTTTGGCCAGCTCATAATCTGTAACCTTCAGGTGATTCATAAGCATCTTAACTCCCCTGTCCACCAGTTTATCATTAGTAAGCTGCATATTCACCATTTTATTATCCTCCACCCTGCCCAGTTGTATCATTACAGTAGTTGAAATCATGTTTAAAACAAGTTTTTGTGCAGTGCCACTTTTCATTCGGGTACTACCGGTAACAAATTCAGGTCCTACTACAACTTCAATTGGAAAATCGGCAGCTGTACTAATCGGTGCTTCAGGGTTGCATGATATACTTCCTGTTATAATGCCGTTTTCCCGGCATTTTTCCAGGGCCTTAATAACGTATGGCGTGGTTCCACTGGCAGCAATTCCAATAACCACATCTTCTGAATTTACATTATACTGTTGCAGATCCCGCCATCCTTGTTCAGTATCATCTTCCGCAAATTCAACAGCTTCTGTAATGGCTTTATTTCCGCCGGCAATTATCCCAATAACAAGATTGTATGGCACACCAAAAGTAGGTGGACACTCGCTGGCATCCACTATTCCCAACCTGCCACTTGTACCGGCCCCAATATAGAAAAGCCGGCCACCCATCAGCATTTTATCTACAATGGCATGAACAAGTAATTCAATTTGTGGAATTACGCTGCTTATAATTTCAGGCACTTTTTTATCCTCTTCATTAATATTCAACAGCAATTGGTTAATCGTCATTTTATCCAGGTGCCGATAGTTAGAATCTGATTCTGTTATTTTTTCAAACGCCATAGTTTTTTAATCAGGTATTTTGTTTATGAAATTTAATTAGGCCCTCCATTGGGTTCTTTATAACTTGCCCAAGCTGCAGCTGATATGAGTTGCACAAATCATTTAAAACATCTTTAAAAACATATGCTATACTTCCTGTAAAATGTATAGGCAGGCTCCAGCTTTCGCGGTATTTATAAATATGGTTAAAGAAAAAATCATTAATGCCATCTTCCAGGATATTTTCTACCATGTAATGCCCACGGTTTTCTGAAAGAAAAACGGCAAAACTTGCAAGGTACCTATTGGGCAAAGGCTTTTTATAAACTGCATCCAGAATTTCTGCCGAAGTAGTATTAAATTTTGCATTGAACCTGTCCATCAAATCTGCATCAAAAGTATTGTAAAGAAAATACTGTATAATTTTTTTGCCAAGATAAGCACCACTTCCTTCATCTCCAAGCACATATCCAAGGCCAGGGCTGTTTTTCAATATCTTTTTGCCATTATAATAACAGGAGTTTGAACCTGTTCCCAGGATGCATGCTATTCCTTTTTCATTTCCACATAAAGCTCTTGCAGCACCCATTAAATCATGGTCAACCGATATTTCAGCTTCCTCAAACACCGTTTGAAGTGCTTGTTTTACAATTTTTACATTGGCCAGGCTGCTGCAACCAGTGCCATAAAAAAATACCTGCCTGGGCAATGATTTTTTAATTTTAGGGAGCAATTCCTCCTGTAGAATTTTCGCAATCTGGTCTGCAGATAAAAAATATGGACTTAGCCCCTGCGTGATGACATGTTTTTTCTTGTTGCCGCTTATCAAACACCACTCAGCCTTAGTGGAGCCACTGTCTGTGATTAATATTTCATTCATCTATCCGGTCAGTTTTAGGCATCAAGGTAAAAACAATACGTGAAATTAGTCCTAAAAAATATATCCTTTAAAACAAAAAATTACCTTCGCAGCCAAACTTTTGCATAAAACCTAAGTTCAGTTAAAAGTAGTTGAGTATAAATTTTACGAATGGAAAATAAACGATTGAAGATTTGGCTTCCTCTGTTGCTAAGCATAACAATGATTGCTGGTATGTACCTGGGTTATAAAATGCGGGATGGCATTCAAGGAAAAAGTTTTTTCTTCATGGAAAAACGCCGGCCCTTGCAGGAAATAATGGACCTCATTAAAAACAGGTATGTGGATGATGTTAACCTTGATACACTTGCTGGCCCGGCAATAGAAGCATTGCTGGGGAAATTAGATCCTCACAGCACTTATATACCTGCTGAAGAGCTGGCTGATGTTAATGAAGATATTCAGGGTAGTTTTTATGGAATAGGTATTGAATTTAATGTTTTTGATGACAGCCTTCATGTAATCAATGTATTGAAAGATGGGCCTTCTTATATCGCAGGATTAAAAACAGGCGATAAAATTCTTAAAGCTGGTGACAGCATCCTTTCTGGAAATAAGGTAAAAACAGAAAATATTCGCCGCCTTTTAAGAGGACCGCTGGGCAGTGAAGTAAATCTTCGTATTCTCAGAGGCAATAAGATAGTATCAATCACGGTAAAAAGAGGCATCATTCCAGTAAGCAGTGTTGATGCATCTTATATGCTGGATAGTATTACAGGATACCTAAGGTTGAACAAGTTTACAACCCAAACCTACCGGGAATTTATGGTAAGCCTGACAGATTTAAAAAAGAAAGGACTGATAAAACTCATACTTGACCTGCGGGGAAATGGAGGTGGTGTTTTAGATGAAGCTGTAGAAATAGCAGACGAATTTCTTGATGGAGATAAACTCGTTACTTATACTGAAGGAAAACATGTAAAGAAAAAAGAATACCGCTGTAGGCGGCTGGGGCAATTTGAAAAAGGAGCATTGGTTATACTTGCAGATGAAGGCTCTGCAAGTGCTAGCGAGATTCTAATGGGAGCATTGCAGGACTGGGACAGAGCAACCATTGTGGGCCGGCGCAGTTTTGGAAAGGGCCTCGTACAAGAGCAATATGATTTAAGCGATAAAAGTGCTCTAAGGCTTACCATAGCCAGGTATTACACACCTTTAGGAAGAAGTATTCAGCGATCTTATGCTCACGGAGGAAAAGAATATTATGATGAAATATCACGGAGGTTCGCTACCGGGTATACTGATTCATTAAGGAGCGATAGCATGAATCGTTTCACTTCACCTGCCGGGAAAAAACTATATGGTGGTGGAGGAATAACCCCGGATTATAATGTAGATGGAGATACAGGAAGGATTGGCGCTATAACCGCCAGGCTATATACAAAAGGCTTGCTGGGTAATTTTGGTTATAAATATATTATCAGCAACAGCAGTTTTACTGATTTGTATAAAACGCCTGTGGATTATGTAAGATCATTTAAGATAACTGAAGATAACTGGAAATTTTTTGAATCCCTTGCAGCAAAGGATTCTATAAACCTCTCTGGCATTACAGAGGCGGAAAAAAAGTTTTTATACAATTCACTTAAAACTTCGATAGCCCGGCAGGTGTTTAGGAATGAAGGATATTATGAAGCTATAAACGTGGATGATAATTACGTTAAAAAAGCCTTGGAGCTTTTGAAAGTCAGCAAATAAAAAAGGCTTCCCCTTTTGAGAAAGCCTCTTATTAAAATCTTGCCGGGCAATTGCCGTGGCTTTGAGGTTGGATCTTTTTTTAGGATATTGGTTTGTGGTTTTTCCAGGAAATTGTTCTTAAACGGGATATCTTGGTTTCTGAAGTAAAACTAAGTTTGTTTTGAGTTTGAAAAAGTAGTTTACACTATCAGAATGATGTAGATTTTTTTCTAAGTCGCCTTATCGTTTAATAAGCGGCCTTTTTAAATCATTAACTTTGCCGCCTTAAATAAATCTATAAATATGTGGCTTAATAATGTATTGGAAACTATCGGAAACACTCCACTGATTCAATTAAACAGTATTACAAAAAACCTGCCTTGCACTGTATTGGCAAAAGTGGAATATTTTAACCCGGGTAATTCTATTAAAGACCGCATGGCTTTAAAAATGCTGGAAGTAGCCGAGCAGGAAGGAAAAATAAAACCAGGCGGCACAATCATAGAAGGTACAAGTGGAAATACAGGGATGGGTCTAGCATTGGCTGCATGTATTAAAGGTTATAAATGCATTTTTACTACTACTGACAAACAATCCAAGGAAAAAGCCGATATTTTAAAAGCAGTAGGAGCAGAAGTAATTGTTTGCCCTACTAATGTAGAACCTGAAGATCCCCGCTCCTATTACTCAGTATCCAAACGACTGGCAACAGAAGTCCCAAACTCGTGGTACGTGAATCAATATGACAACCTTGCCAACCGGCAAGCCCACTATGAACAAACAGGTCCGGAAATATGGGAACAGACAGAAGGAAAAATAACCCACCTCGTAGTAGCTACAGGAACTGGGGGTACAATTGTAGGCACTGGCCAATACCTGAAAGAAAAAAATCCAAACATAAAAATATGGGCTGTAGATAGTTATGGATCTCTGCTAAAAAAGTATTTTGATACCGGAGAACTCGATCAGAAAGAAGTATATCCTTATATCAGCGAAGGTTTTGGAGAAGATTTTGTCCCAGAAAATTATGATATGACTGTTATAGATGAATTTACAAAAGTAACAGACAAGGATGGTGCGGTAATGGCCAGGAGAATAGCCAAAGAGGAAGGTTTGTTTTGTGGCTATAGCGCCGGAAGTTGCCTGCAAGGGGTTTTTCAGCTAAAGGCCCAATTAAAAAAAGATGATGTAGTTGTATGTATATTTCACGATCATGGCAGCCGCTACGTTGGCAAAATTTATAATGACCAGTGGATGATAGAAAGGGGCTTTCTGGATGTGAGTAGTTTTAAGGATATTATCAGTGCAAGAGGTGATAAAAAGCTAATTACCATCAGGCCTGAGCAAACAGTAATGGAAGCTATTGAGTTGATGAAAAAATATGAAATTGAAAACATACCCGTTTTGGACGCTGAGAAAAATGCAGGTTCTATATCTGAGAACGGTTTGTTTAACAAAATTCTCAGTAACCCGGATCTAAAAGAAGCTACGGTAAGTTCTGTAATGGAAAAACCTTATCCTGAGGTTGCTTTTGATACTCCTGTTCAGCGTTTGAGTAGTTTTATTAATAAAGAAAATGGTGCCGTGCTCAGCAAGGATGAAAGTGGCCAATATTATATTGTTACCAAATATGACATCATTCAAAACCTGTCGCGGTAAAAAAGAAGTTAAATTACGATAAGGTTGTAATGCTCTACAGTACTGCATTTGCCAATGGCAAATGCAGTTTTTTTTATATTTTTTGAAAACACTTCAAGTATTTATACTATAGTAATCTTTCCTTTACGGCGGAGTTAATTTACCCAGTATGCAGATGTTTACCTGTAATTTCTCCATACTTAAAAAAAGGCAAAACCGCTCTTGTATTGGAGATGTAGAGTTCCCATCTTTGTGTCAGAAGTTGATTGATAGAGATTAAATATCAATCATTATCCAAAAATCCTGAAGAAGCCTTAAGTAGTTCCAATATCCTGACAAAGAATGCCGTAAAATTCAATATCAGTCAACTTCTAATTTTTTCCTTTAGTGCCAATATTAAAACCAAGATCTTTTAAAAAGCCTATTTCTGAAATCCTATATAAAACCAAAGAAACAAAACCAATATCCTGCTTATGCCTTAAAAAGCAATGATAGCAAAAACCAAAGATCCAATCCGATAGCATCGGATCCATTGAAAAACCAATAAAACCCAAATCCTAAAATGCCTATGCTCCCAGGAGCGACGATGGCGAAAAACCATTACACTGAAACCAGGATAAAGTTATTTTTACAATATGAGCACCCCCTCAGAAGTAAAAAAATGCAATGCCTGAAAAACCAACAAGTGTAAAAAGTTTGATCAATTTTTTAAAACTTCTACAGTTTTTTGCAAAGCAAAACTCAGTAGAAGTTTTTTTAATGTACTTAATGGCTCTCTCCATATTAGCTGTTAATATTAAATATTGTTGGCTACAATATTTAATTAAGCATAATCTTTGCAAAGGGTACAAAAACAGAGTTCATGCAAAAAAAAATGCTGGCACTTTTTTCCTTTTCAATTTTATTGTTTGGCTGTAGCCGCAAAACAATACCTGCTTCAGCCTCTACTTCTAATAATGTAGATAATAAGACTACCATAAATAATGCAGCACCAGGCACCATTAATGATAGCACAAACTCAGCAACCACTATTAAGAAAACTTCAGTTTACAGCCCACCTATAAAAACAACTGTAC
>JBDSYV010000172.1:0-16265 GCA_040110925.1 Ferruginibacter sp. | reverse complement strand
TTATGCAAAAGAGTTAACTAAGCTTAGGATCTTATCTACGCTTCTTTTTTTTAACGCTGTAAATTTTTTCTGCCTTCGTAATCAATTGCAAAAACTCGTTTTGCAAATAATTGTTTTTATCTGCGGCGGTTTGTGCAAAGGCGTTAATTTCTTTCCAATCTCTTAAGGGAATATATTTGGACTGCTTGATTTTCAAACCAAAAAAACTAACAGCAGCTGCAAATTTAAAGTCCCTGTCAACAGAATCTATAGACTGATAATTTTGATAAACAGGTTGCTGAACCGTATATGGCATTGTATCATTACATGAATGAAATTTGAGGCTTAGTGTTGCTATATTTTCATTGAGGCTAGTTTTGATAAGCGTAATATTTTGCTGTGTAGGTATTATTTCAAAGATGGCAAGCGTGCTGTTACCACTGCCAATTTCACTGCCTTCCATTTCACTTTCAGCATCAGTAAAAATTTCACGTTTATTATCAAAACCAATAAGCCGGTATGATTTTACCATAGAAGGATTAAAGACCACGTTCATATAAACATTGTCTGCTACAGCATAAAGTGTTTGAGTTATCTCTTTTACAAGAACTTTTTCTGCTTCTTTTATATCATCCAGGTAGGCATAGTTACCATTACCCTTCCTGGCAAGTACCTGTAATTTAGAATCTTTATAATTTCCCATTCCTACGCCCAGGCAGGTAAGGTAAATACCTGTCTGTCTTTGTTTTGATATGAGTTCATCTAATGCTTTTTCAGAAGTTTCACCTACATTAAAGTCTCCATCAGTGGCAAGAATTACCCTGTTGTTTCCACCCACAATAAAAGTACTTTCTGCAATCTTATATGCTGTTCTTATTGCAGATTCACCGGGTGTATCTCCGGCAGCAGTCAATTCTTCTATAGCTTTGCTTATTTTTTCTTTTTCGATTCCGGAAGTTGGCTGCATCCATACGGAAACATTACCTCCATAAGTAACAATTGAAACGGTATCAATATCTCTCAGGTTTTTTATAAATAACTGGAATGCCGCTTTGAGCAGCGGCAGCCTGTTTGGTAAATCCATACTACCTGAAACATCTATTAGAAAAACAAAGTTACCAGGTGGTATTTTATCTAAAGAAAGTTTGCGGGCACTTACATTTAAAAATAATAATTGCCGCTCCATATTCCAGGGGCAGGAAGTTAATTGAGATTCAATATTAAATACCTTGCCCTTTTCCGGTTCCCGGTAATGCAGGTTAAAATAGTTGACCATCTCTTCAATCCTGACTGCATCGGGAGGCACCGTACTTTTCATATTTAAAAACCGACGAACATTGCTATAAGAAGCTTTATTTACATTAAGTGAAAAACTGGTATTGGGAAATTTAACAGCATTTACTTCTTCATTCTCCACTAATTGAAAATAGGTTTCACTGTTTATAAACCAACTGAAGCGATTGTCTTGTTTTACATCAGTAGTAACCGAAATGAGGCGGGGTTTATTTCTGCTCTGGTGAGTGGTAGTGGTTTTTAGAATGATGTTTTGCCAGTCATTTGCTTTTATGCCAAATGAGCGGGTTTCAAAACCATCCAAGCTGACTGTAAGCGAATCATATAATGGCAAAACAGTAAAACCAAAACTGCCATAAGCCCCTGAATAAAAGATTGTGCGGGAGGAGTGAACAAATATTCTAACATTCTGAAGCGGTAGATTTTTTTCATCTTTTACTTCGCCCCTCAGATAGTATTGCCCTGCAACTTTGTGTGCACAGAAAATAAAAAGAATATATATGACAAGCTTCTTCAAAGGAAATTACAATAGGGTAAAATACTCATTTCTTTCGATAAGACCATGAATGCCTGTTTTTTGTTGCCCTTAGTCATCTACTAATTGGTATATTTCTTTCAGGTTTCTACCCAATCCATCATAATCAAGACCAAATCCCAACAAAAATTTATTGGGCACATTAAAACCAAGGTAATCAATTTTGAGTGGGTGAACCAATGCATCCGGCTTGTGTAGTAATGCTGCAATCTTAAGCGTTTCAGGCTGCTGGTCTCTTAACTGTGGCAGGAATTCATTAAGCGTTTTTCCTGTATCTACAATATCCTCCAGGACTATAACATGTCGTCCTTTTAATGACTCATCCAGGCCGATTGAGGTAATTACATGACCAGTGCTTCGGGTACCCTTATACGATGCTAATTTTATAAAACATATTTCTGCATCAATGGTAATTTCTTTAAACAGGTCGGAGGCAAACATAAATGAACCATTTAATATTGCTATAAACAAGGGTCGCTTTCCCTGGTAATCCCGGTTTATCTCCTCACCCAATCTTTTCACCTGTTTATTTATTGCAGCAACAGAAAGATAAGGTTGAAATTTTTTATCATTAACCTGTATTACAGACATAGTTTTTATTTGGAGATTAAAATTTGCTGACCGGGTTTAATATCTTCGCCTGCCAGGCTGTTCCATTGTTTTAGTTCCTGCACACTTACTTTATACTTACGTGCAATAGCATATAAACCTTCTTTAGGTTCTACGGTGTGTGTAACAGCAACAGATGAAATGATGTCAGGCTGTAGCCCGGGTTTAAGTGCTATTTTAGAACCTTTGGCGATGCGGCTTTCATTACTTAAATGATTGTATTTAGCCAACTCCTGCAATTGAATGCCCAGTGATTGAGAAATATCGTAAAGACTTGCATTTTCCGTAGTGACATAAAAATCCATTTTACCCTGTTTTTCTTTTTTTTCCAGGTACACAAACTGGTCTTCATTTAACAAGCCATCTTTAACTAAGTCATTAAATTCCAATAAACGGCTAAGATTAATTTTATTTTCTGTTGCAATTGCCAGCAATGAAGTTCCTTTTAATGCAAAAATTGCCTTTAATCCATTGACCATGGTTTTGGAAACATTTACAGGATTCAAAAATTTTTCATTAGAAGGAGCTGCAACAATCGCTATCGTTTTTTCTGCTTTATTTTCTGCGATGACTTTGCCATCATCAAAAACAGGCCTGTCATCAACCTTATCATATTGTTGCAGGTTATATTGCTCAATATGTTTAATAATTATTTCCGGATAGCGTGGATTAGTGGCGTAGCCTGCTTTTTTTAATCCATAAGCCCAACCTTGGTAATCCGTGGGCTGTAGATGAAACAGGAAAGAATAGCGGCTGCTGTTTTTTAAAAATTCACTATGGTCCCTATAACTTTCTTCTGCGGTATTATATTTCCTGAAACATTCTCCACTTGCATCGTCATCATGCGACACAGTTTCTCCCGTCCAGTTACTTTTGCATTTAATTCCAAAATGGTTATTCGATTTTTTTACAAGCATGCTGTTGCCACTTTCTGTTTCCAATAATCCCTGGGCAAGTGTAATGGATGCAGGAATACCTATACGTTTTTGTTCACTAATGGCAAGTTGTTTATATGTATCTATGTATTGCTGTGATGTAAGACTTTGTGCATTTACCATGAGGGTAATGCATAAGGAGAAAAAAATGATTGACGTTTTCTTCATCTATATTTATAATTTTCTGATTAATAATAAACCGTCTCTTATTGTGAGCATTACCTGCTCCACACGGTTATCAGCAGCCACGTATGTGTTAAAAGCATGAATTGCTTTGGCATTCTTTCCCTTAATTTCTTCTGTCAATACTTCTCCATGAAAAAGAACATTGTCCGCAATTATCCAGCCGCCGGGTTTAATTGCCGGCAAAGTTAACTCGTAATATTCAATATAACTTACTTTATCCGCATCAATAAATACAAGGTCCCAGGTTTCATTCATCATCGGGATGATTTGTTTTGCATCTCCTACATGACATTTAATATTATCATTACATTCTTTTTTAAACCATGCTAAAGCAGTGTCTGCATCTTGCTGTCTTAATTCAATAGTATGCAAAACGCCGCCTTTCGCTAATCCTCTTGATAAACATAACGCACTAAATCCTGTAAAAGTGCCTATTTCCAATATTTTGATTGGGCTAATCATACGGCTTAACATTTCTAATAGTTTGCCTTGTGTATGTCCGCTAATCATTTCTGCATGAGGATGAGTTGAAAGCGTTTGCTGCAATAACGCATCACATACATTATCTAATGGAGATGTAAAATATTGAGCATAGGCATCAGCCTTCGGGTCAATTATATTATTCATACAATTGCATTCTCGGTTTTTTTAGAAATTATTAACAACCCGAGAAACGTAATCAGGCCGTTAATCAGGATTAATTCGTTGCCAATTGTATACCCATGAAAGATATTTTCTGAAACATTGTTCATACCCAAAGTTATATGCAACTTTTTTTCATACCATACCGGGCTGCTGAGCATATCGAGAATGAGCGCAAGCATGGGTGCCAAAATACAAACCGGCCAGATAAGATTTTCTTTGAGCCTTCTTTTGGTTAAAATACCAAATGCAAAAAGTCCAAGTAAAGGGCCATAGGTAATGCCGGCAAATTTAAGTATGAAATCAATAATTAATTTATCGTTGATAAACTTAAAAGCAAGCACAAGCAAAAAGAATAAAACTGCAAAACTAAAATGCACTTTAAGCCGTGTACGCTTTGTTTCCTTTTCTGATAACTGGCTCTTCTTTACGCCCAGAATATCAATACAGAAACAGGATGTAAGTGATGTAATAGCGCCATCAACACTTGGAAACAATGCAGATATTAATGCAATCATAAATAGAATACCTATGGTGCCGCTAAACTGGTTGCTGAGGGCAATTGTTGGAAAGAGATCATCGGGTGCTGTGGAAATATTATTTGCCCCGGCATATAAGAACAGGATTGCACCTAAAAAAAGAAATAGAAAATTTACGACCATAAGAACGGCAGTAAATGTCATCATGTTTTTTTGCGAGTCTTTAAGGTTTTTTACACTAATGTTTTTTTGCATCATTTCCTGGTCCAGCCCTGTCATAGCTATGGCTATAAACATTCCACCAATTATATGTTTCATAAAGTAGGATCCCGATTTTACATCCGTATTAAAAATCTGTGTATAACCTTTAGCGGACATTAGATCAAGCACTCCTGAAAAATCCGTTCCCAGTGTTTTTATAATTACAATAATACAAACTACAAGCCCTACCAACATACCTGTAGTTTGCAGGGTATCGGTGTAAATAATTGTCTTTACTCCTCCTTCAAAAGTATAAAGAAGGATCATTAATAAAATAACAAGCGTAGTTACAATGAACGGGATGCCAAGTTTATCAAGGATAAAAATTTGCATAATATTAATAACGAGGTATAGCCTGGCGGTAGCACCTACAGATCTTGATAATATGAAAAAAGAAGCACCGGCTTTATGCGCATTGATACCAAACCTTTTTTCAAGGTATGTGTAGATGCTGGTTAGGTTCATTTTATAATACAATGGCAATAAAACAAATGCTATGGTCATATAGCCAAAGAGATAGCCGATAACAATCTGGAAGTAAAAAAAATTTCCGGTGCCCACACTACCAGGTACACTTACAAAAGTTACCCCGCTTAAAGAAGTGCCTATCATACCAAAGGCCACCAACATCCAGTTGGAATTCCGGTTGCCTATAAAAAATGAATCATTATTAGAATTGCGGCTGGTGAAATAAGCAACCACAAGTAATAATATAAAATATCCGATAACAAATGACAGCAAAAGGTATGGGGACATAAGATTTAATTTAAGTAAAAATAAGATTGAAAATAGGAAAAAACGTTGTGTCTTTGTTTAATAAAATCAAAAGATTAAATGCAGATAAAATCGATAGCCGTTTTTTGCGGTAGTAAAACCGGTAATAATCCATTATTTGAAGCTCATACCAAAGTGCTGGGTAAACTGCTTGCAGAGGAAAAGATAAACATTATATATGGCGGCGGAAATAAAGGCCTGATGGGAGCTGTAGCCAATGCGGCTATTGAAAAAGAAGGCAATGTTATAGGTATTATTCCAAAATTATTAACAGAATCGGAACACCAGCATAAAGGCTTAAAAGAACTTCATATTGTGGAATCAATGCATTTACGAAAGCAGATGCTTTATGAAAAAGCAGATGCTGCCATTATTCTTCCCGGAGGTTTTGGTACACTTGACGAAGTATTTGAAATACTTACCTGGAACCAGTTGAGCATTCACAGCAAAAAAATATTTTTCTTAAACTCTGGTGGATTTTATGATCACCTGATTGCACATATTCATAAAATGCAGGAAGAAAATTTTTTATATGGACAGGTAGAAGATAAAATGACGATTCTTAAAGAACCTTCTGAACTGATTCCATTTTTATAAAATATTATCTCTTGCTCTTCCCCTGGAAAAGGCCTATTTGAATACCAGCCCTAAAGATTGGTAAAGCCCTGTTCAATTCGTCAACATAAGGAGAGTTTGCGTTATTAGCAACATCCCAAAGTACAGAAAGATAATAAAACATTGTACCATCCCTTCTCCCTTGCGAATAACCTCCTCCTACTAACAAACTGTTTGCTTCAATATTTGCAGTATAATCTGCATACGAGCTATTTGGTGATGACAAATATTTATATTTAATAAAATTATGCTCATACTGTGCCTGGGCAAATAAAAAGTGAACAGGGAAAATTCGTAATAGAGCACCAGGGCCAATAATAGTTTGGCGTATTTTATCTCCAACCCCATACCCTGTAGGATCTCTTTGGGATGTATAATTTACGCCTACGGATGCAGCCACATCAATATACTTATTAAGGCTATATCCAAAGTATGGGCTAATACCAAGTGCCGTGGTTCGGTTACCAAAAGACAAGTTTAAACTGCCCCCCGTAAATAATTTGTCCTTTTGAAAACCCTTTGGTTTATCCTCATTTTCATCAGTTTTTTCCTGGGCTAATGCATTAAAACTTACCGTGGATAGGATTAAGAAATACCATATTTTTTTCATTGCTTTTCTTGTTTAATTATCAAAAATTTTTCCTTTGTTGAGAATATTATTTGGATCAAAAATTTTCTTTATCCCTTTCATCAGTTGCATATTGGCATCAGGGAAAAGCAATGGCATGTAAGCTTTTTGGACCAGGCCTATGCCATGTTCCCCGCTGATGGTTCCTCCCAGTGTTTTTACAAATAAAAACAATGCATTAAGGGCAGGAACAATTTCAGGATTATTAAGGCTGTAGATACTGCCATCTTTTTTTATTCTTATGTGCAGGTTTCCATCACCGGCATGGCCATAACATACGGCATGAAAATTAAATTCCTTTCCCAGCGCTTTTACTCCATGAATTAATGCAGGCAATGATGCTCTTGGCACTACTGTATCTTCTTCAATGCTGTAGCCAGCTAGTTTAACAGCTTCCGCCACTCTCCGGCGCAAAATCCATAACGCCGTTTTTTGTTGGGCATCATCTGCAAATAAAATTTCACCACAATCATAATCTTCCAGCATTGCTGCAATGGCCTCCATTTCCTGCATCAATGTATCCATATGATTGCCATCTACTTCAATAATAAGATGAGCAGCTACATCATCATCAATTTGTATGGTGGAATTATCTACAAAACGGCTTACAATTTTTAAAGCATCTATTTCCATCAGCTCTAAAGCACTGGGTGTAAAGCCTGCCCTGAATATTGCGCTTACTGCAGCGCCGGCCTGTTCAAGATTTTTAAATGGTACCAGCATCAGCAATTCATACTTTGGAAGAGGCAGTAATTTCAATACAATCTTTGTTACCAGGCCAAGCGTTCCTTCACTCCCTACCATTAATTGTGTAAGGTTATAGCCTGTTGAATTTTTTAGCACATTTGCACCCGTCCAGATAATATCTCCATTGGCGAGTACTACCTGAAGGTTTAGCACATAATCCTTAACCACACCATACTTTACGGCCTTTGGCCCGCCGCTGTTCTCCGCAATATTGCCACCTATAAAGCAACTTCCCCGGCTGCTTGGATCTGGCGGATAAAACAACCCTTTTTCTTTAACAGCATTTTGCAAAACTTCTGTAATCACCCCGGGTTCAGTAGTTACCTGCAGGTTTCTCTCATCAATTTCAAGAATGCTGTTCATCCTTTCAAACGATACCAGCACGCCACCATACTGAGGTAGAGCTCCACCGCTAAGTCCCGTGCCTGCACCTCTTGCAGTTACAGGTATATGATGCTCATTACATATTTTCATTACTTCGCTCAGCTCTTCTGCAGTGCGTGGCTTTATGACAATGTCTGGTGGAAACAATAAATTTTCTGTTTCATCCCTGCCATATTTTTCCATATTTTCTGCATCGGTATGCACATAATCTTCGCCTAAAATATTAATGAATGTATCGAGATGCTGAGTATAGCTTGAAGTTGATTCCTGCATTTGCCAGTTAAAATTATTTAGGTAAAAATCGTGAAAAATATTGAGCCATTTAAATTCTTCACATCAAAATGATGGGCAGAGCGATTGCCTGTCTGAACTGCCGGAATAAAACCCATTTTTTATTACATTAAATTCACTGGCACCACGGTACTGATTAAAACTGTTGACCGGGGACAGGGTAGCATCATAGCTGAATGTGAATTTCACATTATTAAGTACAAATCCAATCATAGGAATCGCAGCATCTTTGTAGCGGTAATAAAGGCCCACTATCAATTGTTTTTCACCAGATTCAGATAAATTATAATTGGCATTAAGGCCACCTGTAAGTTCATAAGATTTCGCCTGTGTTGTAAAATAAATATTGGGATTGATGATAACCTTGTCATGGACTTTTAAAATGGCATTTACAAAACCAATATGCCTCATAGGAATGATTCCATCATTGGTTTGATCATTAAAAAATGTTTCCCTTGGTTTGTTTACATGGTGTATAGAATAGCCTGCATTAAGGTAAATATTTTCCTGGGGAAAGTATGCAAAGTTTAATCCTACCTGCATATCAAAATAACTCACACTGTTATTTACAAATCCATTCTTTGCCTCAGATGGCCGGCTGCCATCGAAAAATTTTCCATCAAACTGGTCAGGAAATTTCAGGTTGGTTTGATCAATTCTTTTATTAGCATAGCCCAGGTTAAAGCCTGCACTAAGCAGGCTGCTTAAACCAAGCATTTGGTGATAGGCAACCGAGCCATAAACTTTCGTAGAGCGAAGGCTACCACTGCCAGCCACATCGCTCAAAATTAAACCACCCACACCCAGCCAACCGTTCTCCAACCTGTCCCGAAATAGCTGGGCATCTCCAAAAGCACTCATTGTTTTATAGGGTACAGACATAATACTACTCCACTGATTTCTGTAATGCGCCCCAAGACGATAGTCTGCATCAGGAATAAAACCTGTATTGGCAGGATTAGTAGTTAACGGCGAATTAAAGAACTGAGAAAAATGAAGATCTTGTGCAAAGGCATTAGCCCACGCAAAAAACATTGCAGTAAAAAATAAGGTTTTTATTTTCATCATCCGTCCTCTTTTTTTAAATCCTCATCGCAATAAAGTTATATCACCGGTTTTCCGGAGTTTGGTTCCATCTGTAAATTCAGCATCTAAAGTATAAGCATACACATCCATTGGCTGCAATTTTCCTTTAAACGTTCCATTCCAGCCAACCTTTTGAGTGGATGATTCAAACATCAACTGCCCCCACCGGTTATATATTCTCCACATCATTTTACCTATTCCAAATCCTTTTACACTAACAATGGCATTGGCTCCAAACCTTCCCGGAGTAAATGCATTGGGCACATCCAGCAGTGGTAAAATTATTACATCCACCGGCAGGCGAAAAGTATCTGAACAATTTGCCGCGTTATATGCAATCAATTCAGCATTATATCTTCCTGTAGCATTATATTGATGAACAGGATTAGTTTCAGTAGAATTTTCACCGTCACCAAAATTCCATAAGTATCTTGTTGCACCCAATGATTGGTTAGTAAAGGTTGTTGGAGTATTTTCTATGGGAGGATTTGGCTGCCATGTGAATCTCGCCGTAGGTTTACTTACAACAGTTATAGTAAAATATGCTGAAGTATCCGTTTTATTACAGGTACTTGTATCATTTGCAATCAACCGCACCTTATAAGTGCCCGGCAATAAATAAGTATGCATTGGGCTTACTGCTGTACTGGTATTCCCATCTCCAAATTCCCAAATAAAATCTGTACCGGCAAGTGAAGTATTTTCAAATTTTGCATCGAATGGGGCACAACCGAGTGCTGGAACATTGAACTGTGCTTTCACTAAAGGATTTAACCGTATCGTTTTTTCAATAGAATCCGGCGAATTACAAAACGTTGTATCATATAAAAGCAACTTCACTTTATAGGTACCTGGTGCAGCGTACACGTGGATTTTTGAAGGAGTTAAGCCCGCTGTATCCCTGGGCGTTCCATCGCCATAATCCCATACAAAACTTTTTGGGCCAAAACTACTAAACGTCGGGGTAGAGGTATTTGTAAACTGCATGGTGAGGCTTTGGCAAGGCGGAAGCTTAGCAAAAGTGAAGCCCAGGTTGGCTTTATTATTTCCTGCTCTTATATTCAAAAACGCAGTATCCCTGATATTGCAGGTACTGCTATCTTCTGAAATAAGCATAACCCTGAAATAACCGACAGTATTATAAGGATGGGAATTGGTTGCTGTTGTTGTTATTTGTACTGGGCTTCCATCACCAAAATCCCAATAATATTTTTTTCCTTTAGCCAGCGTATCCTGGAAATTTACTGTAAAAGGAATACAACCTGTTGTATCATTTTTTACGCCATTAATGGAGGCCAGTACGGAAGCGCCAACTCCTGCAAAATTCATTTCAATTTTTACAGAAGCGTAATTACAACCTGCACTCCGATTTGATGGTGACCATGTACCTGGTGTAGTTGGAAATATAAAATTTGATTGGCCTCCTTCACAATTTGCACAAATGGCCTGGTATATAACACCATTCTCATCAAAGCGACTGGTACCTCCATCTACATGATCTCCAAGACCGCCAAACTGGCCAAAATGTGAACCAAACAACTGTCGGGTAGAATTTTTTTCTAAAACGAAAAAATAAAAATCGGCGCCGTCAGGAGCGGGAATACCCGGTAAAGGATTTACTTCTGAAAGGCCGGTTGTATTACCAGTTGTATAACCTTGCTGCACATTAATGCCCCCACCCCAGCCAGACACATATACGTTTTCGCAACGATCTACGAGAAAAGCAATAGGTGAAATATTTGGTACCGAGCTGTTGGTGCCAAATATGGTTGAATAAATATAAGCGGATAAATCAGGCTGAAGCTTACTGATAAACTGTTTTGAATTTGCCTGGCTGAAAGGGGCATTAAAGACAGTCCAATTGCCAGTAGTGGTGCCCATGATATAAGGAAATCCTTTCCGATCAAATTTTAACCCATAAATTAAATCAATATTGGATGTGCCAAAATAAGAAGTGCGAATAATGGCTGAGCCATCATTTTTTAATTCAGTTACAAAACCGTCTATTCCACCCGCATTCGTTGGCCCAATAACACCCGAAGTATTTCCTAAAAGATCGTTGCTGCTGGTTGCGCCGCCTACATAAAGGTTCCCGGTAGTTGGGCTAATAGCCAGAACAAAACAAGCATCATCCCCATTGCCCCCATAAAAAGTGCTGAATAAAACGCTCGATAATGTGGGTGTGAATTTTATAATAACTCCATCCTGCAGACCATTTCTAAAAGTGGATTGTATAGCACCTGCCGTAACCGGGAAATTAGTAGATTGAGTGCTTGATGCCAGGTAAATATTATTTGCTGCATCCAGGATCACTTCGCTACGGGCATCATCGCCATAATTCCTGCGAAGGCTATTAGCCGCAGGCGTTCCGGTGGGATATTTTGGTTTAATATTTACGCCATCATCTGCACTGCCGCCGATTTGGTAAGAACCGATAAGCCCGGTTCCTGCCGCATTAAACTTTGTTACTACTATATCGTATCCACCTGGATTTAAAACCACATTATTATGCGGATAATTAGATGAACTGCTCCTGCCTGCCACAACAAGATTTCCCTGTGCATCTGTAATCATACTATGTGGTTGCTCATTACCATTGCCTCCTAGATAAGTTGCATAAAGCCTATTACTCCCATTTGGCGAAAATTTAAAAATAGCAATATCATATCCTCCAAAACCCCCTTCACTTGCACCTCCACCAAAAGTAGTTTTATATGCACCCGGAGAATAAGGGAATCCAGTACCAAATGCAATCCCTGCGGCAAAAAAACTACCATCAGGACCGGGCGTAGCTGTATATCCCCAAGTATCCACCGTACTTCCTGTAAAGGATGAAAATATAATTGAAGGATCTATTATCAGCGTTGCATTAGGATTGTAATCATCTATTTTAAAGCTAACCACATTATCTCTTAAAATGTAGCGGCAGCTGATCTCCTGCTTTTTACCTGTAGTTGTTTGATAACTATAAGGTGAAAGTTCTTTTACTTCTCCTACTGGCGTAGTAACAAACAGTTCTTTATTTTTAATTGAAAGCGATGTAGCTCCTATATAATTAAGTGCAATGGATGAAACATTTCCACCTGGATAAACAATAAAATCATACTTTAACCTGCCGCCCTGGCTATAATAACGAACATCAATATTTGGGTAGATATTTTTATAGGTTATTGCTTCATAAAGTTTACAATCGGCTGTCCACTTACTCCTGTCGTTGCCAATAAAATAATTATTATAACCCGGCACCATTTTATCAGGCACCTGGATAGCATTTAATGAAGCACCTAAAAAATTTACTTTATACGCAAATGAATGAAGATCAAACTGCTGCTCCTGGAGACCATCCTGTGGTTTGATGCCATGGCCGTGTACTATATCCCCAAGTTTTTTTATATCAGCTGTATCATGAAGTAATACAGTAAATCCCTTTTTCTCAAGGAAAAAAGAGCCGGTCTTAAAATCGCCACGGAAATTAACAGCCGCATCCCATTGCCCTTTGTTTTGTACAAATTCCATTTGCGCCCAAAGCACTTTGGGTGAATAGATAATAAAAAAGAATAAAACAATAAAACGGAGTATTTGATTATTGCGGTTCAAGCGGTCTATTTGTTTACAAATTAATTATTATAAACGAAAAAATAAATGGTGGCGTTCAATTATCTGAATCTTTTAATCCTGCTTTAACGTATTAGGAAAATTCTTAAGCAATTTTACTCCATCCCGTTTTCCCTTTTTGCTGATACAGGTAATTTTTTATGGGCAAATTTTCAGCCATATTTATATCGGCGTCAGCTTCCAGCAATTTTTCCGCTGCGGCCCTTGCAGCTTCAAGCATAGCCTTATCATTTACAATACTGGCCAGCTTAAAATTTAATGCCCCACTTTGTCTTGTACCTTCAATTTCACCTGGGCCACGCAGTTCAAGATCCTTTTCTGCTACAAGAAAACCATCATTTGTAGCCGTAAGTATTTTCATACGCTCCCGACCATCATTCGATAATTTTTTACCAGTAAGCAATATACAATAACTCTGTTCGGCACCACGCCCCACCCTGCCCCGCAGCTGGTGCAACTGCGAAAGGCCAAAACGCTCAGCGCTTTCAATGACCATTACTGATGCATTGGGAACATTAACACCCACTTCAATAACTGTGGTACCCACGAGTATATGAGTATCTCCACTAACAAAACGCAGCATATTGGTTTCTTTCTGCTCTGTAGTTTGTTTGCCATGAACCATGCTTATCCAATATGCAGGTTCGGGAAAAAAAGATTTCACTTCTTCATATCCTTTAAGCAGGTGTTCAAAATCAAGTTTACTGCTTTCTTCTATCAATGGGTAAATTATATATGCCTGCCGGCCCAGGGCAATTTCAGTTTTAATAAAATCCATAACTGCCGGCCTTGATGTTTCATTTCGGTGAATGGTGGTAATGGGTTTTCGGCCTGGTGGCAGTTCATCCATTACGCTATAATCCAGGTCGCCATAAGCGGTTAGAGCAAGGGTTCGTGGAATGGGTGTAGCAGTCATCACAAGTATATGTGGAGGCAGCGTATTTTTCTTCCATAATTGTGCCCGTTGCGCTACGCCAAATTTATGCTGCTCATCTATTACCGCAAATGCAAGATTCTTAAAGGTTACTTTATCTTCAATGACAGCATGTGTGCCCAGCAAAATATTAATTGTTCCCTCCGCACATCCCTGTAATATCTGTTTGCGTTCTTTGGCTTTTGTAGAGCCCGTGAGTAACCTAACTTGCAATGGCATTTCTTTTAGCGCCGAGGAAATGCTTTCATAATGCTGCTGTGCAAGTATTTCTGTAGGGGCCATCAATACGCTTTGATAGGCTGTTCCTTCTTCATTACTATTACCTGCTGCAATGAGCATCAATAGCAGGGCCACGATGGTTTTGCCACTACCTACATCGCCCTGTAGCAAGCGGTTCATCTGCCTGCCAGTTGCTGTATCTTTCCTGATTTCTTTCAGCACTTTTTTTTGTGCATCGGTAAGTTCAAAAGGAAGATAACTTTTATAATAGGTTCCAAAAAATACACCCGGTTTTTCAAAAATATATCCTTTACTAAAACGGTGCCTCTGCATTTTTCTTATCTGTAGCCGCAGTTGTGCAAAAAATAATTCATCAAATTTTAGCCTGCGTAGAGCATGATTATAATGCTGAATGGTAGGTGGAAAGTGAATGTATTTGTAAGCATTATATCTTGAAATAAATTTATACTCGGTTATAATATTTTCAGTAAGATTTTCTGGCAGGTCTTTTTCCGAAATCCTATCCACCATTTCCCGGGTTATTTTCCCCAATGCATTGCCATTAAGACCGCGGGCCTTAAGTTTTTCTGTGGAAGGATATACAGGAAGTAGCGAAGCCTTGCCAGATGATTCTGCTGCAACAAAATTTTCCAAATCAGGATGAGCTATCTGCGGAATGCCCATAAAGAAACCCAACTTGCCAAAAACGAAATATTTATGCCCTGTGTGTAATATTTTTTCTATCCAGTTTATGCCCTGGAACCATACCAGTTCAATTACACCAGTATCATCTTTCAGCTTAGCAACCAGCCTCCTGCTTCTTCCTGCGCCTAAAATTTCAGAGTGTTGTAGTGTTCCGGCAACATAAGCAAATTCATTAGCTTCTGACAGGTCAGCAATCTTATCAATATTGGTTTTATCAATATGGCGGAATGGAAAATGATTGAGTAAATCGTGGAAATTATGAATGTTCAATTCTTTGCGCAGCAATTCACCACGCTGGGCAGTAATACCTTTGAGGTATTCTATCGGGCTGTTTAATATATTTGCAACGGATGAAATAGAAAATATTTTTACAAATATATCCAGCAAGGCTCAATAACCTGTTTCTTGTCTCAGTTTACTTACCCCTGAAACCTTTATTATGAAAACTTCTTTTTCCCGGGGACCGGGAGCTCACCGGGTTATAAGATGGTTGCTCTCCCAAATGAGTGGGGATTATAACTTTATGAATATCTTTTCCAATTAGTTTTTCTATGGCAGAAAATTTTCGTTGCTCCTTTACACTTACGAGGGTGTATGCTGTGCCATCTGCTTCTGCACGTGCAGTGCGGCCAATGCGGTGCACATAATCCTCGCCATCATGGGGCACATCAAAATTGATAACCAAATCAATGTTATCAATATCAATACCGCGGCTAAGGATATCTGTTGCTACCAACACAGGGAGTCTTCCACTTTTGTACTGCATTAAAATATCTTCGCGGTCGTCCTGTTCCAGGTCGCTATGAATTTCGCCAGCTTTTACTCCGCTGCGCTTCAGGTCCCTGGTCAGTTGCTTTACATTCAGTTTGCTGCTGCAAAAAATCAAGACAGATTTAAATTGTTTTTCTTTGAGTAAATGAAGAATCAACGGATTTTTCTGTGCATCATATACCATAAATGCCTGCTGAATAATTTTTTCAGGTGGCTTGCTAAGGGATATGTTTATTTCGGCAGGGTTATGCAGGATATTCCTGGCCAGTGTTCTTATCTTGGGCGGCATAGTAGCTGAAAACAGGAGATTCTGTCTTTTTTCAGGAAGATGTTTTATGATGAACATAATATCATCATAAAATCCCATATCCAGCATACGGTCAGCTTCATCAAGTACAAGGTATTTAAGGCTATCTAATTTTACATACCCCATTTTAATATGAGCCATCATTTTACCTGGGGTGCATACAACTATGTCTGCTCCCATACTTAGTGCCTTTTTCTCCTGTACAAATGCATTGCCATCTCCACCGCCATACACAGCTATGGAGCTTACAGAAGTAAAATAAGAAAGGCC
>JBDSYV010000171.1:0-9927 GCA_040110925.1 Ferruginibacter sp. | reverse complement strand
CAATTTGTACCAAATATCAGCTTTGGTCCCATGCTTATTGAATTCATGCGAAAAACAACAGATAAGTTTTTTGATGTACACCTGATGATTGAACAACCCGAAAATTATGCAGAAGCATTTAAAAAAGCGGGCGCAAATAATCTTACAGTGCACTTTGAGGCATGCACTCATTTACATCGGAATATCCAGCAAATAAAAAGCCTGGGAATGAAAGCAGGCGTGGCTATCAATCCTCATACGCCGGTAAATGTTTTAGCTGATATTCTTGAAGACATAGACCTTGTATGTATGATGAGTGTAAACCCGGGTTTTGGCGGGCAATCATTTATTCCAAACACGTTGAATAAAATAAAACAACTGAAAGCAATGATACTTTCACAAAATGCCAATGTAATGATTGAGGTGGATGGTGGTGTGACAGTGGAAAATGCAAAAGATATCATTGATGCTGGTGCTGATGTGCTGGTAGCTGGCAATGCTGTTTTTAAATCTTCCAACCCAGCGGATACAATCGCTGCTTTAAGAAGGATAGCAGGGTAAGCTGGAGTTTATTCTTGAATCCTATTTTTCAAATCCATGCTGCCATGCAAAATTCTTACAATTTCAATCCTGTTTCCTTTTAATTTTCTATAAAAAATAATGTGATGGCTTGCTCTGAATCCAAATAATTCAACGTTGATTTCTTCGTAATGCTTTCCTAAAAGTGGGTTTTCGGATAGTTCATTACAATACTCGAGTAGTAGGTAATAATATTTGTCAGCTTGATTTTCAGACCAAACTTCATAAGTATGATCCCAAATCTCCGATAAGTCGTCAACAGCTTTATTGGTTAAAATATATTTAACCATTTTTTCTTTTGTTGACTTTTAAAAATTCAAGATGTTTTTTTGGATTAAATTTTTTAGCAGCTCCGCTGTCTATTCCTTCTTTAATTGCTTTTTTTAAAACCACTATTTTATCTTCCTCCTCTTCTAATAATCGCAACCCTGCACGAATAACTTCGCTTGCATTTTTAAACCTGCCTTGTGAAACTCGTTTATCAACAAAATCCTCAAAATAATTTCCTAGTGAAACTGAAGTATTTCGTCCCATAAAATTTTTATTTTTCGTAAAGTTACCAAATATGGGTAATTTTTATAAAAGTTTTTCGCCCCTGTTGAAAGCCATCTGCCAGCTGTCGACCTAATTATATTTTTATTATAAAACAGGAATTGATACATTTAATATTCCGGAATATTTCAAAGGTTAGTAGTAGTTTATGTAATGCTGCTTGTGGCAGACTATGCAAAGGCGGGGTAAAGAGGTTTGTGATCAAAAATAAGAAACCAACAGCAATAAAAAAATATTATGCTTAAAAGGGTTTTGGGCGTTAATCCTCAATTTTGGTAAATGAATAATAGGTCCGCATATCCCTGGTCCAGAGAAGGTCTTTCATCTTTTAGTCAGGATCGAATTGAATTATTGGATTTTTAAAATCTTTCTCTGCAACTGGTTTAGAAGCGTGATTACATTGATATAAAAGCATCAGCAGTAAAAAAAGAAAAATGAATATTTCAATTGTAGTGTTTTGGTAAAAATAAAAAAGCAGGCAGATAATTATAGGCTAAGTGTAAAATATTTATCTTCATGACATGAGAATGCTTACTGCTATTTTTTTATGCTTCATTTGCAATGCCCTGGTTGCTCAAAATAAAACTGCCTCTATCTCCGGATTCGTCATTGATGAGAATGACAAACCTGTTCCTGCTGTTTCTATATCTGTGCTTGGAAAAACAACGGGCATTACTGCTGCCGAAGATGGAAGCTTTGAAATTACAGTATCAGCCGAAAAAGCCATTGCATTGATATTCTCACATTCTGGTTATGCTACCCAGCAAAAGAATTTCCTGTTAAGTGAAAACGAAAATGAAAATATAACAATAAGGTTAATAAAATCCGGCACAACACTGGAGACGGTAATTGTAGCAGATGAGAGGGAAAGAAGAGAAGCCGGCCTGGTGAAAATAAATCCTAAAAATGCCATTCTTATTCCCAGTACTACCGGCGGTGTAGAGGCATTGATAAAAACACTTGTTGGCAGCAACAATGAACTTACCTCGCAATACAATGTGCGTGGCGGCAACTATGATGAAAATCTTGTTTACATAAATGATTTTGAAGTTTTTAGGCCTTACCTCGTTAGCAATGGCCAGCAGGAAGGCCTAAGTTTAATAAACCCTGAACTTGCAAAGAATGTAAATTTTTATACCGGTGGCTTCCAGGCAAAGTATGGCGATAAAATGAGCAGTGTGCTGGATATACAATACAAAAAACCTTTGGTCCGTGCAGGCAGTGCATACATAAGCTTGCTGGAGCAGGGACTGCATATGGAAGGAAGTTTTAAAAAGAATAAAGTAAGTTATTTACTTGGAGTAAGAAATAAGAGCAATCGTAATGTGCTGAGTAACCAGCCTACCATGGGGGCCTACATTCCCTCTGCCTCCGATGCACAGGGATTTATTAGTTACAAGGTTTCTGAAAAATTACAATTAGAATTGCTGGGCATTTTTTCTACATCCCGGTTTAGTTATTTTCCCGAATCAGTAAAGAAAACAGCTTCTGTTTTCTCCCCTTTTTACACCAGCAATATAGGCCTTGATGTTTATTTTGAAGGGCAGGAAAAAGATGCTTACAGCACACAACTTCTTGGGGCTTCAATAGTGCAAACGCCAAATGAAAATTTAAAGCTTAAATGGATGATAAGCCGTTTTAAAGATGTAGAAAAAGAAAACTATGATATTGCGGGGTCATATTTATTTGGAGAAAGAAGTTTTGATAACAACAGCAGCAGCTTTGGCCAGATAGTAAATCCATTGGGTGCCGGGTATTACCAGAATTATGCCCGCAATAATTTAGACATTGAAGTATGGAACGCCAGCCATAAAGGAAGCTTTGATAAAGGGAAACATTTTTTTCTATGGGGAAACAGTATTGAACAAACAAAAATAAAAGATAAATTGTTGCAATGGGAATACCAGGATTCTGCAGGTTATTCATTGCCATATAACCCTTCGGCTTTAATGCTTTTTTCTTCAGTGAACAGCAAGGCTGATCTGACCATTCAAAAGTATAGCGGTTACCTGCAGGATAATATTCACTTTTCAAATGCAAAGGCAGATATTTTATTACAGGCTGGTGCCAGGTATAATTATAATAGTCTTAATAAAGAATTTTTAATAAGCCCACGCATGCAGGTTAGTATACGGCCTCGTTGGAAAAAAGATATTGCTTTAAAGGTTGCTGCAGGTTTGTATAGCCAGCCGCCCTTCTACCGGGAAATAAGAAATTATAATGGAAGCTTAAATACGGCAATCAATGCGCAAAAAAGTGCACAGGTAGTGGCAGGACTGGATTATAATTTTATAGGTTTTGCCAATCGTCCATTCCGCTTTACCAGTGAGGCTTTTTATAAATCTATAACGGATCTTGTGCCTTATGATATTGAAAATGTTAAGATCCGTTATCTTGGTTCCAACAATGCAAAAGCTTATGCAACGGGTGTAGAAATACGGTTGTTTGGTGAATTGGTAAAAGATGCTGAAAGCTGGGTAAGTGTAAGCATTATGCGTACAAAAGAAGATCTAAAAAATGATTTTTATTATCAATATAAAAATGCCGCAGGAGAAATTATTACAGCGCAGACACAGGATAAAAAAGTTACTGATAGTGTCTCAACAGATGTTGGATTTATTCGTCGTCCATCAGACAGATTAATAACAGTAGGATTATACATTGAAGATTATCTTGCTACAAATAAAAATTTCAAGGTTCACCTGAATACAATTTATGGCAGTAACATGACTTATAATATTCCGGGAAGTGTGAAATACCGTAATGGACTTATTGTGGAGCCATATATCAGGATAGACATTGGTTTCAGTGCATTGCTTCTCAATGAAAAATCTTTACGAAGGAGCCATAATCCTTTCAGAGGATTTGATAATATCTGGGCAAGCGTAGAAGTTTTTAATTTAATTGACAGGGCCAATACCATTTCATACCAGTTGATAAAAGATTTTTCAAATTCTACTTATGCCATTCCTAACAGGCTCACACCAAGGCTTATCAATGCAAAAATTGTGGCAAGATTTTAAAGCTTAATTATTTTTACTGTAGAATCGAGTTTTGTAAAAAAAATGTCTTCTTCCATTTCTTATCTAATGTTCATCAGTATAGTTCAGCGGATTCCTCTAACACTTAGTTAAGCTTTTTATTTCAGCAATCATATTAACTTTTCCACGTTATTGCTATTAATGTTAATAATTAAATTCGTGATGTATAAGGATGAAATTTAAATTTGGTTTGAAACAATTGGTACCAGAATTGAATTCATTTACTTACACCAGCTTTTTCTGATGAACAGGAAAAGTCTAAAACCGTAAACCATTGACAGAAACCATCATTAACCTCGAAACAGTAAACCCTATTGAGTTTTTTGGAGTGAATAACGGAAAACTTGATGTACTGAAAAAGAAATTCCCACTGTTAAAAATTTTAAGCCGGGGCACGCAGATAAAATTAAGCGGAGCACCGGAACAAATTGAAGAAGCGAAAGAAAAAATTGATTTGCTTGTGCAGTACCTGCAACGGAATGGTCACATGAGCGAAAATTATTTTGAACAAATCCTTGGCGGAGATGATGAAAAAGTAATTGATAATTTCCTGGATAGGAATCCCAATGATGTTTTAGTATTTGGTCCTAATGGTAAAACCATAAGAGCCAGAACAGCCAACCAAAAACTGATGGTGCAGGCTTGTGACAAAAATGATATTGTATTTGCCATTGGCCCTGCAGGTACCGGTAAAACTTACACTGCAGTTGCCCTTGCCGTTCGTGCATTAAAAAACAAAACGGTTAAGAAAATTATTCTTACCCGTCCTGCCGTTGAAGCTGGTGAAAGCCTTGGGTTTCTTCCGGGTGACTTAAAAGAAAAAATTGATCCTTACCTGCGCCCATTGTATGATGCATTGGATGATATGATACCTGCAGACAAATTGGGTTATTATATGAGTACACGAACCATCGAGATTGCACCGCTTGCTTACATGCGTGGCCGTACGCTGGATAATGCTTTTATAATTCTGGATGAAGCGCAGAATACAAATGACCTTCAGATAAAAATGTTTCTTACCCGTATAGGCCCCAATGCAAAAGCTATCATAACTGGTGACCCTACACAGGTAGATTTACCAAAAAATCAGCAGAGTGGTTTATTTAAAGCCACACGCATTCTGCAAGGTATTGATGGCATTGCACAAATAACGCTTGATGAAGAAGATGTTGTAAGGCATAGGTTGGTGAAATCAATCATTAAGGCCTATAACAAAGATGATGAGCAAAAGATGAATTCGACAGAAAAAAAATAATAGCTTTATGGCTTTATGAAGCCATTAAATAATATTTGTATAAGGTGGCTGCAAGGCTGCCTTATTTTTTTTGTTGCAGGTTGTAGCAGCCAGGTAAAACAAAAAATTGTTTCTCCTGTTGACATAGAAAAAAGTGCATTTGTTCATAGGGCGTTTAATCAAATTGGTGAGGCAAAAAATCTTATTAAAAATGGGGATATTATCACCCGCCTTGGAAATGATTTTACCAGCCAAAGCCTGAAAAAATTAAATAGAAGAGATGAAACCTGGTCGCACTGTGGCATTGCCAGTTTTGAAAATGACACCCTCTTTGTATATCACTCACTCGGCGGTGAATGGAACCCTGATGAAAAAATAAAAAGAGATCTGTTTGAAGCATTTTCAGAACCATTCAGCAATAATGGTATTGGCATATACAGGTTTGATATAAGTGAATCCGTTGTAAAAAAAATTCCCCTAACAGCATCAACTTTTAAAAATGCGGGCGTAAGTTTTGATATGGATTTTAACCTTCAATCAGATGATAAAATGTACTGCGCAGAATTTGTATGTAAGGTAATAGAAAAGGCTAGCGGGAAAAGTCTTGAGTTCAATCATAGTTTTATTAATAAATTTGAATTTATTGGTGTGGATGATATTTTTCTTCACCCGCAATGCAGGCATGTAAAAACATACCTGTATAAATAGAAAAAATAAATTAATTTACCGGTTCTTTTAGAAATCAGGATACAACCGGAATTAGTTATTATTTTTTTATATATTATTTAACTGCACATTCAATACTGAAATAAATGGCTTCATTACAAAGTAACTTTCTTGGCATCCAATCGCCCAACCCTTTCTGGCTGGCGAGTGCACCGCCTACCGATAAAAAAATAAATGTACTTCGTGCCTTCGAAGCAGGGTGGGGCGGTGTGGTTTGGAAAACTCTTGGTTCACAGGTAAAAAATGTATCGTCAAGATATTCTGCATTGGACTATGGTGGTCAAAGGGTGATGGGCTTTAATAATATTGAACTCATCAGCGACAGGCCATTGCATATCAACCTGAAAGAAATTGAAGAGTGCATAAAATTATTTCCCGACCGGGCTATGATTGTTTCTCTTATGGCTGATAATACCAAAGAGAGCTGGCATGAATTAATAAAAAAAGTGGAGGACACCGGCGCTCATGGTTTTGAATTAAACTTTGGTTGCCCTCACGGTATGACAGAACGAGGAATGGGAGCAGCGGTGGGACAGGATCCGGAAATTGCAAAGATGGTTGTGGAATGGGTGATGGAAGCAGCAACTATCCCGGTAATAACAAAACTCACTCCTAATGTGCATAGCGTTGTACCTACAGGTATGGCAGTAGTGGAAGCAGGTACCAATGCACTCTCACTCATCAACACCATACAATCTGTAACAGGAGTAAACCTAGATACATTTGTGCCCAATCCTTATGTGGCAGGCAAGAGTGTGTTTGGTGGTTATTGCGGTCCGGCCGTAAAACCTATTGCACTTAAATTCCTTACAACTATTGCGCAAAATAATGTTACCAGTAAAGTTCCAGTGTCTGGCATTGGAGGCATCAGCACCTGGAAAGATGCAGTGGAATTTATGTTACTCGGTGCCAGTAATGTGCAGGTATGCACGGCAGCAATGAAGCATGGCTTCCGTATTGTAGAAGATATGTGCGAAGGCATGAGTAACTGGATGGACGATAAAGGATTTAAAAAACTGGAAGATTTCATCGGACTTTCTGTTCCAAATATTACACATTGGGAAGACCTGGATATTAACTATCACCACATTGCAAACATACACCAGGATAAATGCATTCACTGCGGCCTTTGTTATATTGCTTGCGAAGACGGCTCACATCAGAGCATTTTACTTACTCCTGGCAATCCTTACAACACCTACACCATCAAAGAAGAAGAATGTGTAGGCTGCAATCTTTGCCAGCTCATCTGCCCGGTAGAAAATTGTATTACTATGGAAGAGCATCGTGTTGCGCCAGAATATGTAAACTGGATTGATTGGCAGAAACAGGGCTTACCACTTAACGATCATTGATTTATTTCATGCGGTAATTTCAATCTGTACTTTTAAGCACTGACTTTTATGCCCACAAAAAAAACACCTAATGCGCATAATATTTTTGAAAAATTACATGCCATACATAAAATCATCATTTGCCTTATATTATCTGTAGTAGCTTATCTGTTGACAGATATTAAAAACATAAATCCGCTAACCCGGTTAATGATTAGTTGGAATGTATTCAGCCTTTGCCTGCTGGTACTGGAATGGTTTACATTTAAAATAACTACCCATGCAGAAATACGTAAAAAGGCAAGTAAAGAAGATTCCAGCAGGCTGGTAATTTTTATAATTATTCTGATCTCCACCTGTGCAAGTTTTTTGGCAGTGGTCTTATTGTTGATATCAAAAGATCAATCAACGCAAGCATTGGATTTGCCTGTGGCTATTATTGGCATGTTGTTTTCCTGGCTACTTGTTCATACCATCTTCACTATAAGGTATGCTCATATTTATTATAGCGACAATAAGGACAAACCTTCAACACATACCGGCGGGTTGGATTTTCCTGGGGAGGATCAACCTACCTACCTCGATTTTGCTTATTTTTCTTTTGTTCTTGGTATGACCTTCCAGGTTTCGGATGTACAAATAACATCAAGGCGATTACGAAAACTTGCTTTGCTTCATGGCATTTTATCTTTCGGATTCAATACCGTTATCGTTGCGCTTACCATTAATGTTATTGCCGGATTAAAGAAATAAATTTAGCCTTCCTATATTTAAATTTTATCATGAAAAATGGTCTGACGAAGAAGCCTGTATAAATAATCCTAATTAAAACACATGCTGATTTCTGGCAGTTCGTTTTTTCTACATTAACGCCTTTGCTCAAATAAATATTTGCCGGTACCATTGCTTAAATTAATTTCAGCAGGTATTAACACCACTACTTAATGTTGGAAACTATAAAAGCGATCCCCAACCGGGTGAAAATTTTGCTGTTGTTTTTCCTACTGGCATTAGCAGGTTTTTATGTAATGCTACCCGGGCAATTATTTTCTGCCCCTACCAGCTATGTATTAGAAGATGCGGATGGTGTTTTATTAAATGCAACCATTGCAAAAGATGGGCAGTGGCGATTTCCATACAATGAAAATATACCGGAAAAATTTATAACCTGCATTACCAGCTTTGAGGACAATCGTTTTTTTGATCACCCCGGTATGGATTTGATAGCAATAGTGAGGGCAGCAAAAAAAAATATTAACGGCGGCAGGCAGGGGGCAAGTACTATTACTATGCAAGTAACCAGGCTTGCATTAAATAATAATAAAAGAACTGTATGGAATAAAATAAAAGAATCAATACTTGCATTAAGATTAGAATTCGGGTATTCAAAAAAACAAATTCTTTCGCTCTATGCATCCCAGGCACCTTTTGGCAGTAACGTGGTAGGGCTTGACGCGGCAGCCTGGCGCTATTTTGGCCGTGCCCCTTATAAATTGAGCTGGGCAGAAATGGCTACACTAGCAGTGCTACCCAATGCGCCATCGCTTGTTCACCCTGGAAAAAACAGGCAGTCACTCTTAGAAAAAAGAAACCGCTTGCTTGCACAACTTTTGCATTCCGGAAAAATGTCTAAACAGGATTATTCATTAGCCTTGCAGGAAGATTTGCCACAAAAACCATTACCACTGCCACAAGATGCGCCTCACCTTTTGCAACGTTTTGCAAAAGAGCATGCCGGGGAATATAGCAAAGCCAAAAGCACAATTCAGTTTTCTTTACAGCAAAATGTAAATAAAATTATTCAGCAAAGGCAGCAGCAGTACAAGGGAAATGGCATAAATAATATTTGTGCATTGGTGCTTGATGTGGAGACGGGGAACGCACTAGCATATTCAGGCAATAGTTATGATTCAGGCAATAGTGATATACAGTCTGATGTGGATATCATCGCAGCGCCACGCAGCCCCGGGAGTGCATTAAAACCATTTTTATATGCCGCAATGATGGGCGATGGCATTTTATTGCCTCATAGCCTTGTGCCTGATATACCAACACAAATTGCTGGATATACACCGCAGAATTTTGATAAAGATTTTGATGGTGCTGTGGAAGCCAGCATGGCATTATCCCGAAGCCTTAATGTACCTGCAGTGCGGTTATTACAACAATATAAATATCAGCGTTTTTACGAAACATTAAAGCAGGTGGGAATTACTACTTTAAATAACCCTGCTGATCATTATGGCTTAAGTATGATCCTTGGAGGTTGCGAAGTAAATATGTGGCAACTTGCAGGTGCCTACGCATCCATGGCAAGAATTATTAATCATGATGAAAGAAATAAAGGGAAAATATTAAGCCCAGATATCCATGCCCCACAATATCTGGACAGTCGGGTAAAAAATGGAAAGGAAATTAATTTTCCCTTCGATGCAGTGTCAATTTACTTTACATTACAGGCCATGCAGGAAGTCATGCGGCC
>JBDSYV010000170.1:0-9973 GCA_040110925.1 Ferruginibacter sp. | reverse complement strand
ATGCAGGATTTTATTTAGGAATAGGCGGAGTGCTTACTTATAAAAAATCGGGCCTGGCTGAAGTACTTGAAAAAATCGATTTAAAGCACCTGGTACTGGAAACAGATGCCCCTTTTTTAACACCGGTACCTTTCAGGGGGAAAAGAAACGAAAGCAGCTATTTAAAATTTATTGTAGAAAAGCTGGCGCAGATAAAAAATGTTACGCCGGAAGAAGTGACTTCAGTTACAACTGTAAACGCCGAAAAAATATTCGGCTTATAAATATTGAAACTGTATTTTTGCCACCCATTAAAATGGAGACTTGTCCGAGTGGCTGAAGGAGCACGCTTGGAAAGCGTGTGTAGGGGTAACTCTACCGAGGGTTCGAATCCCTCAGTCTCCGCTCGAAAGGGACAATTCATCGTCAGTATGATTTGTCCCTTTTTTATTTTCCTCTAAAATAAAAAAGGTTTTTGCAAGTGAGGCAGGGCAAATCTACCATCAACACTTTTCGTTTTCAACTACCATGGCAGGCTTTATGAAGACTTTGTTTAAAAATAACGCAATTCCCGGCAAAATGATAGCGCCTCCAAAAGCAAGTAAAATAGAATTCACTGTAAAAGAGTAAGCACCTATAGCGCCGTACATTAAGGAAATTCCCAGGTTTGATAAACTGCTTATCATCATGAATGATTTAAAATCCATCTTGCTGATACCTGCAAAAAAAACACTTGCTTCAGCAAGTACTGGTATTGGCCTAGCGATGATCAGCGACCATTTACCATAACGCTTAAAATATCCTTCCATATTTTGCTTCGTTCTTGCATCAAGCCATTTCATTTTATTAGAGGATCCTTTCCCTAAAGCATAGCCCAATAGGCATCCTAATACCATTCCTGCAAAAGAAACAATGGTTCCATTTACAAATCCAAGCAAAAAACCACATCCAATGCTCACGATACTGGAAGGCACTGGTAATATTATGTCAGAAGTCAGTAACAGGCAAAGCAATATGGCAATATAAAGAGGGTGTTGTCCGGACGATTTTAATATACCATCCGTCCAGGCATCAATATATTCATGAAATAAGAAGAAAGGCACTAAAATGACGGTCAATACAATTGTCATTAATATAAATGACTTATTTATTACGAGTCGTTTCATAACTATCAGCTTTGAATTTCAGCAGTATCTTCTGTACTTCATGCGCTATACTGTTGGCTTACTAAAAGACTTCTATTAAAATGTTATTTTCTTGATAGGATCAGGTATTCACAGAAGGCTTTCATGGAATGCTAAAAAGATAATAAGCCTAACTCGCTTTTAAAAAATGAAATATGAAGGTACTAAAAAACGAATCCTTATTCATATAACTCCTTTCGTGAGTAATATTTTAGCATCGCAACCAGACCGCATTATAGTGACTTAAATTTGCAGAACTTAGCTTTTAAATAACTGCTATGCAACAATATTTACGATTAGGATTATCTCTTGCTTTTTTATTTTCTATTACTCATACTTTCGCTCAAAGGGTAGACCCAATAAGCGATACACTACCTGGGATCGTAATAAAAGCATTTGAAAGCAATCGTAAGTTGAAAGATGTTGCAGCACCTGTTGGGTATATTAATAAAACAACACTTACACTTTTTAATAGTAATGCTATCATAGCAGCCATGAATTCGGTACCCGGAGTTAGAATGGAAGAACGTTCCCCGGGCAGTTACCGGCTGAATATACGAGGCAGCTCCCTTCGCTCACCATTTGGTGTGAGAAATGTAAAAATTTATTTCAATGATCTTCTTTTTACTGATCCTGGTGGTCATTCATATTTAAACCAGCTGGGCTATTATAATTTCAATTCAATTGAGATCATCAAAGGTTCCAATAACAGCATATATGGCGCTGGCACAGGAGGCGTATTGTTAGTAGAAAGCATTGGCGAAAATGAGAAACCAAACATTTTTGCAGAATACACAACGGGTAGCTACAACCTGCAAAATATATACGGCTCAATTACCACTGCAACAGCAAATAGTATAACAAAATTTGGTTGGCAGCACCAGCAATGTGATGGATACAGGGTGCACAGCCAACTCAAAAAGGATGTTTATAGCTGGAACGGATTTTTCCGTTTTAATGAAAAGCATATTTTAAAAACAACATTTTTATATGGCGATCATTTTTACCAGACACCGGGAGCACTGACAAAATCAGAATATGAAATTAACCCTGCAGCAGCAAGGCCAGGAAATGCATTTTTTCCAGGTGCTGAATTGGCTAATACATCAATTCACCAGAAAATGTTCCTCGCAGGTTTTTCCTATTCACAGCCCATTAGCAGGCATATTACAAATAAGACAACGCTTGATGGTATGTTTACACAATTACAAAATCCCTCTATCGCCAGTTATGGCAAAAGTTCTGAACCCAATATAGGTGGCAGAACAACTTTCAATTACGACGGGAACTTCAACCACATAAAACTCCAGGTAAATACCGGTCTTGAATACCAACAGGGTTTTACATCGGTTTCCATTTATAAAAACCTGGGGGGCAACCCTGATTCACTTCGTAATACAGATGAAATAAACAACAGACAACAATTTGTATTTGCTCAGGTAACTGTAGATTATAAGACCTGGTCCTTTGTTGCAGGAGCAAGCCTGGGTCAGTTGCGCATTAATTTTCAAAGATTTTCACCACAAAGTTCAGCTAGTCAAACAAGAGTTTTTAGTAACCAGTTGGCACCAAGGTTATCTATTATGAAAAAATTTGCAAACCTGAATATATACAGTAGCATATCAAAGGGATACTCACCGCCAACCACAGCCGAATTATTTCCCACTGGTGGCACAATAAACCTTGACCTTAATGCCGAGGAAGGAACTAGTTATGAAGCAGGCATTAAAGCTACTCCGGTAAAAAATCTTTATGTAGATGCCAATATTTTCTTTTATCATTTAAGTAGCACAATTGTGCAACGCAGGAATGCCGGGGGTACAGACTTTTTCGTGAATGCAGGCAGAACCCGGCAAAAAGGCGTAGAATTATATAGTAGTTATGCTTTGTTTCATAAATGCCCAATCTTCCGGCGCAGCCTGTTATGGGTTGCTTATACCTTATATGATTTTCATTATCGTGACTTTAAACAAATCACTGCAGATTATTCCGGCAATAAATTACCTTCTGTTGCGCCTAACACTTTATTTGCTGGCGTGGAATTACAATTCAACAATGGCTTTTTTGGAAATATAAATTATTTTTTAAGTGATAAAATTGCGCTGACCGATGCGAATACGGACTATGCAAAATTGTACCAGCTATTGGGAACTAAACTGGGCTATGAGTACATTTTAAAAAACGGTTTTAGCACTAAACTGGCGGCAGGTGTAGAAAATATATTTGATGAAACCTATAGCCAGGGAAATGACATCAATGGTTTTGGAGGAAGATATTATAACGCTGCATCCCGCAGAAATTTTTATATCAGCCTGCAATTACAGGACTTTTATAAAAAACGGAAGGGTTGATAAACTGGCTGCTTTTTTTTAAGAGAGGTCGCAATAAAGATGACAATAATGAGAGCGATGTTACCATTTACATTGGAATATTTACTAAAAGCCCACAGCGATAATTTCAAACAACGGCTTGTTTTTATGATTACTTTTCTTGCTTTGGTAGTGAGGAGGCCTTGTTCATTTAAAAAAGTAGAAAGAACCACAACAACAGTTTTTTCTGTGGTTTCAGAATAACAGGCAATGTCCGCTTTTGACATAGTTATAGCAGTTTATTCTTCGTTGGTTTTATTTTTTTTGTTTAAAATAGGAAGTATTACAGCAACTTTGCTATCAAATAAGCATTATTTAATAAGTCTAAAACAAAGTAAAATGAAATTAAAAAATCTAATTGGTAGCAGCATTTGTATAATGCTTTTTGCCACTGTTGTACTTTCTTCCTGTGCCAAAAAAATTGTGATGGCTAATACGGGTATTGCCCCTGCTGCAAAGGCGTATGCTAAAGTTAAAAAGGGTAAGAATAACAATTATAATATACAGGTAATGGCTACCCACTTAGCCCCTTCAAAGAATTTAAATCCTCCCAAAAAAACTTATGTAATATGGATGGTGACAGATAATAATGGTACTAAAAACATTGGGCAGTTTCAAAGTGGTACAAGCCTTCTATCAAAAACTTTAAAAGGCTCCATAAAAACTGTTACCCCATTTAAACCTGTAGATTTTTTTATCACTGCGGAGGATGATGCTGCAATAAATTATCCGGGTAACATGATTATATTGAAATCTAATTAATAAGGAGAATATTTTTAGTACTTAACAATTTGGTTGTTGAATTAAAATTTAAACTATAAGCCAAAACCCAAGGAAACTGCTTCAAAAAAAATATGTGTGGGCCGATAAAAAAAGCGTAGCAAAACCCCATGAATTAAAAATACTATCTTGCTGATACAAGATACTTTTATCAATCAAAGTTATCGGTTTGTTTTATGAGTAATTTTTTCAGCAATCTTTTTAATCTCCATATTGGAGAAGACGATAATAAAAAAACCCTAGAGAATGTAAAGAATAATATCTCATTCAAAGGTGCCAATCTTTGGGTTCTGGCTTGTGCCATCATGATAGCTTCTGTTGGATTAAATGTAAACTCAACCGCAGTTATTATTGGAGCAATGCTCATTTCACCTTTAATGGGGCCAATAGTTGCATCTGGGTTTGCCTTGGGCATTTATGATTTTGAGTTATTGAAAAGAGCTTTGCGAAACCTGTTAGTGGCAACCATTGTTGGCCTGATTGTTTCTTCACTTTACTTTCTTATCAGCCCATTCAAAGAAGTTCAATCAGAATTATTAGCCCGAACATCCCCCAATATTTATGATATTCTGATTGCTTTTTTTGGAGGTCTTGTTGGCGTTATTGCTGTTACAAGAGTTGAAAAAGGTAATCCCATACCGGGTGTTGCTATTGCCACTGCTTTAATGCCGCCTTTATGTACTGCAGGATATGGGCTGGCAACCGGGCAAATAAAATTCTTTCTCGGCGCATTCTTTCTATACTGTATTAATTGTGTTTTTATTTGTATTGCCACATTTGTAATAGTGAAGTTTTTAAAGTACCCTGCTAAACCTGATGTGGATGTTAAACATCAAAAGCAGGTACGGAATGGCATTACTGCTATTGTTTTGCTTATGTTGTTGCCAAGTTTTTATTTTGCATATAATTTATTTAAGCAACAACAGTTCAGCCATTCAGTAAATGTATTTGTAGAAAAAGAGTTTACGGAGAAAGGAAATACCATCGTTTACAAAAAAACTTCCTATAACAGCAGCCCCAGGCAAATTGAACTGGCTTTTCTTTCAAGGCATTTTAGCACTGAAGAGCTGAATGCATACAATGAAAAATTGAAGACGTATGGTTTTTTAAATACCAGATTAACCATCAAACAGAGTAATAATTTACAAAACCTGAAGGATGACATTTTGAATGAAGTGAGTAAGGCTGATATTATTGTAACAGAAAAAGATAAAAGAATTAGAGAATTGGAAAATAAAATAGCATCTGATAGTTTTAACAACAAGCAAATATTTAATGAAGCTAAGGCGATATTTCCTTTAATTAGTGCATTGTCAGTTTCTAAACATACATTTTACTTTGTTAAAGACAGTATGGCAAAAAACACAGTTTTATTATACAGGGCCAGTAAAGAATTGAACGCGACCGACAAACGGAAATTTCTTAATTGGCTGAAAGAAAAATGGCCTGCCGATACTATTGAGGTCATTCATGAAAAGTAAAAAAGCAGCAATTTATAATGTCAATTTATACTATACTAGCTATCATAATTGCCATCTCTGCAATTTTCGGCTACATCAATCAACGGTTTATAAAAATGCCCTTTGTCATAGGGCTTTTCTTTTTATCTACCTTATTATCGTTAGCAATTCTTAGCTCTAAATTTTGGGACTTTACCCATTTTACTCAAATTAAAACTTTAGTTGAACGTATTGATATTAGTAAGTATATCCTGGAGTACATGCTGGGTTATTTACTTTTTGCCGGCGCATTGCACACCGAATGGAGAGATATTAAAAAGCAATTAAAACCTATATCAGTTTTTGCAATATTCGGTGTAATTCTTTCCACCATAATAATTGCCAGTTTGTTTTACGGTCTCAGTAGATTAATTTCCATGCAAATAGATTTTATCTATTGTTTATTATTTGGTGCATTAATTTCTCCAACTGACCCAATTGCAGTGTTGGGAATACTTACTAAGGCTAATGTTCCAAAAAGAATCGAGGCTACAATAGTTGGCGAAAGTTTATTCAACGATGGGGTTGGTGTTGTTATTTTTATCGCCTTGCTTGAAGTTTTAAAAAGCGATGGCTCACATATTGACTTTTCACATTTTGGATTTTTATTTGTGCAGGAAAGTTTTGGAGGAATATTGTTTGGGTTTGCAGCAGGCTTCATATTACATAAGATCCTGTCATCAATTGACCATTATGAAACAGAAGTTTTATTGACACTGGCTTTTGTAATGGCGGGATACAGTTTATGTTTGTACTTACATGTTTCCGGTGCTTTAGCCATGGTTATTATGGGTTTATTTGTGGGTAATTACCACCATGAAAAAGCCATGAGCAATACCACTATTGATTACGTTGATAAATTTTGGGAATTGATAGATGTTGTGTTGAACGCCGTACTATTTGTAATAATTTCGTTTGTAATTGTAGTTATTGACTTTAAGACAACTTATTTACTCGTTGGAATTTGTTCAATTTTCATTGTGTTAATGGCAAGAATAATTATTGTGTTTTTACCCAAACTCTTGCTACCAAAAATTATAGACTTTACCTACAAGGAAACTAAACTAATTGTTTGGGGCGGCCTTCGGGGAGGTCTTTCGTTGGCTTTGGTTCTCTCATTACCAAACGGACAATCAAAAAATATTTTATTGATTGCTACTTATGTTTGTGTTGTATTTAGCATATTAATACAAGGTTTGACAATTGGTAAATTAGCTAAGTGCTAAGGCAGCTTATCTTTCTGAAATCTTTAGTTTTTGATCAGTGAGTGATGATCCTCCTTTAATTCCAAAATCCAAAGTACGAATAGGAAAAGGTATTGTAATGTCATTTTGATTATAAGCGTTTTTAATTTTTATTATGGCTTGATTACTGGCCTGCCAGTAAGCTGTTTGTTCTGGATTTTTTAGCCATAACCGAATTGTATAATTTATTGAACTATCCCCAAATTCTTTATAATACATTGTTGTTTTTTCATCATCGCACAATCCATCAATATTTTTTACGGCTTCTAATGTAATGCGTTGAACTTTTTCCAGGTCTTCAGCATAGGATATACCTATTTCTAAATCAAGTCTTCTTTTGCCGAGCAATGAGTAATTTTCTATTGGATTCTGAAATACATTCTTATTAGGTATAATAACCATCTGGCCCTGAAAAGTAAGTAGTATTGTATCCCTTAAATTAATATCAGAAACCTTTCCCATGTAATCCCCAATTTTGACAATATCACCAATATGAATAGGATGACGAAAAGAAATAAAAATTCCGGAAATAAAATTAGCAGCTATATCCTGAAAAGCAAAAGCCAGGGCCAATCCAATTATTCCGGCTCCAGCCAGAATGGTCGTTACTGCTTTGTCAAGATGAAGAATACTTAGCACAATAAAAATACTAATCCCAACAAAAGTTAGATAAATCACAGATGCAACTAAATTATTTAAAGTGATATTTTTAGATATTTTAATAGCAAGCTTTTGCGAAAACTTTCTAACCCTACGAGCTACGAATAATCCCAAAACCAAAATCACTGACGCTAATAAAATATTAGGTAGTATTCTGATAAAATCGTGCGTCCAAATCGACAATTTTTGCAGAACAAGTTCGTATGCTTCATTTAAATCCATAATAACAATTTAAGGTTCTCAATACGATTTCAATTAAATATACGAATATTAAAAAGGAACCTTGAAACTTAGTCCAACAATGTATTTGGAAATTGAGATTGATCGCTAATGTCATTAGCTGAATATATCCTGTCTTGTGCAGTGTTCAGATGACCAATATACAAATTCAGTTGGCACATTAATCAATGTGAATTTGGTACATAAGAAGAACGGAACATTTTCACGACGATACAATACATGAAACCATACAGATACTGCCAAACAATTACTTTTCAACCCTAAAAATTAAACTGGAAGCTTCCAAATATACCAAACCTGGATACTCTTTCCGAAGGCAAAGGAGTTGGTAATAGTCTCCAAACAAAATCCAAACGAAAAATTTTTAAAATATTTTCAATCCCAGTTCCTACTTCCATATAGGTTTTACCGTCAAGTGTTTTGAAATATGATTTTGTGTTGTTCAAAATTTTGTTTTCATCGCTGAGTGAACCCCAAAGCGCTTTTACATTCCAGAACTGTCGCCATTTTAACTTACGAGTTATGGGGATAAAACGAAATAAACCGGAACCGAGATTGTGCTCAATATTTGCGCCTGCATAGGTATCACTTATATATTCAAACCTGTACATCAGGTTGAATACACCGGGGCTATAATAATAAAGATCATTTCCTGGATGAATTTCTAAAAATGTGAATGGCAATGCACCATTTATCTTTCCTGCATAAACTTTATATGTTAATGTACCATAAGGGGATATTTTCATAAAGTCTTTTATTGTAGCTAAGTATTTGGTATAGCTATAAGCACTATTAAAAAAACCGGGTAATCCTTTAGCAACTAAAAGCTCTGCAACTGGGTACCTGCTGCCAACAGGATACCTAAAAAAATCGCCAATAACATATTGCTCCAGGTAGGCAAATCTTAATTTGAGAGCCAGTTCAAAATTATTAAGCACCTCACCTTTATCTACCCTAAAATTATTTTTTAACGGCAGGTTTTGTAGTGGAGTATAATTTTGTTGCGATGCAAATAACTCGGTAGAAAATCCTTTGCCCCATTCTTTAAACACTTCAAAGCGAATATCTTTTGCCTGCAAAAACTTGCGGGTGCTGTTTGGTTTCCTGATAGCCAAAGAAAAAACATTATCTGCACTTATTTTGCCATATTGATTAATGCCATTATCTACGTCATCGGAATATGAGATATGCAGCCTTAACCAGTTTGGATCTCTTTTTATGATCCAATATCCTTCCGCCTGCCCCTTTATTTTTTGGTCTTTGGTTCCATATGCCAGGAAGCTATGCAGGTAAATATTTTTATTAAAACCTGTATTTGTTCCTACGTCAAATCTGAAACGTGTGCCTTCCCATTGGTTACTGCTTATTAAACTAAACCATTTACCAACTTCTATGTTGCCAAAAGTCTTATAACCCGTACCCAGGAATTTAAAATTTTCCTGCAGCTTTTTATACCTGGGGTCGTGCATAAGTTTATCAATAGTAGCATATATAGCTTTTTCATGACTGGATAAACTATCATGCCTTAAGGCATTCCAACTAGAATCTGTTTTTTTAGTAAACCCTGAATCAGTCGTTAAAAGTTCCTGGATAGATTGATTTTTTAAAACAGCAGTAATTGAATCACTATTTATAACTATATTTTTATAGGAAGTGGTTTTTCTTCCAGTGAGGTATAATGATTTCTTTCCCAAAACCCTGAAATCAGCAAAAAACTTATCCCGGCTTAAAAATATCATACTGTCATTAATGGGTATAAATTCCTGGAAAACACTGATCCTGTCTATATAATTCACATTGGCATCTTTACCAAGAAATAGCGAAATTCTCTGCACCTGGAAAGTTCCTCCCATAACCCAGGCATCGCCGGCAAACACATTCTGACCGGCGTGCTTTGGCCTGAAAACAAAATGAAATATTTTAGTGCCATTTACCAATTGTGTATCTGGTACAGAAAAAGAATAAAAGTTATCAGCATTATCATTAAAAGGGCTTACAAACTCTTTATCCATCACATT
>JBDSYV010000169.1:0-18679 GCA_040110925.1 Ferruginibacter sp. | reverse complement strand
CCGTGAAGCATTATAATTGCAGTCATTTAATTTTAAAGTTTTTCAATGAGGCCATCCGCCTTCCATTGCTTAAAAACGTTTATTAAGCTATCACTTAATCTTGGTCTTTTAAAAGGCATAAAACCCTTCTCACCGGGATGCATTTCTATCCTGCTGATAATATTATCCAGGCTTGCAGATACGAGGGAATATGAATTAAGCGGTGGTTTATTTCCCCCTTTATCGGGGAAATGACAGGGGCTGCATTTTTCTGATACAATTTGCTTTACATCAGTTTCGTAATTCATTTTAGGAATCACCACTGTAGCTTTCCTGCTTCCGCTGCAATAGCTAAGGCCAGCAACTATCATTAATGCAGTAACAGGTAGAAATAATTTTTTCATAATGATGATAAATGTTTTTTAAAAAATGAAGTTAACTATTTGAATATTAAATCGCCAATACATCTCTTAAATTTATATGAATGGTTTATATGCAGGTTATAATTCTATATTTTTGATCTGTCATTAATAACAAACGAAAGGTTATGAAAACACTTTATATTATTCGTCATGCAAAGAGCAGCTGGTCCGACGCCACCATGAGTGACTTTGACCGGCCTTTGAACGAACGTGGAAAAAAAGATGCCCCGGCTATGGCAGAAAAACTCCTTGATAGAAAAATAAAAATTGATGCGTTTATTAGCAGCCCTGCTAAACGAGCAAAAAAAACCTGCCTCGCATTTAGTAAAGTATATGAAGCAGATAAAGATGATATTTTTTTAGTTGATGAACTTTACAATGCAGCAGTCAATAGTTTTTATGAGATAATATCCGGGTTAGATGATAAATTAAAAAGGGTGGCGGTATTTTCTCATAACCCCGGCATCACAGATTTCGTAAATAGCCTTATTCCTTCGGTTGAAATGGACAATATGCCAACCTGTGCGGTTTTTGCAGTGGAAATAAATATTGCACATTGGACCGATTTTAAAACTGCAACAAAACAGTTTTTATTTTTCGATTTTCCAAAACATAGTTAAAGTGATTTTTCAAAATACACTGTATTTACGTTAGGGTTAAAATAATAAGCGGGTATTTCTTTAAAACCGTTTTTCTTATACAAGGTTATTGCGGCTGTCATTGTATCCAGGGTATCTAACCGAATAGTTTTATAGCCTAGTTTTAGGGCTATCGCAAAAGCTTCTTCCAGTAAAATATTTCCTATTCCTTTGCCTTGCAGCGATGGTAAAACATACATGCGTTTTAGTTCAGCTATCTCTCTATTCATCGCTCTAATTGCCACGCATGCTCCAAAAACATTTTCCTGCATGTAAAGAAGAATTGCCCCTGTTGGTAACCCATACATTACTTCAAGCTGTTTCATTTCTTCATCAAACTGCTGAAAACTCAAATCTATATTGAGCCAGTCGGCATACTGTCTGAATAAAGCTGCGGCTGCAGCATATTCTTCCCTGGTTTTTGCAATGATTATATCAGCCACCTTTATTTTTTTTATTAGAAAGATAAACACCAATAAAAATAAGTGCTGCTGCAATTATTTTATATAATGATAAAGATTCGCCCAGGAAAATGATTGCAATGGTAGCTGCAAAAACCGGCTGGCTATATATATAAGTGCCAGCTATAGATGCACCCAATATTTGTATGCCATATACATTGAAAATATATGCCAGGAAGGTGCCGGCTATTACTACCATCCCTAAATTAAAAAATGCCAGGGTATCATATTGCTGCCAGGGAATTTCGGTGAATTCATTCCAGCAAAAGGGCAGCATAAGAAAAAAGCCTATGGTAAATATCATCCTGATTACTTCAATAGGCTTATACGTTTTCATAAGCGGCTTTACCAGGATAAAATAAAAAGTATATGAAATCGCATTTAGGATAATAAGTATATCGCCCCATAACACGGCTGATGCATTGCCACTATTTTCTTTTGCGGTTAATAATATTACTGCTCCCGAAATGCCCAGCACCAGACCGGCAATTTTATAACTATTAAGCTTTTCCTTTAACATCCATGCTGCCAAAATAGTTATGAGTATTGGCGTAGTCAGCATCAGCAATGTTGCGTGTATTGAATAAGTAAGTGAAAGCCCTTTTATAAACAGCATTTGGTTAATAGCAATACCGGTAAGCGCACATAAAAAAAAGCGGCCAAAATCTTTTTTCTGTATCCTTGATTTAACTGGTTTCCATAAAAATAATACCCAGAGTAAAATGGCAGATACTCCAACCCTAACCAGGTTTAATCCAAATGGTTTAACCCATTGCTCATTAACAAGGTATTTAACGGCCGTGTAATTAATAGCAAAGAAAATATTTGTACCCAATAGGGCAAGATGTGCCTTGATAGAATGCTTCAAGTAATTAATTTATTGGCAAAGATGCACAATAAAAAAAAGCCACTTTTAGAAAAAAGCGGCTTAATACTTAATAACCCAATTCAAAATATATTAAGGCTTATACGCCCTGCATTTCTTTTATTTTTTCCCTTATTTTTCCTTCAATCTCATTTGCCATTTCGGGGTTATCGGTCATTAGTTGTTTCACTGCTTCACGGCCCTGGCCCAGTTTATCTCCATTGTAACTAAACCAGCTACCACTTTTTTGAACAATACCAAGTTCTACACCCATATCTATTATCTCTCCGGATTTTGAAATACCTTCTCCATAGATAATATCAAATTCTGCCTGGCGGAATGGTGGCGCTACTTTATTTTTCACCACTTTTACTTTTATATGATTACCTACTACTTCATCACCATCCTTAATTTGCGCCAGACGGCGTATGTCCAGCCTGACTGAAGCATAAAATTTTAAAGCATTTCCTCCTGTGGTGGTTTCAGGGTTTCCGAACATCACCCCAATTTTTTCACGAAGCTGGTTTATAAAAATGCAACAGCTATTTGTTTTAGAGATAGTAGCAGTAAGTTTTCTTAATGCCTGGCTCATCAATCTTGCATGAAGGCCCATTTTACTATCGCCCATTTCACCTTCCAATTCACTTTTGGGTACAAGTGCGGCTACAGAGTCAATTACAACCACATCCAACGCACCAGATAATATCAGCCTATCAGCAATTTCCAATGCCTGCTCACCATAATCCGGCTGGGAAATCAATAAATTATCTATATCCACACCCAATTTTCTTGCATACACACTATCAAAAGCATGTTCCGCATCAATGAATGCACACATTCCACCCTTTTTTTGGGCTTCAGCAATCACATGAATGGCCAATGTTGTTTTTCCAGATGATTCAGGACCATATATTTCCACTACTCTTCCCTTGGGAAGGCCACCAATTCCCAATGCAACATCCAGTCCGATAGAACCTGTGGAAATTACTTCCTGTTCTATATGCCCTCTCTCATTCATCATCATTACTGAACCTTTACCAAAATCCTTGTCTATTTTATCCATTGTCAGCTTTAATGCCTTCAGTTTTTCTGCGTTGCTCATTTTTTTGTTGTTTTTAAGTTATGTATCTGTTTTGCGTGTAAAATTATCAACGGAAACAAAATTAGCTTTTTTATTTTACTAACACTAATTACTTTAGTATTTTTTTGATAATTTTTTTAGTTATTTTAATTTTACTAAGAATACAAAAATGCTTTTCCTGAGTGGAGGCAAAAAAAGCCCGCCTTGAAGAATCAGGGCGGGGAGAGTGTTCAAGCATGAGAAAAATATCTTGTTTCCAGTTGGCCAAATTAGCCTTGTACGAAAAACGGGCCTTTAAAAATTCGTTTCACTTGCGGATTACTTACACAAATAGACAACAGTTTTACGGACCAAACAATACCCTAAAGTGGTAATTTTTTAAGATTTAATAGGCTAAAAGGGGCTTTTTTTGTTAAAATTTAGCCCATAAGGAGATAAACCCACTGCCGGAATATATTGAAAAGATTTATCTAGGTGGGAACACTTCTTATTGTATAGGCTCTAAAATTAGAAGCCTTTATAAATTATCATATTGAAAAAGCGGGTCAATAGAAGAACCAGGTTCCATTTCACAAACAGGTTTAATAATACCGTCTGTTAAACCATACACCCATCCGTGAAGCTGGGGTCTTTGCTCAGATTTCCACGCAGATTGAATGATAGCAGTTTTCGCAAGATTGAACACCTGCTCCTTTACATTAATTTCTGTAAGGCGGTTTGCCCTTTCTTCTTCACTAGCCAAGGCATCCACTTCTTGACGGTGCAACCGGTAAACATCTTTAATATTCTTTAACCAATGGTTAATGATACCGTAATGATGTTGGTTCATAGCTGCTTTTATGCCACCACAACCATAGTGTCCACATACGATAACATGCTGTACTTTTAATACCTCTACTGCAAACTGTAAAACACTTAGAAGGTTTATATCTGTATTGACCACCAGGTTTGCAATATTTCTATGCACAAATATTTCACCAGGCTGGGTTCCGGTAATTTTATCTGCAGGCACCCTGCTATCGCTACAACCTATCCACAAAAACTGCGGCGTTTGAATTCCTGCAAGGCGGCTGAAATATTCCGGATCCATTTTTTGCTGCTTCTCAGCCCAGGCTTTATTGTCAGCAAGTAATTTTTTATATGCTTCCATAATTATTTAGGGAAAGACTCATCAATTGGTTAAATAATGCTGTAGCATGAATACTGCAGCTCCTGCAAAATAACCCACAATTGCCAACACACTCATTTTTTTTATGTACCAAAAAAACTCAATCTTCTCTATCCCCATGGCTGCTACACCTGCTGCTGAGCCAATTATTAATGCACTGCCACCGGTACCTGCACAATAGGCAAGAAATTCCCAGAAATAATGGCCTGTAGGATATTGTTCCAAAGAATACATGCCTTGTGTAGCGGCTACCAGGGGTACATTATCTACGATGGAAGACAATAAACCAATGGCCATAGTTATGGCACTGATATTTCCAATCTTTTCATTCATCATTTTGGCCACATCGGTTAAAATGCCGGAGGCCTGGAGTGCTCCTATGCTAAGTAAAATGCCAAGAAAGAATAATACACTGGGGGTATCTATCTTTCTCAAGGCATGATTTACCGATAATGGCCCTTTTTCGTGTTCATCCCGTTCGCTATGAATCATTTCTGTAATGATCCACATTATCCCAAGGCCAAATAAAATGCCCATATAAGGAGGAAGATGTGTAACGGTTTTAAATACGGGTACAAAGAGAAGGCTTCCTACCCCAAGGCCAAAAACCAGGTTTCTTTCAAAAGCACTGGTGGTAAAATTATTACTCAGCACTTCTTCTTCCTTTACGGAGCGCTTTAAATTTCCTTTCATTCTCCAGCTAATTAAAGCAGTGGGAATTATCATGCATATAAGACTGGGTAAAATAGTTTGTAGAATTATTGATGTTGCGGTTATCTGGCCACCTATCCAAAGCATAGTAGTGGTTACATCTCCTATTGGTGACCAGGCTCCGCCTGCATTTGCTGCAATCACTACCAGGCCGGTAAACATCAACCTTTCTTCTTTATCCCCAATTATTTTACGCAATAAGGACACCAATACGATTGTGGTAGTAAGGTTATCCAACACTGCCGATAAAAAAAACGTAATAATGGCAATCAGCCACACTAGTTTTCTTTTATTCGTGGTTTTAATACGGCTGGTAATAATATAAAAGCCGTCGTGGGCATCTATGAGTTCTACAATAGTCATAGCGCCCATCAGGAAAAATAAAATACCAGAAACTTCTCCCAGATGTTCCGTAAGATATTCTACTGCCTTATGGCTATCGCCGGAAAGCATAGTGAACACTGACCAGCATAATGCGGCAGTAACCAGGGCCGAGGCTGCTTTGTTTATTTTTAAAGGATGTTCCAGGGCAATGGCTGCATAGCCAATAATAAAAATGAGAGAGATCGCTATAATCATAAGCTGCTTGTATTTTTATTTTCGTCCAGCCATTTTACCGCAAGGTTTAAATTGGAGAAAATGTGTTTTTCTGAAATAAGGGCAGGAACTATTTTAATGGCCCTTAACATATCTTCTGGCTGTTGTTGCAAGCCCACTAAAATTACATCAATATTTCTTTGCTCAAGTGCAAGTATAGCATCTTCTAATGCATACAATCCAGTTTGATCAATAAAGGGCACCTTCGACATTTTGATAATGACATAATGGATTTCTGGCAATTTGCTTACCTGGTTTTGAAAACCTGCTGCAAATCCAAAGAATAACGGACCGTCTATTGTTTTTACCAAAACATTCCGTGTCAGGTGATCGGGTAAGTCGTTTTTCTCATAACCCGTTTCTTTGAGCATAGATCCCAGCTCGGTTACACGGGTTTTTTCTTCCACTATATCGCTCATCTTTTTCATAAAAAACAAGGTCGCTAATACCATCCCTATGGCCACCGCTATCAACAGGTCGAGGAATACGGTAACAAACAATACAATGATCATAATAGCAGCGTCACCGCGGGGAACTTTACCTATATGTTTAATTCCTTTATAATCCAGGATACCGATACCCACTGTAATTAATATCCCTGCCAGCACAGCTTTGGGAATAAGCGCTGCATATTTACCTGCACCCAGGAGTACAACAAGCAGTACCAGTGCATGAATTACACCCGATACCCTATTACGACCCCCCGAACGAATATTAACCAACGTACGCATGGTTGCACCAGCACCGGGTATTCCTCCAAAAATTCCCGCAATACTATTACCAATCCCCTGGCCCATTAGTTCGCGGTTGCTGTTGTGTTTTGTTTTGGTAACATTATCAGCTACTACAGAAGTTAATAAAGAATCTATTGCTCCCAAGGCTGCAAGGGTGATTGCTGTTTCTAAAATAAGCCCATAAAATTCAGTGGGAATAGACAGGATATTTCCAATCCTAATTGGCGGAAATCCTTCCGGAATACTTCCTATTACCGCTACTTCGTGCCCAAGCAGCACAGATAAAATCGTTACCGCTATCAATGCTACCAATGTGCTGGGTACGGCCTTAGTAATTTTAGGAAACAGGTAAATAATAAGAATCGTTAATAGGCTATATGCCAGTGCATAGAAATTGATATTAGCAAGGGCAGACCCGATAGTTTTTACTACTTCCACTGTAGAACGGGGAGATGGCTGACCCAGGGCAGGGAATAACTGTAGTAAAATAATGATCAAACCGATACCGCTCATGAACCCTGAAATTACCGGGTAAGGAATGTACTTAATAAGCGATCCGATTTTTAAAATACCCATGATCACTTGTAGCAATCCTGCCAGCAGGAAGCACACAACTATGGATCCGAGGGCATTTTCGATATTACCTGCCAGCGCCACGAATGAGGCTACTGTTGCTGCTGTGATAACGGTCATCGGCCCTGTAGGACCACTTATCTGTGATGGTGTGCCGCCCAGTACTGCTGCAAAAAATCCAAGAAATATTGCACCATATAATCCTGCTGCTGCTCCCATGCCTGACTGAACGCCAAATGCAAGCGCCAGTGGCAGGGCAACTATTCCCGCTGTTAACCCGCCAAAAAAATCGCCACGGGTAAATTTAAACTGCTTCATTAATTTATTTTTATTTATTGTGATATATACTCGTTTTCACCCACACTTACATTTTGTAAAACTTCCGTTGAAAACATTTCTTTAATAAAATGAATCTGTCCGTTTTCGATACTAAACATGCCACCTACGATACCTATTTTTCCTTCTTCATACAATTCTTTAATAATACTACTCTTATTCAATATTTCTTCCATAGAATGTATAACATTGGCGTAGGCTACCTTTTCGGCATACAAAATATTATGTTTGTTAATACCATAACTTTTGGTACTCGCAATGGCTGGTTTTATCTTTTGCAAAAGTGGAGTAAGGTGTCCAAGCTGCACTTGTTCACAAGCACCCTTTATAGCACCACATGAGGTATGGCCAAGCACCATGATGAGTTTGGAGCCCACAACCTTGCAGGCATATTCCATGCTACCAAGAATGTCATCGTTAATTATATTTCCAGCTATTCGTATACTGAATATTTCCCCGATACCCTGGTCAAAAATTAGTTCAACTGAGGTACGGCTGTCCATGCAACTTAATGCTACTGTGTATGGATATTGTGCCTGAGCAGTTTCTAAAAGCTGCTGTTGCAGGTTGCGGTTAAGTTTTAGGTTTTGAACAAAGCGCATGTTCCCCTCTTTTAATACATCATAAGCCTGGTGTGCAGTTAAGTTGTCAAAAAACTCTTTTGTATGTGTTTTCATTTTGCATAATATTTTAGGAATACGCAGCTATACAACATTGCGTGCAGCTGTGTATTATAATTAATAAAAAGTTGGAAAGCACGCTATGGTGCCGTGAAAGAAATTATTATGCGTTTGGCGGAGGGGAAATTAATTCTAAATGTACGACGCAAAGCTTGCCAGCTTCTATTATGCGATGGTGATTAATAATTTCGAGTGCAAGAAAATTTGCATGAATTTGGTAATCGTGTACGTATTCTTCCTGGATGGTTGTATTAACTGAAGCTGCCTTTTCTTCCACCGGAGATGGGGATGATTCATTAGAGCCCTTTTCTTTAGAAGACATTTTTTCCGACCCCTGCTTATCAAGGTTTGGATAAACAAAAAAATTGACTCCCGTTAGCAATATCAGGCAGGTGACCAACAACATCACAGATGCTAATTTTGCGGCCTGCGTTGCCAGAGATATATTAGTTGACTTTTTCATCCAGTTAAGGCAAAGATAAGAAATTTCATTTTTTCTTTCCCCTCTGTTATGCATGTTTGTGTGATTTTACCAAAATCTAAATGTTCATTCCCCCACAAACACTTATTACCTGGCCGGTAATATAACTGCTAAGATCTGAAGCTAAAAACAAGGTCACTTTTGCAATTTCATCAGTACTTGCAAATCGTCCAAGCGGAATACCTGATTTATATTTTTCTGAACCTTCGCCATCTTTTAAATAGCTGGTCATATCTGTTTCTACAAAACCGGGGGCTATGGCATTACATCTTATGTTGCGGCTTCCCAGTTCTTTAGCTATAGATTTTGTAAACCCAATTACACCCGCTTTGCTGGCAGCATAACTGCTCTGACCAGCATTGCCCATTTCACCAATTACACTGCTCATATTTATTATGCTTCCGCTTCTTGCTTTCATCATTGGCTTTATCACCTGCTTGGTCATGTTAAACACGCTTTTCAGGTTCACAGCCATTACTTCATCCCATTGCTCAGCCGTCATACGCATCAGCAGGTTATCTTTGGAAATCCCTGCATTATTTACACAAATATCAATTTTTCCAAAACTGGTGAGCACATCATTTACAAAGATTTCCGTTGCAGAATAATCGCCGGCGTTGGTTCTATAACTCTTTACTTTTACCCCAAGTACCCTTATTTTTTCTTCAAGTGCAGCAGCCCTCTCTGCACTACTCTCACTTATATAGGTAAAAGCAATATCAGCACCTTGTTCTGCAAATTTTATGGCAATGGCTTCCCCAATTCCTCGTGCTGCGCCGGTGATTATTGCAGATTTACCTTCTAATAATTTCATATACTTATTTTAAGTAAAAGCAAATGTAACCTTGTAAAATGAATGACCCAAAATAGCAACTGCCTTTCTTAATGAATCATCTTTATGGTTATGAAAAACAATAAAAATTTATAAACAAACTGAATGATGAAGATATAAACTGAAACATAAATAAGGGTGAAGAGCCAGGCCTGCCAATTTTTGAGGGTGAAAAAACGTCGTGAGGCTTTGAAAATAAAAATGCAAATAAAACTTGTCACTATTATTGCAAATGCAATATCAGAAAAATATTCTTTTTTAGTAAGTAAAAAAATTATCAAATATACCAACCGGATTAGAAGAGGTGTTATCAAAAAACCCCAAAGCACCATGAAAGAATTTATCTCTGTTGAAAGAATAAAATGGTCAAAATAAAGCTTTTGTTTTTTTCTTGTAATTACCCAGGTTAACAATGCCATAAGGGGAATGATCATTACCAATAAGACCTTAGAAACAATTTCAGATTTTTTTTGAAATGCGTCAATTAAATAATTTTCCGGCAAATGTTTTATCGTCAACAATTTTATTACTTCACTTTTTGCATAGCCGGAATACCTACTGGCATTTACATGCGCTGCTAAAGACATATTAAGACCCTGCGCAACTGGAAATAATAAATAAATAATAACCAGTAAAAGGAAAAAAGATAGAGGCTTAAAATATTTATTTCTGATTCCATCACAATAATCAAATGAAAACTTACCCGGCTTTGTTAGGATCGTTTTTATAGTTAATAAAAATTTGCCTTCAAAGTGGCTGATAAAATGGAAGGCATCCGCTACCAGGTACTTAATTTTTTTGTCAGCACTGGTATATACTTTTTCGCCACAGGCATTGCAATATTTTCCGGTAAAATGTTTGCCGCAATTTTTACAAATATGAGAGTCCATATGCCAGGTTTCTGTTATATGCCAGCTAGAAGTTTTATTTCTTCCAGGATAGTTCTTTCATTACTAAGGCGTGGCACTTTATGTTGGCCACCGATTTTTCCTTTTTGCTTCAACCATTTTCTAAATGCACCATATTCAATTTTATGCACTACAGGTAATCGCAGTGCAATATTTTTGTAGCGCTTTGCTTCATAATCACTGTTAATACTTTTGAGGGCGTCATCCAGAGCAATAATAAAAAGTTGCAAATCCCCTGGTGCTTTATCAAATTCAATCAGCCATTCGTGTGCGCCATTGCTGCACTCACTGAAGTAGACAGGTGCGGCAGTATAATCATTAACTACAGAATTGGTTTTTTCGCTGGCTATAGCAATTGCCCTGTCACTATTATCTACAATCACTTCTTCGCCAAATGCATTCATATAATGTTTTAGCCGGCCACTTACTTTTATCCTGTAGGGGTTAATAGAGGTAAACTGTACAGTATCGCCTATCAGGTATCGCCACAGACCTCCGTTTGTGCTTATGATCAACGCATAATTTTTGTGAAGGCTTACTGCATTTAATCCTATGGTTACAGGAGAAGGTTTGCCATATTCTTCTACCGGCATAAACTCATAAAATATTCCATGTTCAGTAAATAATGTCATCCCATCATCCTCGGGTTTTTCCTGGCCGGCAATAAACCCTTCACTTGCATTGTAAATCTCCAGGTAATTAATTGGCGCCCCGATTATTTTTTCAAACTGGTCCCGGTAGGGTACAAATGAAACGCCGCCATTGATATACAGTTCCAGGTTTGGCCATACTTCTTTAATGGTTTCTTTTTGCTTTATTTCTAAAATGCGTTTCAGCAATATCAGCGTCCAAGTAGGTACGCCTGCAATGGATGTAACATTTTCATCAGCAGTTTTCACTGCCAGCATTTCTATTTTTTCTTCCCACTCATCCATTAATGCAATGCTTAGTTCAGGAGTTCTTATCCATTGCCCCCAGAAAGGAGAGTTTTGCATAAGCACAGCACTTAAATCACCACTATGTATATCTTCTGATATTTTATTTACCTGGTGCGATCCTCCTACTACCAGGCTTTTGCCGGTGAGCAAATCACTGGATGGAAAGTTTTTGTAATAACTGGTTAGCACATCTTTACTTGCCTGGAAATGATTATCCTGGAGACTTTCATCACTTACAGGAATGTATTTACTTTTATCGCTTGTGGTGCCACTACTTTTTGCAAACCATTTTACCGGTGTATTCCAAAGAACGTTTTCCTCCCCATCCATCATGCGTTGTATGTATGGTTTTAAATCGGGGTACTCATGAATAGGCACTTGTTGTTTAAATTGTTTTACGGTATAAAGCTTGTTGAAATTATATTTTTTACCAAACACTGTGTATTGTGCCGAAGAAACTAATCCCTGCAGTACCTCCCGCTGTGCGGCAACAGGGTGATTAACCCAGTTTTCAATACGCCATAAGCGCATACGAGCCAGCCTTGATATTACAGGAGATAAAATCTTCATGCGCAGTAAGATATACAAAACAAATGGATACTAATTTACACCTTCATTAAGCCTGCCTTCTTCAACTGCCTGATCGTGCAGGTAATCTTTACGCTTAAGAACAAAATTACGACCCAGGTATAATCGTCTCACCTGTTCATCATTAGCCAATTCTTCTGCAGTACCATGCTTAAATATTTTTCCATCAATAAGCAGGTAAGCCCTGTCGCAGATGGAAAGTGTTTCATTTACATTATGATCTGTTATCAGAATACCGATATTTTTATATTTAAGCTTTGCTATAATTTCCTGTATATCTTCCACGGCAATTGGATCTACGCCGGCAAATGGCTCATCTAATAAAATAAATTTCGGATCTACCGCCAGGGCCCTTGCAATCTCGGTTCTTCTTCTTTCACCACCACTGAGTGTATCGCCGTTATTTTTGCGAACGAGTTGCAACCTGAATTCGTTTAGTAGTGATTCCAGCTTTTCTTTCTGTGCAGCTTTTTTTAGCCTGGTCATTTCAAGTACAGCCCTGATATTGTCTTCCACACTCAACTTCCTGAATATACTTGCTTCCTGTGGCAGGTAACCAATACCCATTTGGGCACGCTTGTACATGGGAAGCTTTGTAATATTTATATCATTTAAAAACACTTCACCTTCATCAGGTTTTACCAATCCTACCACCTGGTAAAACGAAGTGGTTTTTCCTGCACCGTTCGGGCCAAGCAATCCTACTATTTCTCCCTGGCTCACATTAAAGGATACATTGTTTACAACCGTGCGGCTGCCATATCTTTTTACCAGTTTATTTGTTTGTATAGTAAGATTCACTAAAATTATTTAATACAAAAATAGGTGATAAGCCTCATTGGCATTTTTTATTGGCTAAATAACCTCATATGCTGCCTATAACAAATATTAAAACTAATTGACTTAAAATGGTAGTATTGTAAATCTTATTGCTTCTTACCGGCTATCAAATAATTTTTTCCATTTTATTACCAACAGGTTTTTAGCAAAGATTATTTAAAATAAAAAACAGGGACAATATTTTTCAAAAAAAGGTTGTCGTAAACATTTTAATATAAATGTTTTTTAACCACATGAAATTGGTACATAAGATAAAATTCAGTTTATTATGTTGCTTAATTTTTTGCTTTGAAACAGGCTGGGCGCAGCAACGCAATATTTATTATGATGGTAAAGAAGAAATAGAAATAGTATATGAACAGATCAGTTATATAGCCAGTGGCGATTCTGTAACTACACTTGAAGCTGCGCAAAAAAATTACGCCATAGGCAACTTCCTGGCCAGTCATAATAAGTACCTTAACCTTGGCATTGCAAAAGATAATTACTGGATCAACTTCAATATCATCAGCGCTGCAGCTAAATCAACCGAGCTCGTTCTAAATCTTGAAAATCCCCGGCTCAATGAAGTGGATATTTATGCAATAAGAAATCATCAGCCGGCCTCGTTAATTATGCTTGGCGACAATTTTCCGTTCTGGCAACGAACATTATATTTTAACCAGTTTGCTGTTCCTTTTACTTTACATGCTTCAGATACAATCAGCTTTTTTTTTCTCCTAAAGCAAAAGGGAAATACGCTACAGGTGCCCATTACCCTTCATTCCCGTAATTCATTTTATCAGCGAATTGAAATTGATTATATAGTTGTAGGCATCATCTCTGGTATATTTTTAATTACGCTTTTTTTTAGCATTTTTCTATATCTAAAATCATCTAACCGGCTGTTCATTTTTTATTCACTGTATATCCTTAGTATTTTTTTCTGGCTAATTTCTACAGAAGGTTACGGCTTTCAATTCTTATGGCCGGGGCATCCGGAATGGGCCAACAGGTTTGGACCGGGACTTAGCATGCTGAACCTTTCAACTTTTATAGCCGTTGCACTCAGTTTTACTAAGCCCTATGACAGTAACAACATCATTAGAAAAATTTTGTGGGGGCTTGCTATCTTTAGCGTACTGTGGGGCATACAGGCATTCATGCCTTATATAAGCATGACAGATACAGTGTTAATGTCATTCTTTTTAAAGACAAGTTTTATCAACTACGGCGTTTCCTTATTTCTTAGCATGGGTTATCTTTTGTATGTTTCTCTTAAAAAAAATAAGGTCGTTTTGTTTTATTTTTTTGCAGTATTTATTGGATTTCTGTTTACCCTACTTGTATTAGCCAAATTAACGGGATTAATTAATCTGCCATTGACATCCGGCACATTCGTGGGACTAGGCCTGGTTTTCGAAATTATATTAATGACCCTCGGTATTGCCAACCAGTTTTACCAGTATAAAAAAGAAAAGGAAGAAATGCTCCTTCAATATATTGAACAGCAAAAATCCATCACGCAAAAAATATTAGACTCACAGGAACTGGAACGAAAACGAATAAGCCGCGAATTGCATGATGATATTGGAGCCGGACTTACACGCATAGTTTTAATGAGTGATTCTATTAATAACCATACAAAAGAAAATATTCCTGTGCTGGATAATTTGACAGAAACCTGCAGGAAGCTGGTAAATGATATGGGTGAAATTGTATGGAGCCTACAGCCGGAAAACAATACACTTGCACAAGTCATCGCTTATTTAAGAGAAGAGCTGAATAAAATGCTTGAGTATTCCGGTATTGGCTATAACCTTAGTTTCCCAGATGCAATACCGGAAATTATATTAAGCAACGAAGAGCGTAGGAATATGCTGATGATAGTAAAAGAAGCTGTACATAATGCCGTTAAGTACAGTGCAGCAAGCAATATTATTGTGGAAATGCAATTACAGCCAGACCGAATATTTGTAACAATAAAAGACAATGGAAAAGGTTTTGATACAAATGAAAAATCCAACGGCAATGGATTGAAAAATATGCATCAGCGCATTTTGGAAACAGGTGGACAACTTAATATAATTTCTGCGCCTGGCCAGGGTACATTTATAGAATGCAGTTTCCATACGGGCAGGTAGTACTACTATTATAACATTGGCTTTGATGGAAATTACAAACATCTTTGTAGCCGGGAAATTAAATACATAACATGGTTTCACTAAAGATTCAACGGCTGGCAATTATAGAAGATGATAAACAAGTGAGCGAATACCTTGCTGAACAAATCCGCCTGCATATTGATGTGGATGACCTGGTTGTTTTTGAAAATGCGGAAGACGCATTAAAAGAATTATCACAAAAACCTGCAGATATTGCCATGTTTGATGTACAACTTCCAGGCATGAATGGTATAGACTGCATTCAACGATTAAAAATCATTCATCCCCGTATGCAGTGCATGGTGCTTACCGTTTACGATAAACCCGACACTGTTTTTGAAGCATTAAAAGCAGGTGCCATCAGTTATCTTCTAAAGTCAACACCTGCCGCAAAAATCCTGGAAGCCATACAGGAAGTGAACCAGGGCGGAAGCCCTATCAGCAGCCAGATTGCCAGGAAAGTAATTGAAGCCTTTACAATAAAAGAAAAAACGAATGACTATTTCCAGGAGCTAAGCCGCCGTGAGCAGGAAATGCTTGAACAATTAAGTATGGGATATCGCTACAAAGAAATTGCAGAAAAATTATTTGTAAGCATTGATACTGTACGCACACATATTCGGAATATTTATGAAAAGCTACAGGTCAACTCAAGGGTAGAAGCGCTGAAGAAAACGGGGTTTTTATAATTCATTACCATAAACTAAATACCTTAAAGCCAGTATTGTAAAACAAGCCGGTAAGTAATATTTTTAGGAAATTTTTTGTTCGACTATTTATAACCAAAACTTATAACAATTATGAAAAAAGCTCTTGTAATGCTGCTGCTTATTCTTAGTGCCAATACTCTTCTGGCTCAAAAGGAAAATGACTCAACCCACCAAAAGAAAAACATTGTAAAGCTCAACCTGTTTGCCCTGGGATTGAAAAATATTTCCCTTCAATATGAAAGGGTGGTTTCAAGAAAAGTTTCTGTAGGCCTGGGCATTCGTTATATGCCCGATGGAAGCTTGCCCTTTAAGACAACATTCAAAAATTTAATAGATGACCCAGAAACTAAAAACCAGGTTGACAATATTACTTTGGGCAATTTTGCCATTACACCTGAAGTAAGATTCTACACTGGTAAAAAAGGTGCACCCCGTGGATTTTATATTGCCCCTTTTGTACGAATTGCCCGCTACACTACTAAACTTCCTTTTACGTATGATGATGGTGGAGTTAAAAAAAGTATTGACTTATCGGGTTCTTTATCTACGGTTACCGGCGGTATTCTATTTGGAAAACAATGGAAACTCGGTAAAAGCATTTCTCTGGACTGGTGGTTATTTGGCCCGCAATACGGCACGTCCAATGGAAAAATTGATGGTAAGAAAACATTGACCCCATCTGAACAATCTTCCCTGAGGAATGAACTTGCAAACCTGGATATTCCTCTTACAAAAATTACTTACACTGTGGATGGGAATGGCGCCGTAGTGAATTTTAAAGGTCCCTGGGCGGGTCTCCGATCAGGATTATGTATTGGATTTAATTTTTAATACTTTTTATAAAGCAGTATCTTTTTTATTTGCCTGAAGATATGTAAACCACCTTGCCGGTGGTTTTTTTATGGGAATCAATTCAACTTATTTTACTACTAAACTCACATTCGAATGTTTTTTCCTTAAGTGTAGTTTGCACCTGTTCTTTAATCACAATAATAATTCAAAAAAAACGACATGAAAAAATTACAACTCTTAATCGCTGTTACCATTTTGTTCCTGGCCAGCTCCTGCAAAAAAGATAAAGCTGCTGAAGCCACCTACACCTGCACAACATGTAAAACCACACCCGATGCCTTAGCCGCAAATGATGGCAGCAGCAAGGGAATTTACAAAGGCGTAATTATTGGTTCATCTGGCACCATTACTTTTAATATTGCCAACAATGGTACAACTATCACAGCGCTGATGGTTATTGATGGCGTAACGGTTAATCTTACATCGGCAGTAACGTGGGTTGCCGGCCAGGCTTATGTGGCAGATTTCACAGGCACCCTGAATGGTTCACCTGTTACCATCCGTTTTAGTGTAGGCTTAAGTGGGGGTACACCAACTGTTACTTCGTCCACTATACCGGGACATCCTAATGCTACATTGGTTATTTTAAAAGAAACATCAAACAACCTGGTAGAAGCTTTTGAAGGCACTTACCACACCACCCGGCCAGAGGATGGAACATTTAATATTATTCTTTCCCGGACATTAGCGGGCTGGTCTTATATAGCAAGAAAAAATGGTGACCTTACTTCCACAACCGGATCAGGTACAATATCAGGTAATAACCTCATAGACCCTGCACAACCAGGGCTGGTATTTGGCACCATGAGCGGAGATAATCTCAATGGTTCTTTCCAGGATAGTGGCAGCAGAACAGTGACAATTACAGGGAGAAGGACCTTATAAAACAAACCCTATATCAATTAAAACCTTGTGTTACAAACACAGGGTTTTTTATTTCAGGTTATCTTTGCAGCTATTTATTTTATATGAAAGTAACAGATCACATAAAAGAGGCAAAGGACACGCTGATTTCGTTTGAGATTTTGCCCCCTCTAAAAGGTAAAGGCATCCAGTCGTTATACAATCATTTGGACCCTTTAATGGAGTATAAGCCTGCATTTATAAATGTAACTTATCACCGCAGTGAGCATGTATTTAAGAAAAAAGCAGACGGCACTTTTGAAAAAGTTATTGTACGCAAGCGCCCGGGTACAGAGTCTATCTGTGCCGCCATCATGAATAAATACAATGTAGATACAGTGCCGCACCTTATCTGCGGCGGTTTTAGTGTAAATGATACAGAAGATGCATTGATTAATCTCAATTACCTGGGCATTGATAATGTGCTGGTGTTGCGGGGAGATGCTGCAAAGAATGAAACTAATTTTGAACCAGAACCCGGCGGCCATATCTATGCCATTGATCTGCTTAAACAGGTTTGCAATCTTAACGCCGGATTATACCTTGAAGAGGAATTAAAAAACACGAGCAAGACAAAATTTTGTGTGGGCGTAGCAGGTTATCCTGAAAAACATTTTGAAGCACCTAACATGGATTCAGACCTGGATTACCTGAAACAAAAAGTAGATGCTGGTGCCGATTATATCATCACGCAAATGTTTTTTGATAACGCAAAGTTTTTTGCATTTGAAAAAGCCTGCAGGGAAAAAGGTATTACAGTTCCTATTATTCCCGGGCTTAAACCTGTTTACACTAAAAAGCAAATGACCGTTCTACCTAAGATTTTTCATATTGATCTGCCGGCAGAATTATCTAACGAAATGCTTAAATGCAAAGCTGATGCTGATGTAGAAAAGGTAGGCACCGATTGGTTACTGCAACAATCAAAAGAACTGAAATCTGCTGGTGTTCCAGTACTACATTATTATACCCTTGGCCGGCCTGAGATTGTGGGGAATGTGGTGAAGGAGTTGATGTAATGTTTTGATTTTATATTTTCCCAATTCGGGAACTTTGTGTATCTTTGACCAAAGTCAGAAGTTGAGAATTATTGCAAAGAAAATATTACGAGAGTTTTGGGAAACTCATCCAGACAGTGAACAGCAATTAAAAGCTTGGTATCAGGAAACTTCAAAAGCTGAATGGACAACTCCCAGTCATATCAAGAAAGAATATCCAAGCACCAACTTCTTAGCAGA
>JBDSYV010000168.1:0-9569 GCA_040110925.1 Ferruginibacter sp. | reverse complement strand
GAAGCCCTAAAACCGCCAACACTTCGGTGGCCCTTTATCCCAACAATATTGTACTGCTTTGTATAAGCAAGAAATGCTTTTTCCAACTCTTCATTTTGCATCACAAAACAAACATTCATTTTACTCCGGTCCTTTCTTTCTACCGTGCCGGTAAATAATGGATTATCATCTATTTCTTTATAAAGCATTTCTGCCTTGGTATTATTTAGTTTCTCTATTTGGGCTACACCGCCTTCTGCCATAAGCCAACGCAGTGTGAGCATACATACATACACAGCAAAAACCGGCGGCGTATTCAGCATGCTGCTTTCTTTAATATGGTTCCGATAATCCATTATGGTTGGCAATGGTCTTTTTACTTTTCCTAAAATATTTTTATTAACCACCAAAAGGTTTACGCCTGCAGGGCCCATGTTTTTTTGTGCGCCTGCATATATCAAATCAAATTTATTAAAGTCAAGCACACGACTGAAGATATCACTGCTCATGTCTGCAATCATTGGGATACTTGTATGCGGTATTTGTTGCCATTGGGTGCCGTAAATAGTGTTGTTGGTAGTGATGTGAAAATATTTTGCATCGTTTGGTACAGCAAAATCATTGGGTATATAATTATAATTTTTATCAGCAGATGAGCATACAGTTTCTACTTTTCCAAACAGCTTAGCTTCTTTTATAGCCTTGCTGCTCCACACTCCGGTATCTGCATAGGCAGCAGATTCTTTATTGTCCAGCAGGTTCATGGGCACCTGCATAAATTGTGTGGATGCACCACCGTGCAGGAACAACACTTCATGTTCTTCATCAAGTTGCATAAGCTCACGCACAAGGCTCCGGGCTTCTTCCATTACCGATGTAAACTCTGCTGTACGATGCCCAAATTCAAGAATGGATAATCCACTGTCATTAAAATTTAAAATTGCTGCCGCCGCTTGTTCAAAAACTGTTTTGGCTAAAATAGACGGCCCCGCATTGAAATTATGTATCACGTCTTTAGTTAGTTTTTTAGAAATTAAGTCTTATAGTAGTGAAGGGTCATTTAGTCAAGAGTGAAATTCTGTTTCTTCATTATCAATTAATACATTATCAATTATCCATTATTCCTCCTCCCTACCAATCATCTTTGCCCCGGCTTTCCACTTGCTGTTCAATGTTTCAAATTCTTTTGCATCTGCCTCCGAAAAACTTTGTTTTACCAGGCCTTTCAAATCGGGCTGGCCTGCATTTATCCAGGCGGTGTACCAGAATGAAGCAATTGCTGCAATAGACTGGCGCATCCTTCTTTCTATCATGCCATCTAATTTTTTATCAAAGGCAATGGTAAATGCAGATGAATATTGTTTTATGACCACGCCGTTTCTTTCTTCAAATGAAAATTTCTGGTCGGCAGCAAATTGTTGGGTCAGTTCTTTTTCAAAAAGCAGTACACTATCACTTGCCTTTGCACTTTCCAATACTCTTGCCCAAATAAATTCACCAGGATTTTTTATATAAGTAGCCTTGCCAATAAAAAAATCCCATTCTTTTTCCGCAAGCAATTCCGGCACACGGCTTTCCCAGAATCCATGTATGCCTTTTTGATTACTGAATTGCCCGTTGTGATTACTGTTGGCGTGAAGCGGCACATGTGCATCAGCAATGTAATGGCCAATTTCTGCACTATTCTTCATTATGCGGCTAAAGTTTTTTTCTTTAAATGCAGCCGTAAGCCTGCCCAGCATAACCTGCACATGCCAGGGCACAATACCCTGCGACATTAAGGTGTCTAATGAATATTTAGCTACCGCATCCTCCCACTTACGTGGCAAAGCATTAAAAGGATATTCGCCATAATAATCTATATCAATATAATGCCTTGGTCCTTCTTCTTTTACAGCATACCTGCGCTTATCAGGGTCAATAGCATGCTCTGATAAAAAGCTGATATTGGGTTTGTATAAAACCATCATCTCTGGCGGCAATAAAAAACAGGCGAAATAATTTATTTTCTGATGCGCATAAAATCCCCAGCAAAAGCACTGCATGCAGGCCAAAAGCAAAACTGTAGTTATTAAATATTTTTTCACCATGTGTTATTTATAAGGCAATAAAGATAACCATCAATGTGTTTCTTCGGTCACATGTGTAACGCCTCCACTCACAGCAAATTTCATTGTTTGGGCGCTGCTGATGTTTTGTATAGGTTTCACCCTGTTTTTTGGTATCACATATACATTGCCTGCCACAGAATAAGCCATTGGAATATACACGGCTACATAATCAGCTAATCCAAAATCGCCCATATTTTCATTGGTAATAAATCCGAGCCTCCACACATCATTATCATCTACATTAGCAAGCACGTTTTGTGTAAACTTTTTTTTATCGCCGGCAAAAGCTTCAAGAAAATCACGGGTTGTGGAGTAGATATGTTTAATTCCCGGAGCTTTTTGCATAAACCTGTCCATAAAACTTACAATACGCCCTGTTATAAAGAATGAGCTAAAATAACCCAGTGTAACAATGACAGCGATGATCACCAAAAAGCCTAACCCATAATTTTGAACGTGTACTACGCCATTTTCATCAGCAAAAGTAAAAATAGGTAACCAGCCATCTATGGTTGATACTACAAAATATAAAGCATAAGCTGTAATGGTTACAGGTGCCAATATCAGCAGGCCTTGCAGGAAATATTGCAACAGTCGCTTATATTCAAATGGTTTTTCCATAATTTAATATTTTATGTATCAAAGATACTGATGTATGCCTTGCAGCTAACTGCTCACAACTTCAAGCTTCTTGATGAATGGTAAAAATAAATGATGGAAACTTTGGTTACAAAAAAAGTTTCCGTAGTTTTGCGTCCTCATTATGGCAGAAATAGAAATAAAAGAACGAATAAAACTGGCGGCTCACGACCTGGTAATGCAATATGGTATACGAAGCGTAAGTATGGATGATATTGCCACTCAACTGGGCATGAGTAAGAAAACGATCTACTTGTATTTTAAAGATAAAGATGAGCTGGTGGAAGCTATAGTGGTAAACATTCTTACTAAAAACCAGCAGGCTTGCACAAAGGACAAAGCTGATGCAGAAAATGCTGTTCATGAAGTATTTCTCGCAATGGATATGATGGTGGAAATGTTCAGCACTATGAACCCCTCTATCATCTTTGACATGCAGAAATATCACCCGGCTGCTTTTCAGAAATTCCTGGCGCATAAAAATGAATTTCTGTTTAATACGATGAAGCATAACCTTGAAAGAGGTATGGCTGAAGAACTTTACAGGCCTGAAATTAATGTAGAACTAATGGCAAGGTTCAGGGTAGAAAGTATGCTACTCCCATTCAACCCTGAATTTTTACGTAAAGTAAAATGCAACCTGCTGGAAGTAGAACAACAGGTGATAACACATTGGGTATTTGGCCTGGTAACCGGCAAGGGTTATAAAATGGTTTTGAAATATATTCAGCAGAGAGATAAAGAACTATCCGCCAAAAAATAAAAAATAATTGGGAACAGATAAATTAAAATAAAGATGAAAAGAGTATGGAGACGGGGCCTTGTCCCGATGGCTATCGGGATTACATGCCTCATATTGGTTGGTGAATTTACACAGGCACAAACTGTAAATGAATTTACATTGAAGCAAGCTACAGACTATGCTATTAAAAATTCTGTACAGGTTCGTAATGCTTTGATTGATTTAAAAATTCAACAACAAACCAATAGGGAATTAACAGCAGCAGCTTATCCGCAACTTAACGGTTCTGTCAGTCTTAATGATTACCTGGAAATACCTACAAGCCTTGTTCCTGCTGGTTTTACTGGGGGAACTCCAGGTTCTTATATACCTTTCAAGTTTGGTACGCAGTATAATGCAAGTGCCGGATTTGATTTATCACAGTTGTTATTTGATGGGCAGGTGTTTGTGGGGTTAAAGGCAAGAAAAACCGCCCTGGAATTTTCCAGCAAGCAGGCTGATATTACTGCAGAAATGATAAAGGTGAACGTGATAAAAATTTATTATCAACTAGTGGTGGGCAGGCAACAACTGAGTTCTGTAGATGCCAATATCAGCCGGTTTGAAAAATTATTAAGCGATACAAAAGAAATTTATAAAAATGGGTTTGCGGAAAAATTAGATGTAGATAAGGTGAATGTACAGTTGAATAATTTGCTTACTGAAAAACTAAAAATAGACAATCAACTTGAAGCAGGTAATGCAGGATTGAAATTCCTGATGAATATGCCGCAAACCGAAATACTGATTTTAAAAGATACTTTATCTGAAGACCAGGTAAAAGACAACCTGTTGGATGCATCCTATCAATACAATAACCGTAAAGAATACCAGGCATTGGAACTTGCAAGAGACCTGGGAAAATTTAATGTCAGGAGATATCAACTTAGTTACCTGCCAACACTTGCGGTTTTTGGTAACTATAGCAAAAATGCCCAACGCAGGGAATTTAATTTTACAAAATCGGGTTCTGATTATCCATGGTTCACAACGGCATTAGTAGGCATAAAATTAAATGTGCCCATTTTTGACGGTTTTGCAAAAGCAGCAAGGGTAAGCAAAGCAAGATTGGAACTTGAGAAAACAACTAACAGCCTTGAGCAACTAAAATCATCAATTGATAATGATGTAGCGCAGGCCCGCCTTAAAATATCATCAGCACTTGCCACTATGGATAACCAGCGAAGGAACATGCAACTGGCTGAGCAGGTATTTAATTCTACTAAACTTAAATACGACCAGGGCCTTGGCAGCAACCAGGAAATATATAATGCACAAACAGAACTTAAGGTTGCACAAAATAATTATTACAGTGCTTTATATGATGCCATCATAGCAAAAATCGATTTCGAGAAGGCCATCGGAACATTATAATTAAAAACTGACTAAACAATAGAAATGAAAAGTATAAGAAACCTAATTGCCTTAACCTCTGTTGTAGTAATACTTACTGCATGTGGCAATAGTAAAAAAGACAGCAATGCTATACTTAATGATAAAAAAGTAAAGCTTGAAAAATTAACTAAAGAAAAAACCGGCATTGATGAAGAGATGCGCATACTACAGGATGAAATTGCAAAATTGGATACTAGTGCAGTCAATGCATCCAAAATAAAACTTGTAGCAGTGCAGCCGGTTACTACCCAAAACTTCCAGCATTTTATAGATTTGCAGGGAAAGGTAGATGCAGAAAATATTTCTTATATCTCGCCACGGATGGGCCCGGCACAGGTAAAAGCAGTGCTGGTAAAAGAGGGACAATTTGTAAATAAAGGACAATTGTTATTAAGGCTTGATGATGCAATAATTAGACAACAGGTAGTAGCCGCAAGGCAGCAGCTTGAAGGCATTAGGACCCAGCTAGGCCTTGCACGTACAATTTATGATCGCCAGCAAAACCTATGGAACCAGGGCATTGGTACGGAAGTGCAATTGATTACTGCACGTACAAATGTACAAAGCCTGGAAAACCAATTAAAGGCAAGTGGCGAGCAAATAAAAGTAGCACAGGAACAACAAAACACAGCGAATGTTTATAGTGATGTGAGTGGCGTTGCTGATATTGTAAACATAAGGGTTGGCGAAATCTTCCAGGGCATGGGTATTAACGGTCAACCGCAAATAAAAATTGTAAATGCCAGCAACCTGAAAGTGACTGCAAGTGTTCCCGAAAATTATGTAAGCAGGATTCATAAAGGAACCCCTGTGCAGATATTTATTCCGGATATTAAACGCACACTTACCACTACCATTTCATTGGTTAGCCAGAGCATTGATCCAACACAAAGAGGATTTATTGTGGAAGCAAAAATCCCTGCTGATGCAGCATTGAAACCAAACCAGAGTGTGGTAATGAAAATTGAAGATTACAGCGCACCAAATGCATTGGTAATTCCTATAAACATAGTTCAGAGCGATGAAAAAAATAAATATGTATATGTGCTGGAAAAGCTGCCAAATGGTAAGTCTATTGCCAGCAAAAAAATTGTGAACCTTGGTGAAGTCTATGGCAACATCGTAGAAATAAAAACCGGGCTTACTGGAAAGGAAATGCTTATCACAGAAGGCTTCCAGACTTTATATGAAGGACAAACTGTAACGGCTGATATAAAATAGATGACAGGTGTTAGATGACAGATGACAGAAGTTAAATGTCCGACAACCGACAACCGATCCCCGACTAACGATTTTACCAAAATATTTTTTATGAATTTTATTGAAGGTGTAAAAGCAAAATTTAAAGAATTCCGGCCTACCTCCTGGGCTATAGATAACCGTACGGCCATTTATATTATTGCCATATTAATTTCATTATACGGCTTAGTGAAATTTAATACTATGCCCAAGGAGCAGTTTCCCGATATAGTAGTACCAACAATTAGTGTTACTACTGTTTATGTTGGTAGCTCACCAAAGGATATTGAAAACCTGGTAACAAGGCCAATAGAAAAACAACTGAAAGGTATTAGCGGCGCCAAGGTAAAAAAAATTCAATCTGTCTCGCAAACTGATTATAGTTTAATCATTATAGAATTTGATACGGATGTAAAAACAGAGCTGGCCAAGCTTAAAGTAAAAGATGCAATTGATAAAGCACAATCTGATTTACCCAACGATCTTACCTCACAACCTAATGCACAGGAATTTGCGTTTAGCGAAATGCCCATCATGTTTGTAAATCTTAGCGGTGATTATGATGGCATAAAACTAAAGGCCTATGCGGATAAAATGCAGGATAGGTTTGAAGAATTATCAGAAATAACAAGGGCTGAAATAGTGGGTGCACCAGAAAGGGAGATACAGGTAAATGTGGATCCATATAAAATGCAGGCAGCAAGGATAAGTTTTATGGATGTTGAAAATGCCATCAAAAGAGAAAATAGTGACATCACGGGTGGCCTTGTGGAAGTAGGCGATATGAAGCGAACGCTTAAAATAAAGGGACAATTTGCCAGTGCCCTTAACCTGCATGATATTGTTGTGCGAAGCAGTACGCAGGGCGCTACTGTTTACCTGAAAGATATTGCTGAATTAAAAGATACTATTAAAGAAAAGGAAAGTTATGCTCGTCTTGATGGAAAGAATGTAGTTACCCTAAACATTGTAAAAAGGGCTGGAGAAAATCTCATTAATGCAGCAGGGAAAATTAAAGACATTGTTGCCGGGATGCAAAGAAATGAAGAACTGCCAAAGGATTTAAAGGTTGTCATTACCGGCGACCAGAGTAAAGCTACAGCAACATCTTTCCAGGATTTGGTTAATACCATCATCATAGGTTTTGTTTTGGTTTTATTGGTACTGATGTTTTTTATGGGAGTAACGAATGCGTTTTTTGTTGCACTTAGTGTGCCGCTAAGTGTGTTTGTTGCCTTCCTGTTTTTGCCTGTTGCTGATGCTATCATCGGCACATCTGTAACACTGAATTTTATTGTTCTCTTTGCTTTGCTTTTTGGATTGGGTATTATTGTAGATGATGCCATTGTAGTAATAGAAAATACGCACAGGATTTATAACAATGGCCGGGTGCCGATTATCCGCAGTGCAAAAGAGGCTGCAGGTGAAGTTTTTATCCCGGTGTTGGCAGGTACTGCTACTACACTTGCGCCGTTCTTTCCCTTACTTTTCTGGAAAGGTATTATTGGTAAATTCATGATTTATTTGCCCACGATGCTCATCCTAACACTGGCAGCATCATTGATCGTGGCATTTATTTTCAACCCTGTTTTTGCCGTTAGTTTCATGAAGCCTGAAGGAAAGGATTTTGAAGAAACCAAATCAGGGATTTTTAAAAAGCCCTGGTTTTGGGTGTCAGCAATTGTAGCGGTGATATTGCATCTTGCCGGCTGGCATGGCTTTGCAAATTTTCTTTTGTTTATGAATTTGCTTGCAGTACTTAACCGGTATCTTTTCCGCGACATCATCCATAGTTTTCAAACAAGAATTCTTCCTGCACTGATGAACCGTTACGAAAAATTATTGCGCTGGGTATTGAAAGGATGGAGGCCGACATGGATGCTTGTAGGGTTGTTTGTATTATTTCCAGTATCCGTTATGTTATTAATGGCAAGAGGAAATAAAAGCACTTTCTTCCCAAGCGGTGACCCTAATTTTATTTATGTGTATTTAAAAATGCCAGTGGGCACCGACATAGAAAAGACAGATAGCGTAACACGAGTATTAGAACAAAGGGTGCATAAAGTGCTTGAAGCTGAAAAGCCGGGAACAGAAGGAAGTATAGTAGAAAGTATTATAACCAACGTTGCTAACAGTGCTAATAATCCAAGAGATAATAACAGGAGTGTGCGGCCTAATCTTGGCAGGATACAAGTGTCGTTTGTTGAATATGAAAAGCGGCATGGTAAACATACACAACCATTTCTTGATTCAATACGTGCAAGAATGGTTGGCGTACCCGGTGCAAGTATTGAAGTGGCAAAAGAAGATGGAGGTCCTCCAACAGATCCACCGGTGAATATTGAAATATCCGGCGACAAATATGAAGAACTTGGCATCGTTGCAAGTAACCTGCTTAATTATCTTGATACCAACCAGGTGTATGGCATTGAAAATCTGAAAATGGATGTGGATCTAAACAGTCCGGAAATAACGGTGAATGTAGATAGGGAAAAAGCCATGAGCGAAGGTTTGAGCACAGGCCAGATTGGTATGGAAATACGCACTGCAGTATTTGGTAAAGAAGTGAGTAAGCTTAAGGACGGAGAAGATGAATATAAAATTCAATTGCGGTACACAGACCTGATGCGAAACAATATTACAGACATCATGAACATGCGCATTACGTTCATGGATATGACTACGATGCGTGTAAAGTCAGTGCCTGTAAGTGCTGTGGCCAGTATTGATTATACCAATACTTCGGGCGCTATTGCCAGGAAAAATGTGAAGCGAACCATACAATTGCAATCCAATGTACTTGATCCGTCTTTGACGGGAAAAGTAAATCAAGAACTGGCCATAAAAATTGCTGATTTTAAAAGCAAAACAAAAATCCCGGCAGATGTTGTAATAAAACAAACAGGGCAGGGTGAACAGGAAAAGGAAACATCTGCCTTCCTGGGAATGGCGCTTGCAATTGCTTTGGGATTAATATTTTTAATTCTTGTATTGCAGTTTAATTCGGTGAGCAAACCATTTATAGTTTTGACAGAAATATTTTTCTCTGTAATTGGTGTGCTGCTTGGGTATGCATTTACAGGTATGACAATAGCAACCATCATGCTCGGTGTAGGTGTTGTGGGTTTGGCTGGTATAGTAATTAAAAATGGTATCCTGCTCATTGAATTTACAGATGAACTTAGAGGCCGTGGTGTAAAAACAAGAGAAGCAGCAATACAGGCCGGTCGTATAAGAATAATCCCTGTAATGCTTACAGCTATTGCAACAATACTTGGTTTGTTGCCATTGGCAGTTGGGTTCAATATCAATTTCGTTTCTTTCTTTCAGCATCTTAATCCTCATATCTTTTTTGGTGGAGATAGTGTTGTGTTTTGGGGACCATTAAGCTGGACAATTATATTCGGATTGATATTCGCATTTTT
>JBDSYV010000167.1:0-34656 GCA_040110925.1 Ferruginibacter sp. | reverse complement strand
GGTCGGGGGGCTTTTTTCACTGACAGGGGCATGTGGTATATGCTCGGCCTATCAGCAACCACGTCGCCGTGGCGGAAACGTTGCCGGAATAAATTTGGGGTTTATATGTAAACTCTTTTTAAACAATGCTTATATAATTGGAAAGCAAAAATATATGATTACTATGGAATTATACTATAAGAATTAATAATGTTTTGTTAGAAATTTCTAGGAACAAAAAATTGTACTTAAGGTGCTTGTGCGTAGGAATGTCAATATCTTAAAAATTTAAAATGATTATTACTCCGGCGCAAATTTTTATGTAACTCTCGTAAATATATGCAGACAACCATCTATGATACGCTCATCAAATTCAACCTGGTTATTGCAGAAACCAACAAAGCCGGCAAGATAGCTGCTATAAGAACTAAGATTTAACCTCCACTTATTAGTTCCTACAGATCTTATGACCCATGTTCCCTGGGCAACCACAATTGAATTTTCTGTTACCGTAAAGTTGCCGGTAGAACTAAATTTTACTTTTACTTCTTTATCTGCATCACGGAGAGGAACGAGCATACAGGCTTGTTTTCTCCATAACCAGGTACCCACAAGTTTTTGGGATGTTGAGGCGGAATCCAGGTTTTCTACTACCGGGCAGGGCTCAATAATTTCTGTCGGAGAATTCGTTTTTTTACAGGAAATAATAGTGGCAAAAAAAATAATGCTAAGAAATAATGCTTTCATAATGTGAATATGCTGATGAATAAATAGGTTGAAAAGCCAACTGCAATTGCCATACCACTAAAGTGCTTTTCTCATGTTTCTATATATTACGAAAAGATAAATAAATTATTGAAGAACAGTTTTAAACTTTCCACTTACCAAGATCCTCCGCAATCGTTCTATCGTTACTTAGCCTCGGCACTTTGTTTTGCCCGCCAAGTTTACCTATGCTTTTCATATAATCTACAAATCCATTTTTGCGAACAGGTGTAACATGAAGTTGTTCTAAAATATTGCCACTTATAAGGTCATTATAATAAACATTTTTTTCTCGTAGCTTATCATCAATGAGTTTAGAAAATGCCTGCATATTTGCAGGTGTGTTTTCAAATTCTACAAACCATTCATGAAAACTTTTTCCTTCCTGCTGCGCTATCATTGGTGCAACCGTAAATTCGGTAATACTTGTGCCGGTTTGGCCAGCGGCATGCATCATCGCTGCTTCTACTTCCTCTACAATGACATGTTCGCCAAAAGCAGAAATAAATTGTTTGGTTCTTCCACTTACCACAATGCGATAGGGCTCTATACTTACAAACCTGATTGTATCGCCGGTATTGTATGCCCATAAGCCGGCATTACTGCTGATAATAAGTGCATAATTTTCTCCAGCCTTCACATCCTTAAGCATGAGTCTTGTTGGCTGGTCTTTATTAATTTCTGCAACTGGAATAAATTCAAAAAATATCCCGCTATTGGTATTGAGTAGCATGCCTTCTTCTTTCTGCGAATCCTGAAAAGCAAAGAAACCTTCACTGGCAGGGAAAAGTTCAATGGTATCCACATGCCTGCCGATGCTTTCGGATAACTTTGTTTTATAAGGTTGAAAATTTACACCACCCTGCACCATCACGCTGAAGTTAGGGAACAACTCCCCTATTTTTTTCCCCGACTTTTCCTGCAGCCTGTCAAAATACATCTGCATCCATGGAGGTATGCCACTGATAAGTGTCATGTTTTCTTTGATGGTTTCCTTTACAATAGCTTCTAATTTTTGCTCCCAGTCTTCAATACAATTCGTTTCAAAGCTGGGCAGTTGGTTGGCTCTTAAATACTTGGGAACATGATGATTTACAATGCCGCTTAGCCTGCCCGTGGGAACACCTCCTACTCTTTCAAGCTCAGGAGAACCACTCAGAAAGATGAGCTTGCCATCGGCAAATTTGCTGTTGCCTGTTTCTGCCATATAACAAAGCAGAGCATTTCGTGCCGTATTGATATGATTGGGAATAGAATCTTTAGTTATAGGAATATATTTTACTCCGCTTGTGGTACCGCTGGTTTTGGCAAAATAAATGGGCTGCCCCTTCCATAAAACATTATGCTTTCCTTCTTTTATTTTTTCAATATATGGGATGAAGCTTTCATAATCTCTTATTGGAACCCTTTGGATAAAGTCTTCATAGGATTTGATTTCGTTAAAGTTATGCGCTTTACCAAACTCAGTATTGGCAGCAGATTTTATCAATTGGGTAAATTCCTGTTGTTGATCAGCTAAGGCAGTAGCCATGCTTTTCTTAACTTGCTTGTATATAAAATTGGCGAAGGGTTTTGCCAGGAATGATTTTATCTTCATGCGCCTGCAAAGATAATATGCTAATTGGTGAATAATTTAATTGATTAACATTTTATAGTTGAATGGTATTCCAAATTCCCAATTTGCATCGCATCCCGGATTTATACACATATTCACTTTTTAACTTACTTGCACACGGCTTTTGCCCTCAATAACTTACCTTGCAGCCTTAATTATTTATTGATAAGCATGAAGATAGATGTACTGGCTTTTGGAGTACACCCAGATGATGTGGAACTTGGTGGCGCAGGGGTACTCCTTGTTGAAAAAATGAAAGGCAAAAAGACTGGCATTATTGATTTAACAGCAGGCGAACTAGGAACAAGGGGTAATGCAGAAATAAGAAATGATGAAGCTGCTGCTGCAGCAGAAATTCTTGGAGTAGATATTAGGGAAAACCTTGGCTTTGCAGATGGTTTTTTTCAGAATGATAAGGCACATCAATTAAAAGTAATTGAAGCCATTCGTAAATACCGGCCTGAAATTATTTTATGTAATGCACCCGAAGACAGGCACCCTGATCATGGGCGTAGTGCTAAACTGGTAGTTGAAGCTGCGTTCTTATCAGGACTGGCAAAAATTGAAACTTTTTCAGGGGAATTACAACAACAAGAATGGAGACCAAAATATGTTTTTCATTATATCCAGGATAGATTTTTACAACCAAGTTTTGTTCTGGATATTTCAGCAGTGTTTGATAAAAAAATGGAGGCGGTAAAAGCGTACAGTTCCCAGTTTTATAACGGAGCAACAGATGGCCCTCAAACCTATATTTCTACTAAAGGATTTTTAGAAAGTGTAGAAGGACGATGCCGGATGTTTGGAAAAATGATTGGCGTTGAATATGCAGAGGGATTTATAACAGAAAAAATGATAGGCGTTCATGACATGGATGCTTTTATCCTGGAAAATACTTAATTTAATTTCTTAAAATAAAATATTAAAATACCAATATAATGCAAACACCAAAGTTCATGAATCCCCAGGGCTCTACATTTCACCAGGAGCTCAAACGCAGGGTAAACAATTACTTTACTGAAAATCATAAACAAAGTACCGGCAATTATTCTCTTTACTTTAAGGCTGTGTTGCTGGTTACCGCCTATATAGCACTTTATATCCACCTGATGTTTTTTACACCTGTGGTGTGGGTGGCGATTATTGAATGTATTTTAATGGGCGGCTTTACTGCAGCCATAGGCTTTAATGTAATGCATGATGGAGCACATGGTAGTTTCAGCAATAGTAAGTTGGCAAATAAAATAGCAACGTTCTCTATTAACATGCTTGGCGCTAGTGGAATCATGTGGCATAACAAACACAATCTAATACACCATACTTATACTAATATTGATGGTGTGGATGATGATATTGAAATAAAGCCTTTGCTGCGTATGTGTTCCACCCAAAAGAAAAGAAAGATTCACCGCTTTCAGCATATTTATGTTTGGTTCCTTTACACTTTGCTTTTACTTGTTTGGTTATTTGTAACGGACTACAACAAATATTTTAAGAAAAGAGTGGGAAGTGTTCCAATTAAAAAAATGAGTGCATACGATCATTTTGCATTTTGGGCCGCTAAAGTTGGCTATGCATTTATGATGATTGCTTTGCCCATTTATATTCTTGGTTTTGTAAGCTGGCTCGTAGGATTTTTAGTAATTACCATGTTTGCTGGATTTATCTTAAGCATCGTATTCCAGTTGGCACATACTGTTGAAGAAACTGCATTTCCTACACCACTTGAACATAGCAATAAAATAGAAAACGAATGGGCCATACACCAGGTGGAAACCACGGCTAATTTCGCTACCCGCAACCGCTTAATTTCATGGCTGGTTGGTGGTTTAAACTTCCAGATTGAACATCACCTGTTTCCAAAAGTTTCTCATGTACACTATCCCGCCATCAGCAAGATCATTAAAAAAACCTGTGCTGAATTCAATGTAAAATATATTGAATACCGTAAGATGAGGCATGCAATAGCTTCGCATTCAAATTATTTAAGAAAGATGGGAAGAGCTTAGTACAAAGTTTAGAGGGTTTAGTCCTGATAGCTATCGGGATTAGGTGTTTAGATTTTAAAACTATTGATTAGTTTCCTTAAAAAACAAGGGCCTTAAATTCATTCCACATTTCCATAAATTATATTCATTGCTAATCAGGAAAATTTCCCGGCGTAGTTATACAAAGTTGAACACCGGTCTCATGCCCGCCACATAATTCTTAACTTTGCTTTCTTAAAAAAGAGATTGCAATGAGCGAAGAAAAAAGCCTGAATTTTATTGAGGAAATTATTGAAGAAGATTTAAAGTCAGGGAAATACCAATCCATCATCACCCGTTTTCCGCCTGAGCCTAATGGCTACCTGCATATCGGTCATGCAAAAAGTATCTGCCTCAACTTTGGCCTGGCGTTAAAATATGGCGGCAAAACAAACCTTCGTTTTGACGATACCAATCCCACAACTGAAGAAACAGAATATGTAAACAGCATAAAGGAAGATATAAATTGGCTTGGCTTTACCTGGGCCAACGAATTATTTACATCAGATTATTTTGAAAAAATTTATGCATTTGCCAAAACGCTTATTGAGAAAGGATTGGCTTATGTAGATGACAGTACATCTGATGAAATTGCATTATTAAAAGGCAGCCCAACAGAACCTGGAAAAGACAGCCCATATCGCAACAGAGCCGTTTCAGAAAACCTTGAATTATTTTCTGATATGAAGGCAGGGAAATATAAAGATGGTGAAAAAGTACTTCGGGCAAAGATAGATATGGCTTCTACAAATATGCTTTTGAGAGATCCCATTATCTATCGTATAAAGCATGCTCATCACCACCGCACGGGGGATGATTGGTGCATTTACCCGATGTACGATTTTGGTCATGGGCAAAGTGATAGCATTGAACAAATAACACACAGCATTTGTACACTTGAGTTTATTTCCCACCGCCCATTATATGATTGGTTTATTGAGAAGCTTGAAATTTTTCCTTCGCATCAATATGAATTTGCCCGGCTAAACATGAGTTATACAGTCATGAGCAAAAGAAAACTTCTTCAATTGGTTAATGAAGGACACGTAACTGGATGGGATGATCCACGGATGCCTACTATTTCCGGTTTTAGGCGCAAAGGATATACATCCGCAAGCATTCGGGAATTCTGTGATAAAATTGGCGTAGCCAAAAGAGATAATCTCATTGACATTAGTTTGCTTGAATTTTGTATCCGGGAAGATTTAAATAAATCTGCTAACAGGGTAATGGCAGTTGTGGATCCGTTAAAGCTGGTGATTACAAATTATGAAGAAGGCAAAACTGAAGAGCTGATCGGCGAAAATAAACCGGATAATCATGAAGATACAAGGCCTCTTCCTTTTAGTAAAACAATATGGATTGAGCGTGATGATTTCATGGAAACACCTGCAAAAAAATGGTTCAGGCTTGCACCCGGCCAAATGGTGCGGCTGAAAAGTGCTTACATTGTGCGTTGTGATGATTTTATAAAAGACAGCTATGGTAATATCACTGAAGTTCATTGCAGTTATATTCCGGAAAGTAAAAGTGGGCATGATACAAGTGGCATTAGTGTAAAAGGCACAATCCATTGGGTAAGTGCAGCACATGCAATAGATGCTGAAATACGACTATACGAGAGGCTGTTTACTGAAGAGGATATGAATGCAGCAGAAGGAGAATTTAAAGATTTTATTAATCCTGACTCACTTCAGATAATAAATAATGCAAAGCTGGAACCTTCATTGTCAAATGCTTCACCAACTCAACCGTACCAATTTATCCGCAAGGGATATTTTTGCCTTGATAAAGAATCCACTCCTGGAAAACTTATTTTCAACAGGACGGTAACCCTTAAAGATGCATGGGTAAAAGAGAAAAATAAAACAGATGAAAAAAGGCTTTCTTAATCAGCGGATTGCTGATTTTTTTTTAGATTTCATAATATCATCTGGGAATAGAGCAACGATCAATATTATTATGGAGGCGATTAAAACGAGGTAAATACCTGGTTTTTTCTCAGGGCAATAGGCATTGTAACATGAAGTGAAGAGCACATATGTTTTAAAAGTATAGCTAAGAATTATGGCAGCCAGTATAATATGTACTCTTTTAGCCCAGACTTTATTTATTAGTAGCAGCAACATGGATAAAACTGAAAATATTACCAGGAATTTTCCCGGTTTGCCATACATATCCTGTTCTGAAAAAAAACCAGTAAAAGTTTTATTCACATCGGCGTGATATGTCCAAGGCATAAAACAGGCTATAATAAGAATAAGCGCAGTAATTATTCCTATCCATTTGCTGTACTTCATAAAATAATAAAGGCCTTACAGGTAAGGCCCTTTTTGTTTGAGGTCTGAAGCGGATTCGAACCGCTGTAGAAGCTTTTGCAGAGCTTTGCCTAGCCACTCGGCCATCAGACCAAAAAAACAAAACCTTCAAAAGCTTTTTTAAAGGTTCATTTTGAGAGTTGCAAAAATAGGGTATTTTTATCCATAATTTCAAATTACAAACAGTTCGAATTTTATAATATTTCAATGAACATAATAGCAGCATCAGAATTAATCATCAATGACCGGGGAGCAATTTATCATTTAAACTGCAGGCCGGAAGAAATAGCCTCTAACATCATTACCGTAGGCGATCCTGACAGGGTTAAGGAAGTGAGTAAACATTTTGACCGTATTGAATATAAAAATCAACACCGCGAATTTGTTACCCATACCGGCTACCTGGGCAAAAAAAGAATTTCTGTAACCAGCACTGGCATTGGTCCCGATAATATTGATATCGTACTTAATGAACTGGATGCATTGGTTAATATTGATTTTGAATCCCGCACTATAAAAGAAAAACTTACATCGCTCAATATAATCCGCATCGGCACATCTGGTTCTTTGCAGAAAGAAATTCCTGTGGATAGCTTTGTTGCAAGCACACATGGCCTGGGCCTTGATAACCTGATGAATTTTTATATACACCAGACCAATGAAGAAGAAAAGCAGATTCTACATGCCTTTAACACGCATACACAATTGCACCAGGGTATTTCAGAACCATATATTACAGGTGCCGGTGTATCCCTGCTCAAACATTTTGTTGCCGATTTTCACCAGGGAATAACCGTTACCTGCCCGGGGTTTTATGGTCCACAGGGCAGGGTATTGCGAATGGGTCTCACCAATCCGCAACTCATTGACAGGCTCACCAGTTTTAGTTTTGGCCAGCATATTATCAGCAATTTTGAAATGGAAACATCTGCGATTTATGGCATGGGTAAAGTACTGGGGCATCATTGCCTATCGCTCAGTGCAATTGTTGCAAACAGGATTACAAAGGAGTTCAGCAAAGATGGCGGGGCTGCGGTGGAAAATCTTATTAATAAATCACTGGAAATAATTGTTACAAACCTATAATGAAAATAAAATTTTATAAATACCAGGGGACCGGAAACGATTTTATTATTCTCGATAACAGGGAAAATGAATATTCAGGTTTAAGCGCCAAACAGGTAAAATCACTTTGCCACCGCCGCTTTGGTGTGGGTGCAGATGGCCTGATGATGATGAACAAACTTGAAGGCTATGATTTTGAAATGATATATTTTAATTCGGATGGCAATCCCAGTTCTATGTGTGGCAATGGAGGCCGCTGCCTTGTGCGATTTGCATATCAGATGGGATTGCATAAATACACTTATCAGTTTTTAGCAGTTGATGGTATTCACGAAGCTGAAATAGATATCAACAATATTATTCGCCTTAAAATGCAGGACGTAAATGACCTGGAAGAACATGCCACTTATGCAGTACTAAATACAGGTTCTCCTCATTTAGTAAGATTTGCCAATGATATTTTAAACGTAGATGTTGTGGAATCTGGTAGAGATATTCGCAACAGTAAAAAATATATGAAGGACGGTATCAACGTAAACTTTGTGGAAACCATTGGAGAGGATAAAATTTTTGTACGCACATATGAACGGGGTGTAGAAGATGAAACGTTAAGTTGCGGTACAGGAGTAACCGCAGCCGCCATTGTGAATGCTCACAATAACCGCGGATTTAACCGGGTAGAGGTACAAACCCCCGGCGGTAACCTTAGCGTAGAATACACTAAAATTGACGACAAAAATTTCAATAATATCTGGCTTTGCGGCCCTGCGGAACTTGTTTTCACCGGCGAAATAGAAATAGACTGATATGATCCAGTATTTTAAAATTGAACAACACCAGACTGTTGCCATTGATAAACCCGTAAATGGCAGTTGGGTAAATGTATTGCCACCATTAAAACAAGAAGAATTTACTGAGCTGAGTAATGCTTTGAAAATCCCTATAGACTTCCTGAAAGATTCGCTTGATATAGATGAACGCAGCCGCTATGAAATTGAAGACGATGTAAAACTGATTGTAATTAAAACGCCAACAGAAAATAATTCCTTCAATGATAGTGATGCATTCTATATCACCATTCCTATTTGTATCATCCTTACTGACGGCCAAATTGTTACTGTAAATTCGTTTGAAAATGAGGCTATCAAAAAATTCCTGAACAGTTTTCAAAACCGGAATGCTGATAAAATGAATATGATGGTACTGAAAGTTTTTGAAAAAATAACTACTAACTTCCAGGATCACCTCAAAGAAATAAATCAACGCAGGAATGCCCTGGAGCAAAAACTTTATGATGCCAACAGGAATGAAGAACTCCTGCAATTGATGCGTATTCAAAAAAGTCTTGTTTATTTTGTTACCGCTCTTCGCAGCAATGAACTGCTGATGATGAAGATAGCCCGGACAGATTTTTTACATTTAAACGAAGAAGAAAAAGATTTCCTGGATGATCTGATTATAGAAACTTCACAAGCATTAGAAACTGCAAATACTTACACCACTATTTTAAGCAGCACACTTGATGCATTTGCCAGCATCATCAGTAACAACCAGAATGAGGTACTGAAGCGCCTGACTACATTGACGATTTTCCTAAGTATACCGGTTTTAATTGCCAGCATTTACGGCATGAATGTACCATTGCCCTTTCAACACTCCCCTATTGCGTTTTGGGTACCGGTAACTGTTTCCATGCTTATACTGGCCTTTGTTGTATTTAATTATTTACGCCGTGCTAAAAGATAATGATGTTTAATATTCGTGTTTATGGCATATTGATTAATGAACAAAAGCAGGTATTGGTTAGCGATGAATATATCCGCGGTGGCTATTACACAAAATTTTGTGGTGGTGGACTTGAGTTGGGTGAAGGCACAAGAGATTGTCTTAAAAGAGAATTCATGGAAGAAATGAATTTAAGAATACAGGTGGGAAATCATTTATATACTACCGATTTTTACCAGCAGAGTGCATTCAAACCAGGCGACCAGATTATTTCAATTTATTATTACGTTCAACCACTAGAAGATATTTCTGTGCCACTAAGAACATCAGCTTTCCAGTTTGACAAAAGAGAAATGAAGATGTATGAGAAGACGGGTGAAACAGAAACCTTTCGTTTTATTAACTGGCAGGATTTTTCTGCAGAGTTGCTTACTTTACCAATTGATAAGCTGGTGGCAACAATGGTAAAACAGAATTACTAATAATTATGAAACTGGTTTTTACTCAGTTTATAAATAAACAACCTTGTTAAACAACGATATTAATTTGGAAAATGACCGGGCACGCCTCGAGGTTCTCGAAGAAAAACATTATGAAGTGCTATTGCCCATTGCCATGCAAACATCTTTATGGAAATTTACAAGCGCCAAAATAAACAGCCCGTCTGATTTCAGGAAATATTTTGATACCGCTATTGCGGAAAAAGAAAAAGGAAGTTCAATTCCCTTTGCCATATTTGATAAGTTAACTCAAAAATATGCTGGCTGCACCCGCTTTGGTAATATTTCAGAAGAACACCAAAGATTGGAGATTGGGTGGACATGGTATGCAGAAGAGGCTCAGCGAACAGGCTTAAATCGTGCCTGCAAATTTTTATTATTGTCCTATTGTTTTGAAACGTTGGGGTTCAACAGGGTTGAATTAAAGACCAGCATGCTGAATGAAAAATCTAAAACAGCAATGCAAAAAATAGGCGCATTAAAGGAAGGCGTTTTTAGAAAGCATATGATTAATGATGACGGAACAGTAAGAGATTCTGTATTTTTCAGTTTTATAAAAGATGAGTGGCCATTTACAAAAGACAAATATTTCTCTTCGTTTCTTAATTCAAAATAACGACATCTTATTTTTGATTTGGTTTCTACTTAGTTAATTCCATTTTTATTTGTGGCAATTGTTTTTTCAGGCCCTCCATAATAATTTTTTACGTCTTAATTATTAGGATTGTATAGCCGTGGCGGTCTTATTAAAGAGTTATATTTGGTAACTACAAATTGAGAATTATTTTAAACAAAATACTTTTTCCATCATCATCGTCAGATACCAGCAAAAGGATCATGTTTGTTTTGTTTTCCTGAAGTATAGTTACTGCTTCTATTTTATGTCCTATAAATCTATTGTCTGCTTCATCAAGATCAATAATGATATTAGGGTTTATTGCGCTGAAGTTTTTCTTTGAAGAGATATCATTAATAATCCAGAGATAACTTTTTCCTATTGTACCATCGGCAAAGTTGCTATAGGTATTTTCTGTAGAAACGGTTAGCAATAGTTTATCTGACTTACGGGCATAATCCAGACCGGATATACCATTGAATGCAGATGTATCTTTTGTAGTGCCTGCCAGTGCAATACTAAAACCGCAGCTGCCCGGTTTTGTCCAGAAATTATTATCAATAAAAATTAAATAATTTTTCTGGTAGCCTTTGTTACCACGGTTACTTAGCAGCATGGTACCGGGCAATGAAGCAGCGCCTTCAATATTGATATCCTTAATTCCAAAAAGTTTCAACCTTGCATACAAACTATCCAGCGCAAATTTATTTTGTTGATGGCTAACAGCATTCAGAATGAGTGCACTGTTTCTGTAAGCACCACCCGAACCAGAGCCTGGTACAAGAAAGAAATGTTCCATCCCCGCTTGAAAAAAGGCCATATCTTCAAAATCTGGTTTTACCTGCCAGGGAATTCTTTTGCCTGTACTGTCATGCACCCGGATGCTGTCTGTTACATTTAAGGTTGTGTCCATTATCAAAATCTGTGAGGCATCATCACCAATAAGATAAATTTTATTTTCATAAAATGAAAGTCCGGAACCGGAAGGATAATTAGTCTCCTTTATGCTGAGCAGTTTAATGCCGGGTTTATAATTTTTGCAGGAAGCAAACATGAAAGCACCTGAAATAACAAGTGCAACTAAATTTTTAAAGCGATATTCCATAGCAACTAAATTATTTCCACAAACATAATAAGGGTTTAGGAATTATAAGAGGTCATTTAATTGTTGGGATGAGATGGTTTAGAAGTATAGGAAGCTTTAGAAAACCAAATAACTTTTCCACTACCTGAAACGCTGAGAAATTGTATAGGCAACCCTTGCATTAACTCTCTTAAATACATCCCCGTTTAGTTCTCTCAATCGCCTACGGCTTCTGCCATCAAGCAACCTGCCTTGGCTATCATAATACTGTGGCTGAATGTAATAAGTCATGATATAATATTTCTGAGGAGTGAAAAACCATCTGAAATCTTTTGTTTTCACAGATAAAAATACAAGCGTGTTTTTTTTGCCTTCTGTATAATAGTCAAGATTACTCAGCCATTTGCATTCAATGGACTGCATCCTATTTATTAAGTTCATGACAGACGCAGGTGGAAGATTAAATTTTATTAATGTATCATTTAGCCTGGTTTCCTTTACATCAAATTCGTAAATATATTTTATACTATCAGTTAACAGTTCAAGAAAAATATGCTGGTAACTTTTATCCGTAAATTCTATAGTAAAGGGTTTGCGGGCATAGATTTCTTTATAGGATTGCTGTATGATATCAAGCTGCTTATGGTTTTCGTTATAATATTTTACCATGCTTGTGGTGGCGCATGAGCTCATCAATAATCCTATAACAATTATCATTAGGAGCTTATTCATGAGTAGATCTTTTTTTACTTACGAAAGAAACGCCAAATACAATTTTTTTCAGAATAGCAGGAGTTACCTGTCTTAACGACCGGAAGCCATAATCCCAATATATAACATCAATAAGGTCATTTTCATATTTCTTTATCTCCAGCAATACAATAAAATGAGTGGGAAACCCTGGCTTTAGTTTGCTCGTATTTTTCTTGCGCAGATATGCATTATTCTGGAACACTATTGTAGTGCCATCTTTTTTCAATTGTTCACTTAAATAACTATACATATCCCCCACTCTTGGATGCCTTAAATCCGCCCCCCTCGCATGAACATCATAATTAAACAATTTTTTAATCATCCTGTTAAACTTTCCATAACTCACCGCAGCCCAAAAAGTATTTTCATCACCAGCGTCATATTTTTTATTAAAGAAATTTAAATAGCTCTTAAAATGATCTGCAAGTGATAGAAACCACATCTGTTCTGCTGGCCGTATATCAAGCCCCCCTTTGAATTTAAGGTTACCAGCCGCCAAACGCACTGCAAGAGATGGTTGTAAAAAGACTTGTCCATACTGGACTTCACCTGTTTCAAATAAATGTATTAAATTTTTTGCATGGCCAAGCGGGTCATTATTCAATGGCATGTATGATAGTGCCGCATAGCCGCAAAAATTTGTATTGCTGCCTTGATATAACGCAAGCGGAATATTTATATCTTCTTTTAAATTTTTAAGAAACTCGTCTGGATTTATATTTGGCCAGAAGTTGCTCCTGGAAAGATTTTTTATATTTCGGATATATTGAAGAGCATCTGCACGAGTGGACGTACGTGTGGTATCACCTGCATACAATACTTCAGAAAATAGAAATAAAAGATGTACTAATAAAAATGATTTTGATATAAATTTCAAGAGGTGGTTTAGGGTTGTTTTTTATAATTCGAAACAAAGATAATACCAAATTAATAAGTAGATAACGATATAATGCACTGGTTTGATATTAAAAGAACATTTCTCGATTAAAGTTTCTCATTTATAAATTACAAATTACCGTTCTATATTGCTGATTAATTATTGGCCTTTACCGTCCTCTGCCATTTTTATTTTAGAAACTTTATCATTTAGTATCCTTAACCTCGTGCATAATATTTTGATACAGCCTCTTGCCACTTCAGGTCTTGAGTCAATTAATTCATAGAAAGGCTCCTGGCCTATTTTGTATAGCAGGCAATCCGTTTTTGCAATGGCGGTTGCACTTCTTGTTTCTGCATCCAGTAAGGATAGTTCTCCAAGTATCTCTTTTTCCTGTAAAATGGCCAGCAGTGTATTTTCTTTTTGAATATTAACCTGCCCGCTTAAAATAATATACATACAATCACCTATCTCACCTTCTTCAAAAATGATACTGCCCTGCTCAATTTCTTCCTCCACCATCAGCGGAGCCAGTTCAGCAAGTATAGGTTCTGGGGTTTCCCGGAACATATCAAGCGATTTTAATAACAGTACTTTTTCAATTAATAACATCTGTTCTTTAATGGTATTCATTTTTTAATTTAAGTTTTAGAATTGGATGGCTTTTTTTCCGTAGATGGTGCAAAAGCATATTGCGCTGTTTCTCTTAAAAGTATATTATCGTGCCTGGTGTAAGGTTCAACAAGATGAGCCTGTAATGGATGCATTTCTTTTTTTGAAAGGTATAGTGTACAGGCTGTTGTCCACATATGGTAATCGTATTTTTCGTGTGCAAGTACCAGACCCAGCACCTGCTCAACCGTTTCAAAAAATTCAATAGGAAATATTTTCTTTAAACCATCCAATCGGTTTTCTACATCACCTGGTTCATAAATCGCATTAAATGAGTTGGCCATTTCTTTTTTTACTGTAATATCTATTATTTCCATGGCATTAATAATCGTTTCTCTTTTACCCGTAAGATATGCAGCTTTTACCCTGCTTATATTTTCCCTATCATACATAATGGCAAACACATTCAGGAGGGCATCCCGTAATTCATCAAGTTCAAGTACAAAAGAGCTTTGCAGCAAAGGATATTTTCTGGGATAATTATGAATGCTTGATTGCATATATACTATTCCGGCACAATGTGTTAATAACTGTTTTGCCCATTTTTCAAAAAACGGTTTTTGATCCTTTTGTAAAATAAAATCACTACGGCACAATGCTTTCATAATGGCCTTGAAAAGAGTGGGCCGTTCATTAAGCAATTTAATTAATATTCTATAAGCTTCCTCCCCACCTATTCTGCCACATAAAGCAATTAATTTTTCAACGCGGTGAGAGGATATATTTTTGCCATGAAGCATTGGATAAATAAGTGGCAGTGAATTTTTACCAGCTTCATGCAAGGCATTTAAAACATATTTTTCATTCCCGGGAATCATGGTGATGACCTTTTTCAATATAGTTTCATCTGCAATTTTTCCTGAAGCTTCAATTGCAGCTTTTCTCACTTCATTATTTTCATCATCCAGCAAATTAACAATCCAGTTATGTGAGGTAAAGCCATTCAACCGGCCTAATACTTCCGCAGCCATTATGCGATTAGCGGTTACAGTAGATTTCACAGCATTACCTAACTGGTTTTCAGCTTCCTTTTTTAAACTATTGTCTTCATTGGCCAATAAAGATAAAAGGGCAGCTTGTTTAATTTCAGGATGTTCATCGTGAAGGAAAGAAATAACCATGCTACCTGTACCCTTTATTTTTGCTAATGCTTTTATCGCTTCCGCTTTGGTTGCGGTGAGTACCCCTGGCTTTAAAAAAGAATAATAAGACTCCTCAGGAAGAACAATATTTTTTTCGTTCAGCATTTTTATGGATAATGCTTTTACATTTTCTGAAGTATGCTGTAGGGCAAGCATGATTAATTCATTTGCCATTTCATTATTGCTTTTGCTTAACATGCTCAACATATTAATGGCTTCATTTTCGGAAGCGGATGGTAACCGGGTCTTAAGCCACTCTAGTGTAGTGCTGTCATTTATAGTAAAGCTTTCGCCATTAAAGTAACGGTTGCTGATGGTTTTAATAATGGTACGCAGGTATTGGCCATTTACCCTGAAGATGCCAATCACCCAGAACAAACCAGCTACCAGCAGAATATAACAAAGCGTAATAATATTTACACCCTGATCATACCGTATGGCAAACAGCAGGATAACGCCACTGGCAAGTGATGCAAATGGGTCCATAATTCCTTTTACAATTGTGTGTGCCCTTAACCGCTCATGAATAGATAATGGTTGCATAATGGTTAAAAAAACCGGAGAATTTATGGATGAGCGCAAAATGTCAACGAGTGCTACAGTTACACCAAATAGATATAATACAAGTTTAGTATCGCCTGCCAGTTGTTGCTGTGTAAGGATAATGAGCATAAGAATGATCATGACTACAGGCGTGATCATTAATGATTTTGTTATCCCTAATTTATTGATAAGGCGACTGGTAAAAACCATTTTTACCAATAGCGCCAGTACCCTTACAATTGCAAAGAAAAAGGCTATAAAGCTGGCTAACTGCACATCGTCTTTATGAGTATTTTTTATACCTGCATAAAAAGCAAAATTTATGATAATAAAACAGGAGGTGAGAATTACAGAAAGTGCGGCAAGCCTGCGAATAAGTACATGCCCTGAAAAATCATGAACCAGTTTTACCAGTTTAGGCGGGTCTTTTGTTGATGCTGAATGCTTGTGCTGCGAAGCCAGCCTGAGGATACCTGATTTTTGTATGCTTCTTAAAAAAGGAAGTGATGAAAGCATGCACAAAGCACCAGCCCATAGCAGGTTGATAGTACCAATATAATGTACCGTTAATAGCGCTAATGAATAGCCTACAAATTTTGCCGGTATATCTCCCGCACTGATCACTGCAAAGAGGCGTTTGCTTTGCCTTGCATCAAAGAGCAATGCTGCTATACCCCAGAACTCAAGGTTATTAAGCATATACAATACGTTAAACCAGGCCAGCATGGCATAAAAAAACCAATCACCCTGCACATACTCAAATCCTAACCGGAAAAATAAAATACTAAGGGCCATAAAAACAGTAACACCCATGGCAAGTTTTACAATATTCAGCTTATGCTCCAGTCGGGAATAAACAAACCCGGTAGCCCACATCAGCAGGGATGAATAGATAAATACCCATGGCATAACGGTGATAACAAACCTGTCGAGGAAAAGGGCAAATGCCGCCGTGAAGAAAAAAGCAATACCGGCACCCTGGAAAAACTGCAGGAGGAACAACTTTTTTACAAGCCATTGTTCCGCAGGTCTTACATTTAAAGCTTTTAACAGGAAGTTGTTTCGGGTTTGCATCATGCAGGAGTTACTTATTGTTTCTATTAGCTTTGTTGATCCTATCTGGCTTTCAGGAGAAATTGGATATGCTGTTGTTTTAAGGGGTTTCGCCTTTTATTGCTGGATGAGGTAAAATAGCAGTGTTGATGTAAAAATGAATTTTGAATTTTTTCCCACTCATCTGCAGATTTAACTATCCCACAGGCCATAAATTCTTCATACAAGTTACCACTGATAGTAAAAAAATCTTCCCGTCCAAGATAATCTAAATCTGCATCACAAATAATTTGTTGCAGGATGCCTGAGGGATTATGTGGCAGTTTAGTGGCCATAATAAGCTTGCAGATTTCATCAAGTTGGGCAGAAGTTATTCCGTATCCAGGCAAATGTTCCTTTGCAAGTAAGCAGCTTTGTTCTTCATGGTTTTTCCAGTGGTGCAAAAAGCCACTGTCGTGGTACAATGCAGCTAAATGCAGTGCTGTATGGGATTCTTCATCCATTACTCCTTCTTCCTGAGCAATCAGCATGCTTTGCCTGACTACATCTGTAGTATGTGCAAGGTTATGATAGCTGTATTTGGGATCTAATCCTTTTTGCAGCATTTCCAGCAAATCCCGTTCTATTAATTGCAATGGTAACATTACTTAACTTTTGGGATAAAAAATATTCAATACGTTATTTCATAGTACAATAAAATTTGCATTGAATAGCTTTTGACTGCTGAAATTTAATTTAAATAATCGGATGAATCAAAAAAATAATAGCTCTCCTGGCTAAAAAATCTATAACTACAACCAACGAAGATGCCTGGATGCAAATTTATAAAATCAATTAGTGCATATAATGCTAAAAAACGGGTAATAAAAACAAAAAAATATTTACATTTATAGCGGGCTTTATAACATTCTGTGTCTAAAATTAATTTTATATGGAACAGCAGTTAACTGAAATCCGGGAGCAACAGAAAGCTACCTGGAACAAATTTTCTCCCGGCTGGAAAAAATGGGATGACTTCACTATGAATTTTTTAAAACCTATGGGCGACAAAATTATTGAAGCCCTGGATATTAAAGAAGATGACAAGGTTTTGGATATTGCCTGCGGTACGGGTGAGCCAGGCCATACCATTGCAATGCTTGCACATAAGGGAAAAGTAATTGGTACCGATCTTGCCGAGCAGATGCTTGAAATTGCTTTGGAGAATGCAAAGCAAAAAGGACTGAATAACTATGAAACCAACGCATGTGATGTATGTGAACTTACTTATGAGGACAATCATTTTGACAAAATCAGTTGTCGAATGGGATTTATGTTTTTTCCTGATATGCAGCTTGCTTCTGATGAAATGTTCAGGGTTTTAAAAAGTACTGGCAGAATGGCTACATCCGTTTGGAGCACGGGTGATAAGAATACATGGGTAACAAATATTATGGGGGCTATAAATAAAAATATGCAGTTGCCCCCACCCCCTCCAGGTGCACCGGGAATGTTTCGTTGCGGCACTTCTGGACTCCTTAAATCTATTATGGAAAAATCAGGGTTTAAAAATATACAGGAACAGGCCGTAAGTGGAAAAGTATTGTATGCAGATTTTGAGGAAATGTGGCAGATGATGAACGAAGTTGCTGCACCAGTTGTTGGAGCATTGAGTAAAGCAGACGATGCTATGAAACAAAAAATTAAAGAAGAAGCAAAACAACAAAGCAGGGAATATATAACGGATAAAGGTTTAGAGCTGCCTTATGAATCGTTGATTTTAAGTGGTATTAAATAAGGTGATTAAATGGAATTTATAGGAGCCCGGTGTTCCCTAAAAACTTTGTAAGGGGATTCTTTTTAATTAAATAGAATCTTCATTACAGCTTTGAAATATGTTGCCTTTCTTTTATTATTTTACTAACGCGATAAACCATCCAGATATTTACAAGGATTATAACAACAATTACATACCCTAAAGTATCATAATGCAGCAACGGGCTTGTCTTTGTTTTTTGTACCACTATCATTCCTCCGATAGCAGCAGCTATGCCCCCCGCAATTTGTTGCAATGATGAATTGATACTCATAAATGCACCACGGTCCTGTATCTGAGGCAAGGCTGAAGTAAGCGCTATGGCAGGCACCATCCTACTCATAATGCCAATCATCATCAGTATATTCATTGCTACAACAAGTGCAAAAGGTACTGGACCAAGATTCGTATAAATAACCACAACCACCAACATCCATAATGCAGCAATGGTGAAAATTTTAAACTTATCAATCCTATCACTTAGCCTGCCTACAATTGGCATTATGAATAAAGATGCTACTCCACCCACCATGAATAAAATGGGTAATTGTGTATATGTGACATGCAGGTTATTTATAGCAAATGCACTACCCCACGGCATTATCATAAATCCGCCAAGAGATAACAGTGCCGTAGATAAAAAACCTATCCTGTAATCACGTTCCCTGATAGTATGCCAGAGATGTTTAAAAGGAGTCTTTTCAGCTTTTACCAATAAATGTTTTGTAATGGGCTGCAGCTTTAGTATCACTAATAACCAAATGATGCTCGCCAGGCATACAATCAATACAAATGGAGATTGCCAGCCCCAATGATTGGCAATATAAAGGCTGATAGGAATCCCCAATACCTGGCTTGCACCAAACCCCATTTGCATATAACCCATTGCACGCCCACGCTGCTGTATGGGGAAAAGGTCGGCAACAATAGCCAGCGAAATAGAGCCTATCACACCACCAAACAGTCCGGTTAGAATTCTGGCGGCCATTAAAAGAGGATACGTTGTGGCAAGGCTGCAGAATAATGTGCCTGCAATAAAACCAATATAAAAGAATAATAATAATTTTTTACGGTCAAACCTGTCAGCAAATCCAGCCGTTAATAAACCTGAAATGCCTGCACTGAAAGCATAGCCAGATACGGCAAAGCCAAATTGACTTGTAGTGAGCGACATAGATTTCATCAACATATCACCTAGAGGTGACATTACCATAAAATCCAACACCACAGAAAATTGTGTCAACGCAAGCAGGATAATTACTAAAACCTGGTAAGCTGTAAATTTTTCTTTTCCGGTGTTTTCGCTTTTGGCCATTCTATTTATTCTGAATATAAATTGATTTCAAAAATAAGAAAATGTTGCCAGCTCTAATTTCATAAACTTTTACGAAAGCAATAACCACCTTAAGAAATAAAATATTTTACTTTTTTACTTAGGTTTTATGAGATGGTTATATTTATTTTCAAAAGATTATTTTCACTGAACAGATTCCACAAATGATCAATCGTTATTTTATCATAAACAAGCCATACAATATGGTATCGCAGTTTACAAGCCCGGATAAGGTAAGGTTGCTTGGCGATCTTGACTATTCATTTCCGGAACAAATTCATGCTATTGGCCGCCTTGATAATGAATCCGAAGGATTGCTCATACTGACAACGAATAAGAAAATTACCCGGCTTATGTATTCAGGTAAGAAACTACATCAACGGTCCTACCTCGTTATGGTTCAGAATGAAATATCTGCAAATACTTTAATGCTACTGCAAAAAGGGATCAGTATTCCAATTAAGGGCGGTGTACCTTATATTGCCAAACCTATATCTGTTGAGATAGTTCCCGTACCTACAGATGTTTATGCATATGCCACTGATTCAAGAGAATTGTACCCCCATACATGGTTGCTCATAACTTTAACTGAAGGTAAATTCAGGCAGGTAAGAAAAATGGTGATGGCTGCAAGGCACCGCTGCCTCAGGCTTATACGTGTTTCCATTGCAAATTTATACATGGAGAATATGCTTCCTGGAGAAGTGAGAGAATTAAATGAAGAAACATTTTTTAAAAGTACCGGGTTAGCACAAGAAGAATAAAATAATGCCAGCAATTACTGCAAACCCTTATGAAAACCTGACCTAAATTTTGTAAACCATTTTAAATATTCAGTACGCTTATTTGTAACTTTCCTATTTATGAGTTACCAGAAAAAATATATCAACTTCATTAACGGGCGGTATGCATCAGAAGGTTTTCGGGTTACAGCTGGCATTTTATTACCCTCATTGCTGATGCATTATTTTAATATGCTGCCGGTTGGAATTGTTTTATCCGTGGGGGCACTTTGCGTAAGTGTGGCTGATATACCAGGAGCTGTAAGAAACCGGCTTTCCGGCATGTTTTCTTGTAGTTTACTTGTAGCAGCCATTTCAGTAATGGTTTATTATTCATCTGTCAATACCATTTTATTGGGAACTGTACTTGTGGTTTGTGGTTTCTTCTTATCTATGCTTACCGTTTATGGCAATCGTAGTTCTTCTGTTGGCATTGCTGCATTACTCATCATGATCCTTAGCCTGCAAACGCCCTTGTCGGGAAAAGGTATATGGATAAATGCTGGCTATACACTTGCAGGAGGCGTTTGGTATATGTGCTACAGCCTGCTCCTATACAGGTTGCGACCATATAAATTTATTCAACAGGTATTGGCAGATTATATAGCTGGCATTGGCACCTATCTTAAATTAAGGGGTTCCTTATATGCACTTCAGCCAGATTATGATAAAGTGAATGCGCAATTGCTACAACAACAAATTCATGTAGAAGCACAGCAGAATATGTTGAGCGATTTATTATTTAATACCAGGACGATCGTAAAAGAGTCAACACAAACAGGTAGGGTTTTAGTAAAAATTTATCTTGAAGTGGCAGAACTCTACGAATCCGTAATGACTACATACCAGCAATACAGCATCATACATGAGCAGTTTGATAAAACGGGCATTCTTGAAAAATTTCATGAAACCATTAATGGCATGGCTCTGGAAATTGAAGAAATAAGTAACGCAATTAAAACAGGGATATCTTCAGTGCCTATAGATGAAAGCGGTGAATTATTTACAACAGCAAGAAAAGAATTTGAAGGACTGAGGTTGAATTATATGAACGAACAAAACGTAGAAAACTTTGTGAGCCTTGGGCGTATCATGAAAAACATTGAGGACCTTACTGCCAGGATAAAGTTGTTGCACAGCTATACGAGTTATGAAGTAAACCTTAAAACAAATAATATTGAAACAACAATAGAAAGTCACCTACTGTCCTCAAATGATTTACGGCCATCTTTATTTTTTGATAACTTAAATTTTAAATCTAACATTTTCAGGCATGCACTAAGGGTTTCACTGGCCCTCCTGGCGGGTTATATAGTGGCTGAGTTTTTTAAGATAGATCATGGGTACTGGATACTGCTCACCATTGTAGTGATACTTAAACCAGCCTATTCCCTCACTAAAAAAAGAAATACTGACAGGTTGGTGGGAACATTGGCCGGCATTATAATCGGTATGTTGTTATTGTACTTCATTAAAAACAATACTGTTCTACTCATTATCATGATTTGTTTTATGACAGGCAGTAATATGTTTATGCGTACCAATTATTTTTTAAATGTGCTGCTCATGACACCATACCTTATTATATTTTTTCACTTCCTGTATCCTGGTAATATTCGAGAGCTAATGCTGGATAGATTTATAGATACTGCAATAGGATCTGTTATTGCATTTCTTGCCAGCCTTTTCCTGGTTCCTTCCTGGGAGAGATACAGTGTTAGGATTTATATGTTAGAGATGCTGCAGGCTAATGAAAAATACTATCATACTGTTGCCACACATTTTACCGGCGATACCATAGTAAATACAGAGCAAATAAAAATAGCCCGCAGAGCAGTATTGATTGTACTTGCAAATTTATCTGATGCCTTTACACGTATGCTATCCGAACCTAAGCGGCATAGGCAGGGTGTAAAAAATGTTCACCGGTTTGTTGCCATTAATCATACCCTTATTTCTCACCTTGCTACCCTTTCCTATCTGTTGCAAATATCCAAAGTCAAATTCCGGTCTGCTGATCTTCTGCCACTAATAAATAATACTGAAATGTATTTTAAGAACACAACCTTATTGCTTTCAATGAACCAGGTGGGTACAGAACCATATGAAAATAGCAATGTAAAACCACTGCAGGAAAAACTAGGGAGGCTTGTCGAAAAAAGAAAATTGGAATTATTAAACGGACAACTGGAAACAACAACAAAGAAAGAATTAATAGAAACCAAATCAGTTATTGATCAGTTTGATTTTATTTTGAGTGATGCGGCTGCTATTCATAAAATAAGCAGAGAATATGAAGATGAATTGCAGAGATAGGAAGTTTAAAGTTTCCAATATACTATCATGGTATAGATTTACTCCACCACTACAGCTCATTGTGTGACATTCAAAAAGGCTACTTCTAAAATTAAAATTGAAAATTAAATTATTATTTGTTGGCGAGTGCAGGCATATTTTTCCAGCATATTTTGCACCATGGATTTTTGACATATATTGCCTGCTCTTTATAATTATCCAGTGAGAGGAGTAGTAACCTGACATGTTTATTCCATCGCTCCTGGTTTCTTTTGTCAAGAGAATGCCGGGTTTCATTATCATATAATTCCTGGAATTCCCTGCAGGCCTTTGCATTATCAAAATAAATTTTTTCTACTTTCGGTTCATTTGCAGCATTAAGGATAAGTTCTTTTCTTATTCTGCGGGCAAAAATCTCTGTAATGTCAAAATGGATTTGTTCGTGGTTGATGGCATATTCTCCGTCGGTTTGCAGCGAAGGCTTTCTCCAGGAACGATCAGCATTAAGGTAAGTGATCACCTGGCAGAAAACTGAATCGTTCTTTAAATAAAAATTGGCTTTAAAAAAGGTATTACTTTCAGCAGCATACCTGTCAATAGTATCCTTTACAACAAAATTATCCCAGCTTATTTTATTATTAGCATCCCATTTTACCAGCCAATTATTTTCATTTGGTTGAGCAAGTGAAACAAAGCTGGAAAAAACGACGAGGCAAACTAATATCGCTTTTATCTTCATAGGATTAATTATATAATGAAGTCTACAAAGATTCATTTTAAATAGAATAGTAATTGCCAAATAAATGTTGCAATTAATTTTTAGCAACAGATAATTATCATTGTGATTTCTTTAACCTATAATGGGGAAATCAAATACATCCTGTGCTCCAGATTTTATAATGGTATTTTGCCTGTTACTTTGCATCATGAATGTTTACTTCATCAGTGGCCTTGCAGCAGATAACCGTGCATTTCAGTTTATAGAACTCCCGGCAGGTTTTGAAACAAATTATATTGACTGGATAAAGCCCATAAAAAATGAAAGTCTCCAGCAATATGCATTAAGGCTTGCGTTCAATATTAATACCGATGAACCTTTTATCCTCGTTGGACTTTCAATGGGTGGTATGATTGCCACAGAGATTGCGAGGCAATATTCACCAGAGTTAACAATCCTTATTTCAAGTGCCAGTTCACACAAACAGTTTCCGCCCTGGTTTAAACTGGCAGCATGGTTGCGATTGCAAAAAGCGGTGCCAGCAAGATTTTTTAAATCTGCCTCACTGATGAAGCGTGTTTTTACAAGCGAAACAAAAGAGGTAAAAAACATTTTGCGCCAGGTCATTAAAGACAGTGATCCTGCATTTATACAATGGGCAATAACAGCTATCCTACAGTGGAAAAATGAAGACATTCCAAAGCCACTGGTCCAGATCCACGGAACTAAAGATGAACTATTGCCATTGCGATATTGCAAGCCCGACCATATCATAAAAAATGGTTCACACCTTATGGTGATGAGCCGGGCCGGAGAATTAAATCTACTCCTGCAGGAAATACTATCGTCAGTAAAAAAATAAAATCCTCACAAACTTATTTTAAAATTTTGGCGCAAAACCCATTTTGGATTTAGAGTATCCAGGACTTTTTATAATAACCCCAAAGTCTATTTTCCTTAAAAAAATTACAGCTTTAAAAAAAACGTCTTTCCTTTTAAGTTTAGGAACAGTATTTGCCAATAGCAGGCTGAAAAATACTTATTCCTTAAAAATAATTTTTATGCTAACAACAACATTAAAAAAAAGTTTAATGGCTGCCTGCATGCTCAGCAGTCTTTTTTATATCTCCTGCCAGAAAAGTGCTGATGATGGTTCACTGGATTCTAATTCTGCCCGGCTCCAGGTGCGCCTCACAGATGCACCAAATCCTAATCTAAGGGAAGTTTGGGTGGACATTAAGGAAATTCGTATTAGTTACGATGATACAACTTCAGTACTATTAGCAGGTGCTCACCCAGGGGTTTATAATTTGTTTGACCTTACCAATGGCAGGGACACATTACTTGCTGATGCTGTAATTCGTCCCGGACGAATTGGCCAGATTCGCCTAGTACTTGGTTCAAATAATTATGTGATTACAAACACTGGTCAGCGCATTGCCTTAACCACTCCTAGTGCACAACAATCAGGTCTTAAAATAAATGTGAACACACAAGTGAGTGGTGGTGTACTATACAGGCTAATCCTTGATTTTGATGCGGCACAATCTGTAGTAAAAGCTGGAAATAGTGGTAATTATATTCTTAAGCCCGTAATCAGGTTGTTATCCTTTGTGCCATCTGGAGGTAGTGCAAGAGGAATTGTTGTTCCTGATTCTTTAAGAACAACTGTATATGCCATCCAGGGTCTTGATACTGCAGCATCTACAACAACAGACGCAACGGGTGCTTACTTAATAAGAGATATCGCAGCAGGTACATATATATTTAATTATGTGCCGATGGATACTATTCATACAACAAAAACAAAAAATGTAACTATCATACTAGGTCAGACTGCTGTGGTGGATACAGTAAGATTTTAAGCCTATCTTTCTATAATAATTAAAGCCTGGCTACTTTGTTGGCCGGGCTTTTATTTATTCAAAATGCAGGTATTACTATTATTAAACATTCACATCAATATATACTGTCTGTTAATTTGATATATAATAATTAAATTATTAAGTAAGAAGCGGACTACAAGGATTAATAACCAGCTACTACAAAATCCTTAAATTGGATTTGTAGCTTTACTAAAGAAATCAATATCCAATATCTTAAGTACAACCAATATCCTTTAAAGCCACTTGTTTAAAATTCCTAACCAATGAAAAAACCTTCAGAGAAGGTTTTTTTCGTTTCTCTTTTGACGGCCAATAAGTTTTAAGAAATTTCAATTGGGTTTTGAAGATTTCTTAGCCATTCTGGAAAATAATTTTGGAATAATTTTTTGTTAATTCTTTATCATTAAGGATTAATGTTTTTCTGAAGTTTCAAATGTATTTCCGGGATTTCCTGCAAAGCAGCAGTGCACCACAAACTATACAATTCAGCATCCAGCAGTTTATTAGCCACGGCCGGATCAGTTGCCAATAACTTTTCTGCTTCTTCAAAAGTTTCAACGTTGAAAATAAAAATACCGCGGTAGGTTTTATCATTTTTCCCAAGTGGGCCAGCAACTGTAAGTTTTCCCATGTCAGCCATCCGCCGCAGGTTATTCATATGCCCTCCAAAAAGTGAATCGTGCAGTTTTTTATCAGTCGTAATGTTGCTACCGGTTTTCAGCATGACCAATACATATCTTTTCATCCCGTTGTCATTTCCATTCAGCTTTTTAGCTAAGGAAGAATCATAAACGGGATTAGGCTTTTGTGCAGATACATTTAATTGAATGACCAATGCGAAAATTAATGCATAAAGTAATTTCATATTAAAGTGGTTTAATCAAACATTTAAAGTATAAAAGTTTTTGTCTTTCAAAAATGAATCATTTTATTCTACATTGTCAGGCCTTTTCATCATTCTTACCGTAAACCAGCCTAACAAAAAAATTATTGCAGCCATTAAAATCCATAACCATTTTTTATCCTGGAAAAGGGCAACAGGCTTTTTTATTTCTGTCTTTAAAAATTCCTCCTCTCCCATTTCTAATGCCGACATTATTTTTGGAATTTTATCTGTGAAACTTTCAATGTCATAATTAGGCCTGGCTACATCTTTGTTTCCATATAAAAGATAATACCGGGCTTTTTCTATAAACCGGGCTTTTAAAATATGCCTGTACCCTTTTATTTGTATTGAGTCTATCTGCAAAGGTTCATTATCCTGATTTTCAATAATAATACTTAGTTTTTTAAGAATTGTACTATTGAATGTAAACTCATTTTTATCAAATGAGTTGAGGGTGCCTGATTGAAGGAGGCTAAAATTATAATGCCAGCCGGTTTCCGTTTTAAAACTGTCTGTTATATAATTTATCGTGATTGGTCTGTAATAATCAAAATTATTTTTTACAAAAATTTTTACCCAGGCTACTGGAACTGGTTGTACCATTGTAACATCAACAATTGTTTGCTTATTGGTTTTTTGATTTTCAGTTTTAAAGGAATGATTTTGGTAATCAACCCAACTGCCTATAACCTTTTCATTCTGCAACAAGCTTGCTTTTATAAACCCTGGATCGGTGGCAGCATTAATGAATAACCTGTAGTAACGATAGCGTGATGGGGGAATCTCAAGTTTTGTAAACTTAAATTGGGTTTGTTCATTGTGTATAGATAAGATACGATAATCTTCAACTATTGTAAACCATTGCTGCTGGTTATGACTGGCTTCCAGGTTTATTTTCCAGTCAAAATTCTGTTGCTTAAAATCAAGATGAATTTGGCTTACATCTACCTGCCCCGCTATTTCAAAACTAAAATAATAACCCTTATCATTTTTTGACTGGTTAATTAATTTAAATGGCACTTCTTTACCCGCATTTTTTTCCGAAGCAATTTCCAAAACATATGGCGCTTCAATCGTGTCTTTATTTTCCTTAATGCCAATAATCCTGATATCGGAAAAGTTATTTGAAATTTTGCCAAAAATATCAGCAGGCAAAATCAACTGCTGCCATTGGTCTTTAATTCCCTGCAATTCTCTTTTATATTTATACTGTTGGTATTGCCCCACAGCATTCAAGGAAAGCAAAAATAGAACATGATATAAAATTAAGCTGCGCTTCATTTTTGTTCAGATATTAAATGCTTATATTTATTATACAGGAATGAAATAATTAACAGCAAAATTCCAAGTGATACAAATACAATTGTTTTTGCAATAGTATCCAGGTGCGATATGTCATACAAGAAAAGTTTCACCAGTGTGGCCGAAAAAAGAACAATGCCAGCAATACGTAAATGCTTTTTCTTTTTCCAGATGCCCATTGAAATTAAGATTAAAGCATAAAGCCCCCAAAGTATGCTAAGCCCCAGTTTATAAGATTGGGAAAAATGCATAATCTCCATCCAGGTAATTAATTCGTTGCTGGCTATAACTAAAATAGAGATACTAAGCAAAATATCAAAGGCGATGATCTCATTACAAAATAATGGCTGAATGTATGCTTTATTTACCTGCCTGTAAACGGACACTAAGAGCACTCCCATAAATAAAATAGCTATGTAACGGATCCATAAATTCATTACCGAAATGGGATAATAACTTACGGTAGTTTTCGTCAAATAACTTTCTCTTAATTCCCCCAGGCTGTATAATCCCTGGCTCATAAAAACAAGCAAAATTATTACCCCCAATCCCAGGCATGCAAATGCAAGTAACCGGCTTTTTATCTTATTGATGTTTATGAAAGTTAAAAGGCTCAGAAATGCCATTGAATAAATGAGGATCCAAACCTGGCTAAACCTTAAGAGGTTAATGTTTTGCTGGGTATAATGATTGTCTTCTTTTGGCATTGTAATATTTATGGAAGAATCTAAATACAACTGGTTCCAGTAGTTCGATATCTCCACACGCAATGAAAAGTAAATCACAATTAATAAAATTACAGGAATAGCCATGTCAATAATTGAGGCAGGAAAATACTTTTGATCTTGTTGCTTATTCCTGGGTATTTTTTTGTTGATATAATTTATGAAAGCAAATGCTGCAATAAAGATTAATGAAGTAAGGAAGATAACATTCAATAAAGGCATTAGCCTTTTCTCCAGGGTGTTGGAATAAATATTAGCATACATCGTCTGCCAGTCCTGTGTAATACTGATAAATGCAATGAACATAAGGGGATACGATAGCTTTTCATAAACCATAACATCTTTTGTTCTCCCAATCCAGAATAGCAATGCAGCTTCACATGCCCATAATAAAGTAACCCAGTTTCCATCCAGTTGCACAGGTATTGCAATTGTGATAAAAACTAAAACTAAACCAGCAATCATAAAAAATAAATTCCTGTCGGCAAGTTTTTGTTTATAAATAACAGCGCCCACTATAAAATGAATCATGGCATTGAAGAGAGTAAATAATCCAAGGAGTTCTTCGCCTTGAGCATATCCACTTAAAATAGAATACCCAATTCCATAAAAAATAAAAGCATTTGCCAGTATGAGTACAACGTCAGTCTTGTCAAATTTTTCTTTTTGCAAAAGTCTGTAGGCAAGAAAAATTAAGTAGAATGTTACAAAAAATACAGTAAGGAAAACCAGTGCTAAATTGAGATGCTGAGATTGACTGTAGCTGAAAACAAACCAGGTGAAAAATATAAGCCAGGTAAGTATAAATGATGCATAATAAAGGGACTTCCAGTATTTTTTAAATGCAATGAATAAAATGCCAATGTTGATGATAGTAATATAACTAAACAATATTTCCACTTTGCCTGAACCATTGCTTAATAAAAAAGGAACTGCATAAGCACCAACAAGGCCTATATGTGCAATAACCTGTTTGTTATAATGTATTGCGGCCACAACGGTAAATGCAGTAAAAATAACCATAAGAACAAATGCGAACGCCTGGGGAAATAAGCCATAAAAACTGTAGGCTGCATAAGTAATAAAATAAAGAATGGCGATGGCCCCGCTTACCAGTACAGCACTGAAATTATCGTAATTTTTTTTCAGTTTAATGCCAAATCCAAGTAAGCCAATGCCCATTAAATACCCCAGGATTATTCTGGTGAGTGGACTTATTAAATCATGGTCAATAGAATACTTTGCTCCTATAGCAACACCAATAACAGTAATTGCAATACCAATTTTATTGATAAGGTTTTCACCTATAAATTTTTCAATATCAGATTTTACAGCAGGCGGTAATATTCGGGATACTGCAGGTTTAACATGTGGATTGCTGTATGTTTTTTGATTTTGCTGAAAAGATGTTGCTTTAATTCTTTGGGCTTCCATTTCTTGCTGCACAACAGATTTATCTGCAATGATCTTTGGCTGAACTTCCTGCTTTATTTGTTGTTCTCCGATTTTCAGCTGGTTAATTTCATTCCAAAGTTCATTTATCTCAATGGAAAAATTATTTTGTTTCTTAGTTAGAACATCCAGTTTTTCAAGGAGTATTTGTATGCGGTCATTATTTGATGGGATCATGCAGTTGTTTTATTAATATATACCAATACGGTTTTCAATACCAGTATATTTTTATAAAGTTCAAGTTATCTTTTTAAGTTGACAATAATTGGATATAAATTAAATGAGAAGCTGCTAAACGCCATGGAAATTTTGTGGCATTACTGACATAAAAATACCGGGCACTGCCCGGTAATAAAAATAGTTTTTTAGGTAATCTATAATTCTGGAGGGGCCAGGCTAGTGTTTGAAATAAGCCTGTACACTTTCAGGATACCATTCTCTCTTTTCCAAACGGTAACATATTTTCCTTTGTCCAGCAGCAGGCGGCCTGCACCATAAGTTTCATATTTACCAGTTTCTACAAGCAAATCGGGAAAACCTGTTACATCTTGCGTATTAAATACAAAAGCCTTTACCCCACCCCTCACTGCGGCTCCCCATGCATGCAAAATATCTTCCCCGCTGATAGGCTCGCTATGTTGGGGCAGCAGCCAGGCATCCTTAGTGTACATTGACGCCATTGCAGCAGAATCACCCCTTTGCAATGCTTCTACAAATTTTCCATTGTTTTCTCTAACAATTGCCCTTGCACCTTCCAGGTTTGAAAAACTTTGTGTAGTAGTAGCCGTGGTTGTTTCCGCAGGTCGGTTACATGCTGTCATTACACTTACAATGGAGAGAAATAAAACTGGTGAAATTATCTTTTTCATAATATAAAATATGTTGATTGATAGTAATCTTATTGCAAAGGGAGTACCAAAGTGGCGTTTAGGGGTTTAGGGGGTTAGATGTTTAGGGTAGCCTATTCTTATATTTGCAGCTAATAACAACATTATTTACATAAATAATCAAATTTTGCTTTCTATACTTGCCATCGAATCTTCATGTGATGAAACTGCAGCAGCGGTATATGCTGATGGCAAAATATTGTCGAATATTATTGCCACACAAAAAATTCATGAGCAATATGGCGGTGTGGTGCCAGAGCTAGCCAGCAGGGCACATATGCAAAATATTGTTCCCGTTGTGGATACCGCTTTGAAAACAGCAGGAATGACCATCAGTCAAATAGATGGTATTGCATTCACGCAGGCGCCCGGACTTATCGGCGCATTACTTGTGGGTACACAATTTGCCAAATCACTTTCCCTTGCCTTAAACAAACCTCTGCTTGCAGTGCATCATATGCAGGCCCATGTATTGGCAAATCTTATTGACGACCCAAAACCTTCTTTTCCTTTTTTATGCCTTACCGTTAGCGGTGGCCATACCCAAATTGTACATTGCAAATCGCCAACTGACTTAACCGTCATCGGGCAAACTATTGATGATGCAGCAGGAGAAGCTTTTGATAAAACAGCAAAGATGCTTGGCCTCCCCTATCCCGGCGGACCATTAATTGATAAATATGCTGCAGAAGGAAATCCTTTGGCTTATAAATTTCCTGAACCCCAAATGCCGGGATTAAATTTTAGTTTTTCAGGTTTAAAAACAGCCATCCTTTATTTTTTAAATAATGCCGGAAAGAGTTATGTATTTAAAGAAAACTTCCTGGCTGATGAAGCAGAAAAAAAATTATTTATCCAGGATAATCTTGCAGATATCTGTGCATCAGTACAACAAAGGATTGTGAGCATACTCATCAACAAATTAAAAAAAGCGGCAACAGAAACTGGCATTAACCAGGTATGTATAGCGGGTGGGGTGAGCGCCAATAAAGGTTTAAGAAAGGCCCTGGCAGAAACAGGCAGGCAGGAAGGCTGGGACATTTTTATTCCCGCATTTGAATATTGTACAGATAATGCTGCTATGATTGCCATCACCGGTTATTACAAATATATGGCTGGCGACTATGCTGCAATGGATGTACGGCCAGCGGCTAAGGCAAGCTGGTAAAAAAATAATTTTGCAGAAATTTTTTGAATACCAACAATTGTTTTTCATAGCATCATCGTTCGCCGCGGCAGATCCATTCATCGGCATACCATTGGGCATCAAATAAATCTACAATTGGCAAATCAATTTTTCCGGTTCAAACAATTTACAGTGCATCAGCAACTTGCTGCGATGAAAGTATGCACTGATTCCTGCATTCTGGGTGCATATGCTGCAATGCAATTACAGGACGCTTCATCCCTAATAAAAAACGTTCTCGATATTGGTACTGGCACGGGGCTACTTTCGCTGATGCTGGCGCAAAAAACTACCGCCAACATAACCGCTATTGATATAGATAAAGATGCCATAACACAAGCCAAACAAAATTTTTCTCAATCACCCTGGCATAAAAAACTTAAATGGATAGAAACCCGTTTACAGGATTATTTTTCTGCAACACAATTTGATTGCATCATCAGCAATCCCCCATTTTATGAAAATGATTTACAATCACCCGATGCTGAAAAAAACAAAGCAAAACATGATACAGGATTAACACTTGGTGAATTGTCAAGTGGAATTACAAGACTGCTTTCACCGGGGGGCATTGCTTTTATACTTTTGCCCTGGCAGAGATATGAAACGATGAAGTCAATTGTAAAAACAGATGATTTGTTTATTTTAAAATCATTGCATATCCGTCAAACACCTGCACATGATTTTTTCCGGACAATTATTGTTTTAAAAAAAGAACCTGTCCCGGAATTGTCTTCATCAGAATTAATAATTCATGATGCTGAAAGAAATTATACTAAAGCATTTATTGAGTTAATGAAAGATTATTATGAGAAGCTTTAAAATGTCATTTGATTTTTTTTGAACCTTAGAATCTTTGTGGCTAAATTTTACCACAGAGGGCACAAAGATGAAATGCAGCACAGAGTTATATTGAGATTTTTTTTCTGTGTGCCTCTGTGATTACCTCCGATACCTTTGTGGTAAAAAGTTACCGCTGAGTTCTTTTCGGAAATCTCCGAATCTTTGCGGTTAAACCCCCGCATATTCTTTCATATACCAAAAAGGCTCATTCAAAGCACCAGATTTAACGATAGTCGCCTGCTCTATTGTTTCACTTGTACCGGCAACCAGGTCACCCAGCACATATTTTATCAGTTGTTCCCCAAAATACCTGCTGGCATCTCTTGGCAGTTCATTGGGCAAATTACCCACTGCCATTATATCTACAGAGCCTTCGAGATAAGGTGTCGTTTTAGCGCCGGTTTTTTTATCAACCCCATACAGAGGATTTTCAATTGTGCCATCTCCAAGGTTGCAAGGCACCGAGCCATTCTTATCATCCGTTATATCTGCAATTGTTTTTATTTTAAAGCCTGGTCTTTGCAGATCTTCCATTTCAAATAGCCGCGGAATCCCTTGTTCCCAGTAAACACCGTTCATTAAAATATCTGTCACTTCCAGGTAAGCCGCGAACTTAGATTTGTAATTTTCCGGGTGCTGGTGAAAATCATTCCGGCTATAACTTCCATCTTTTGTGTGCCCATAAAGATTTGCACCTTTAAGATGCACATATGCCGGGTAAGTGAAGTTATTTTCAAGATATTCATCGGGCTCTACTTCATGTACACCAAGTAGATTCATAATTTCCAGGATGCCATGCGCTACCCTGCCGCTACCCGTTACTGCAATTTTAATATTAGGAAGTTTCAGGCCGAAATAGGTATGAATAAGATGTTGCAGATTTTTACTGCCGTTAACCCGGTCTAATTTGTAAGCACCGGTCCTGTTGCCATAAGCCATCATTCCATTATGCGCACCAACAATACCTGCAAAAAAACCAAAGCCGATTATTCTTGTGCCGTCATTGTGCTCCAGGCATTCATAGTCAATAAGTGTAATTTTCTTTGCTATGATTTGCTGCAACAGCTTTTGGTTAGAGGGCTGTAATTTTTTTGTATGAGAAAAGAAAAGATAAGTTTTTCCGGGTATCAGCATACCTACAGGCACTTCTTTAATGCCCAAAAGGATATCGCATTCGGTTAAATCATCCTGCAGCCGCACACCTGCCATATGATATTCATTATCCGTAAAACACCTGTGGCTGCTTGGTTGCACCATAAGTTCGAGTTCCGGGTGGTTTTTGCGCATCCATTTGCATTGTGCAGGTGTAAGAGCCACCCGGTTATCGGCAGGCGTTTTTCCTTCTTTAATTAAACCAATTTTAAGCATACCGTTATTTATATGGCAATTTACATTTAAGAAGGGTGCCTGTCAAATTGTTCTCAATCGTTTTATGGATGTACCGGCTTTTTACCTCAGAGAAATGAGTAAAATGAGAATAGCTCAGAGATAAAAGCAATTTCTCCATGAAACCTTCATTTCTCTTTTCCCTGACTTCCGAACAGGCAAGTCTGCGGTGTATTTTATGGTTTGCTGCTGCGTAACTTTGCCGCATGAATTATTTTGAATTATATGGTATTCCTGCAAAACCTGTGGCGGATCATACTTATGTAAATAAAAAATATCTTGAATTACAACTGCAATTCCATCCCGATTTTTTTACACAGGAAGATGAGCATATCCGTGAAGAAGCATTAGAAAAATCTGCTGCCATCAATAAGGCTTATGCCATTTTCCGCAACAGGGAAAAAACAATTGCCTATTTCCTGGAAACGCAGGGATTAATAGCAGAA
>JBDSYV010000166.1:0-3454 GCA_040110925.1 Ferruginibacter sp. | reverse complement strand
AACGGGGAGAAGGTTTATGGGAAATGAAATAGCTTAATTGACAATCACTAAACCATTCCTGATAGCATACATCACCAGGCCTACTCTTGTTTTTACATGAAGTTTTTCAAAGAGAGCGTCCCGGTATCCGTCTATGGTCCTTGGGCTTACAAACATTTTATCTGCTATTTCCTTATAGGTAAGTTCTGTACAGGAGAATTTTAAAAATTCTGTTTCCCTTTCATTAAGCGGAACAATACATTTCAGGTCTGCGGACTCATTTCCATCCAGATTATTTATGGCATGAATTAATTTACCACTTACCAGGTCGCTGTAGTAATAACCTCTATGGATTAAAGCATCAATAGCAGATTTCAATTCGGCAGGTTCACTGTCTTTTAAAATATAGCCCTTCGCCCCACATTTCAGCATGCGTATTATAGAAGTTTCATTGTCATACATACTCAATGCAAGTACTTTTACAACAGGGTGAGTAAGTTTGAGCCAATGCGTTGTTTCAAAACCATCCATCTCCTGCATATTGATGTCCATTAATACCACATCGGGCAAATCACTTTTTTTAAGTTTTGCAAGAAAATCTTTACCATTATCTGCTTCAAATAAAACATCGTGGCCAAGGCTCTTTACTAATTCTGCAAGACCGTTGCGAAGTAGTTTATGATCATCAACTAAAACAATATTTGCCATTTCGGTTATTTTAGGGGTTTAGTGCTGGGTATGATTATAGATATTGCAGTTCCTTTTCCAGGCTTTGAATTTAAAGTTAATTTGCCTCCAATCAGGTTAGCCCTGCTTTGCATGTTTTTTAATCCTATTCCGGTTTTTGATGCAACCAGTTCATCAGGGTTAAATCCTTTTCCATCATCTTTAATTGATAAACTAAATACTCCAGGTTGAAAATCCATTTGCACGTTAAAATTTTTTGCTTTAGCATGTTTCACACTGTTATGTAAGGCTTCCTGTACAATGCGATAAAGCACCATTTCTTTTTGGGCACCTAGTGCATAGGTTTTCCCGCTAATGTTTAAATGAGTATCATATTGCCCGGTATTTTGTAATATTTTCAACTCATTTGAAATAGCTTCTTCAAGGCCTGTATCTGTCATTTTATCCCCATGAAGGCTTCGGCTCAGGTCGCGAAGGTCATTTATTGCTTTGCTTACCAGTTCCTTGGTATTATCAATTTTTAATTGCAGGTGATGGTCTGAAATTTTTCCCACTGTATTAAGGTTCAGTTTAGCAAGACTTAGCACCTGGCCAATATTATCGTGTATTTCTTCGCTAATCGTTTTCAAGGTTTGTTCCTGTATTTCAATTTGGGTCTGTAGAAGTTCCTGGTCAAAATTCGCTTTCATAAGGATTTTATCTTTAACGAGTTTGTTTTTTCTTTGCGTAAATAAATAGGTAAGAAAAATAATAAAAACCGCAAGGGCAATAAAAATTGCCAGAGCAGTCCAGATTATTTGTTTTATGTCTTCTGGTAATTCACCGTTAATGATCTTCTCGTGCATAATAGTCCTATTGATATCAACGTATAAAAAAGGTAAATAAGGTTTCCATTAATTGTACTGAACAGGATAGCCCTGGGGTCCTGTTTATGTTTCAGGATATAATCAAAAAACAGTGTATAGGATAATTCTCCCAGGTTAAATAATAAAATACCTGTTGCTATCCAAAACATGGGTTCTCTCCATAGAACCAATTCCTCTTCTCTTTTAAATAAATCTATAAAAAAAGCACAGGATAAAATTATCATCAGGCAATTGCCTGCAAAAAGTATATTAGTATTGAAGTTATAAAATCCCTGGACAAAAGTCATATTAACTAATGCAGCTACGGGAATAAGGATTAATATAATTTTTGCTGTTTTTTTTAAAACAATGTTTTCAAAATAGGCGTAAAATAAATAAGTATTGAAAAAATACTCCACTGGTATAAACATATTATATAACCATGAATTAGGTACATGCATTTCTTTGCGCAGGAACCTGCCAGTAATTTCTACTATCACCACTAACAATAAAAAAGGAATAAACCATTGTAGGGGTTTATTCCTTAACGCCTTTATGCATAAAAGGCTGATGATAAAGGCAGCTACTTCAACCCAGATATTTAGAGGTAAAGGAAACATAAATTAATCGCAGATTTGTGGGCAGAGCTGCCCGTGGTTTAAGCCACCTTCTTCTAATATTTTAAATGCTGGTGGTTTTGGAACAACACTCCAAATTGGATTTCCAATATTATCTATCGGTACAAATATAAAAGTGCTTTGAATATCATGTTTTCTGTTACTTCTTCTGGTAATATCTCCTTTTTCATAATATGCGGCGGCTATCGCTTTTACTCCAGGCAAATCGGGATGTGTATTGAGTATTTTGCAGATAGTGTCTATTTTACATTGGCTTATCCATATTCCTAAAGAGAGGTGATCGTTTTTTTCTGGTGCTGATTCCCTATCACCAAATCGTTGCTCTTTTCTGAATTTTTTTCCGTACTTATTGATTTCTGAAGATGCATCATTTTTACTTGTATTTAATTTAACTTCATTGCTATTGCAATTAGCATAATTAATTATATTACCCCAATTATTTGTATGCTGATGAATGGAGGGATAAGGTTCATTTTTTATTGTAGGTACAATAAAAAAGGTTGAATAAGTTTTGCCCAAAAACCAGTTCTTTCTTGCTCCTAAAAAAAATCTTATGCCATCATAAACATTTGGATTAGCATCAAAGAAATTCTTAATTGATTCAAATACACATCTTTCAATCACAAAATCAGTTTGTATATTTTTTGGCCTTAAAAAATCATTATAATATCTCATCATTTTTTCCGCAGTGGCTTTATCAGCATAATATTCACAATCATTTGCCTTCGGGCTCATTCCATTTTTATCTTTCTTAAAATCTAAAGTGCTTTTTAAAGCAGGCTGTGCATAAGAAAAACTGTATAAAATCGTAATTGCAATTAGGGATAAAAATATTTTTAGCATAAAATAATTTTTTGTTTATAGTTTTATTAGTCCTCTAAAGTCTGAAATACATTCCAGAACTGCAACAGTCTTTTCCCTTTTAATTTACCGTGATTTCACCCTTGCCATGCAAACTATCCCAACCCATCTTTGTAATACAAATTCAAAGAGTAAGCCCTTAAGGTTAAATATCATTCTCTCTTGAAAACTAAACCAAAAAAGCAACTTCGGGATAGGTTGCTTTTTTGCTTTTAAAAATTCATGCAAAATTTTTACTGATTATCAGCTCATTACAAACCTCTGATAAAAATAACTTCCCTTTTTCTTGGTAAACTTAACCGTACAACCCTACCTTCGCACCTCATTTTAAAAAAACAGGCAGGGATAGCTGCCTTTTCAATCAAAAAAAGAATCATGAGTAAATTACATTTCACTACAAAACATGCTAACGAGGCTACCGTTCAGCACAACTGGTACGTTGTG
>JBDSYV010000165.1:0-14987 GCA_040110925.1 Ferruginibacter sp. | reverse complement strand
TCTGTAAGCTCTAAATAAGGAGACATTTCATTGGCAATGAATAAAATTCTTTTCTTTGTAGACATTTGAAGTATTTAAATACCTGAATCTGATTTTTTTTAAGGATGGCAAAGGTATTGAAATTTTTCTTACATATTGTCCATAAAGCATTTGAAGCTATAGCACACCACAGATGATTATAATTAAACATATTGCAGGTTATAACCAACATATAACATCCGAATATAATTTGGGGAAGACAGTTGGTTTTGTACCCACAATGGGTGCTCTGCATCCAGGGCATATTTCGCTGGTTAATAAAAGTAAGTCAGAGCAGGATATAACTGTTGCAAGTATTTTTATTAATCCAACCCAATTCAATAATGCAAAGGATTTTGAAAAATATCCGGTGACAATGGAGAAAGATATAGAGATGCTTGAAGCGGCAGGTTGCGATATTTTGTTTCTGCCTTTTGCAAATGAAATTTATCACCAAGGGGAAATGCAAAAAATCTATCAACTTGGATATCTTGAAGAAATACTGGAAGGACAGTATAGGTCGGGACATTTCCAGGGCGTTTGCCAGGTTGTAGATAAATTACTCAACATCATAAATCCTTCTGCCCTATACCTTGGCATTAAAGATTACCAGCAATGCAAGGTTATTGAAAAAATGATTTCTCTTACTGGTCATAACCTTTCATTAATATTATGTGAAACAGTAAGAGAAGCCGGTGGCCTTGCGATGAGCAGCAGGAATTTAAGACTTACCGATGCAGAAAGAAAAAATGCAACAACCATCATCGATGTGCTGAAAAAAATAAAAGCCACATTACTGCCAGGTTCTACTGAACACTTAACGCAAGAAGCCATAACCAGGTTGGAAAAACAAGGTTTTAAAGTTGATTACATTAGTATTGCTGATGCTAAAACACTGGAACCTGTAGGGCTTTGGGACGGAAACAAAAAAATTATTTCTCTTGCTGCAGCTTATCTTAACGAAATAAGACTGATTGATAATCTTGCTTTGAATTGAAAAAGAATCTGGTAAGTCTTTTGTAACTTGTATAACCCATGTTAAGAAAAATTTTATCCTTCCTTCAATATATTATTTTCCTTGGTGCAGGGATCTTTCTGGTATGGTGGCAACTTAGGTCCATGACTGCTGAAGAAAAAACAGAGTTTTCCAATGCATTTAATTATGCAGATTATTGGCTCGTATTACCAGTAATTATCATGAGTCTGCTAAGCCATATTAGCCGCAGCATGCGCTGGAAATTATTATTGGAACCGTTGGGTTATAACCCGGCATTGAAAAATGTTTTGGCCGTAACGATGGTTGGATATCTTGCCAATGCTGCGGTACCACGTCTTGGTGAAATTCTAAAATGTACTTTCCTTGCCAGGTATGAGCACCTGAAAGTAGATAAACTCGTAGGAACAATCCTGGTAGAACGAACGTTTGATTTTGTCTGCTATCTTATTTTTATCGGCATTACAATTCTTATTCAAATCAGGATTGTTGGCAGCTTTTTTAAAAAAGAAATGGCAACGATAGCGCAGGCAGAGGGGTTACCAATCTGGGCAAAATTAATAATGGGCATTTTAATAATTGTTTTTATAATTATTACTATTAAATGGCTTGTAAAAAAATATCCAGGGAACGGAATAATATTAAAACTCAATAATTTTTTTAGAGGAATTAGCGCTGGCTTCACAGCAATTCGCAATTTAAAACATCGTCAACTTTTTGTCCTGCATACCCTGTTTATCTGGAGCATGTATCTTCTGCAGATCTATATTGGTTTTTATGCAATGGAAGGCACTTCGCATTTAAGCATGAAAGCAGCATTTTCTGTACTGTCTCTTGCAACATTGGCAATGATAGCAACACCAGGGGGCATTGGTTCCTTTCCTTTTTTTGTAAGCCAAACACTTGCGATATATGGCATCTCATTCTCCCTTGGCAAAGCTTTTGGCTGGCTCATGTGGGGAGTAAGCACAGGTATTGTTATTGTAGCAGGCGTACTGGCTTTGTTATTGCTTCCTTATATGAACAAAAACACGCAACTTATTTCTATGCATTTAACTGAAGAAAAAGGCGAAAATATAGAACCAGATAATTCATAATAATTTAATCTGCACATAACCACAGGCTGGTGAGTTACTACTAATTTTGCAAATCCCAAAACCCAGAATTTGCACAAACGAAAAACGATAATAAGAGATATAAGCTGGCTATCATTTAATAACCGTGTATTGCAGGAGGCGGCAGATGAAACTGTTCCCCTGCTTGAACGCATCAGGTTCATGGCCATTTTTTCCAACAACCTCGATGAATTTTTTAGGGTAAGGGTAGCTGCCCTTAAAAAAATGATAGAACTGGGCAGGAAAGCCAACATGCACCTGGAATCTAAACCAGAAATTATACTGGAAGAAATACAGGAAAAAGTAATTAAACAGCAGGCAGAATTTGAAGGCATCTGGGAAGACATTTTCAAAGACCTGGAGAAACGAAACATTCACCTTGTAAATGAAAAAAAACTCAGCAGAGAACAGCAGAAGTTTGTACTGGATTACTTTAATGATGAAGTGAGAAGCTACATCGTGCCCCTTATGATTGAAAGCATTCATGGCTTTCCGGTCCTCAACGATAAAAGTATTTACCTCGCCTGTAAATTATCACGCAAAGACAAATCCATTGAAAATCGTTTTGCCCTTGTTTCAGTTCCTGTAAGACACCTAACACGTTTTTTGATATTGCCGCCAAAGAATAATGAACAGTATATTATCCTGCTGGAAGATGTAATTCGCTTTTGCCTGCCCAATATTTTTTCCTTTTTCGGCTATGATGAATTTTCGGCTCATACTATAAAACTTACCCGTGATGCAGAGATTGACATTGACAATGATGTGGCCACTTCTCTTATGCAGAAAATTGAAAAGGGTCTTAAGAACAGGAAAAAAGGAAAACCAGTTCGTTTTGTTTTTGATAAGGATATTGATATTTCGCTCCTCACCTATCTCGTTAAACGACTTGGTTTATCACATAAGGAAAACCTGGTGTCGGGTGGGCGCATTCACAACTTCAAAGATTTTATCAATTTTCCAGAAGCGGTTTTTTCACAGAAAAGCATGCGGAAAAAACCATTCACTCATCCCCTGCTCAGCAAAACAAATAATGTAACAGATGTGGTGATGGAAAAAGATGTAATGCTCCATTTTCCATATCATTCTTATGACAGCGTAATTGATTTACTAAGGGAAGCAGCAATTCATCCCCAGGTAATTAGTATTAAAATTACCTGCTACCGGTTGGCATCCCGATCTAAAGTCATCAACACGTTAACCAATGCTGTGCGAAATGGAAAACAGGTAACGGTAATGCTGGAACTAAGGGCAAGATTTGATGAAGAAGCCAACCTTGCATGGAAAGCTGAACTGGAAGAAGCAGGAGTAAATGTTCTAATTGGTGTACCCAATCTTAAAGTGCATGCAAAACTTTGCCTCATAAAAAAAAGAGTAAACAATACCACCACGCATTATGGCTTTGTAAGCACAGGAAACCTTAATGAAAAAACTGCCCTCACCTACGGGGATCATTGCCTGCTTACTTCAGATAGAAATATTATGGCCGATGTAAACCGCATTTTTACTTTCCTGGAGCATCCAAAAACAAGGGGCAACTTTTTAAAAGCATGCACTACTTTAATGATAAGCCCAGTATCTATGCGCAGGCAATTGCTCACTCTTATTAATCGTGAAATAAAAGCAGCAAAACATAAGAAACCAGCAGGGATTATACTTAAAGTAAATTCATTAAGCGATGAAATGTTGATAGACAGGTTAAATTATGCGGCTAAGTCGGGTGTGGAAGTGAAATTAATCATCAGGGGTATTTGCTGCATGCTTACAGAAAACAGGAGATTTAAAATACCAATACAGGCCATCAGCATTATAGATGAATATCTTGAGCATGCCAGGGTGATGATATTTACCAATTTCGGTAAAGAAAAAGTTTTTATTTCCTCAGCCGATTGGATGCTCAGGAATATTGATCACCGTTTAGAAGCTGCCTGCCCAATACTTGAACCCGCCATTAAAAAGCAAATTATTGACATCATAAACATTCAATTAAGAGATAATGTAAAGGCCCGCATCCTGGACAATGACCTCCAGAATCATTATGTAAACCCACGTAATAAAGCCAAGGTGCGTTCGCAGGTAGAAACTTATCAATATCTTTTCAAAAAAATAAAGGAATAGTTGTGGGTAAATAAGTTTAGGAGTTTTGCGGTTTAGAGGTTTAGGGCCTGCAATATTTTAAATAGCTAAACCACTAAACCCACTAAACCAAAAACATTAAACGGTTACAATCGATTTAAAATACTAAACAAAACATTTTGATACTTGGCGCCATAGATATTGGAAGTAATGCTGCAAGGCTATTGATTACAGAGGTAACAGAATCACAGAATAATAAGCCCGTCTTCACAAAAAAAAACCTGGTGCGTGTTCCTTTGAGGCTTGGGTTCGATGTGTTTGAAAAAAAAATAATCTCTGAAGATAGATTAACCATGCTCATGGAAACCATGCATGCCTTTAAGCACCTGATACTTGCGTACAAGGTTGAGGCCGTGAAGGCTTGTGCCACAAGTGCAATGCGTGATGCGGCCAATGCCGGCGATATTTTAAAAATGGTAAAAGCGCAAACCGGTATTAACATTGAGGTTATAAGCGGAGAAACAGAAGCCAGTCTCGTATATGAAAACCATGTGGCGGAAAATATGGATAAGGATCACAGTTATATGTACATTGATGTAGGTGGAGGTAGTACAGAAATTTCTTTTTTCAGCAGCGGCATACTGGTTTTTAAAAATTCATTTAACATAGGAACTATACGATTGCTTAAGAAACAGGTGGAAGAATCATTATGGGAAGAAATGAAAACTACCATCAGGGCAGTAACCAAAGGACACCAGGATGTAATTGCCATTGGTAGTGGTGGAAACATCAACAAAGTGTTTTCGCTTAGCAAGAAAAAAGATGGAAAGCCTTTGCAAATTGATTTATTAAGAGATTATTATAAAGAGCTTGATGCTGTATCCCTGGATGACAGGATTGAAAAATATGGATTGCGGGAGGACCGGGCGGATGTGATAGTGCCTGCTTTGCTGATTTATATAAACGCTATGAGATGGGCTAACGCACAGGAAATTTATGTGCCAAAGATCGGACTTGCAGATGGTTTGGTACAGCATCTTTATGAAGAAATGAAAATCAGAAAATAAATCTACTTTTACATCCGCTTTTGCTGCGGATCGTTTTATTCTAAATGCAGGGACGTTCCTTCACTTCATTAAAAATCCTTAGCATGTCAGTTAATAAAGAAATTAAAAAAATCACCACCAACACCCTGCAAAAAATGAAAGCCAATGGAGAAAGAATTTCCATGATTACGGCTTATGATTTTTCCTTTGCAAAAATATTTGATGCGGCAGGAATTGATATCATTCTTGTAGGAGATAGCGCCAGCAATGTGATGGCGGGTCATGAAACTACTTTACCCATTACACTTGACCAGATGATTTATCATGCATGTTCTGTGGTGCGTGGCACTAACCGTTGCCTTGTTGTTGTGGATATGCCTTTTGGTAGTTACCAGGGCAATAGTAAAGAAGCCCTCAATTCTGCTATCCGTATTATGAAAGAAACTGGTGGCCATTCCATAAAGCTGGAGGGTGGCGAAGAAGTAATTGAATCCGTAAAAAGAATTGTAGGCACCGGAATACCCGTTATGGGCCACCTTGGCCTTACACCACAAAGCATTTATAAATTTGGCACTTACACGGTAAGAGCAAAAGAAGAAGTGGAAGCAAATAAATTAAAACAGGATGCCTTACTCTTGCAGGAAGCCGGATGCTTTGCCATTGTTTTAGAAAAAATACCAGCCACACTTGCTGCAGAAGTTTCTGCCAGTCTTTCTATTCCTACCATAGGTATAGGCGCAGGTGGCAATTGCAATGGACAGGTACTAGTTATGCATGATATGCTGGGCATTAATACTGAATTTAAACCCCGGTTCCTACGCCAGTATTTGAATATGCATGAACAGGTTACGGGTGCCGTAAAGCAATATATTGTTGATGTAAAGGCAAAGGATTTTCCGAATGCTTCTGAGCAGTATTGACAATTATCGCCCCAACTTACCATTATGGATACCCCGGTTGATTATTTTGTTGATAAGGATTCTATTGTAAGAAAGATTTGGGGTAAATCCGATAACATCCTTTTTATTTTTGCCGGTGCTGCCGCAGAGTTTGCATTAAACAAGGCTGTTGATTGGTTATACTTCACCGGCAAATTACCAGCAGACCCTCTGGGAAGATTATTTTCTACTGTAGAATATGCAAGGCAAATTATTTTTGCCGAAAGTCATGCAGCCCATCTTGCCATTGATAAAATAACAGCCATTCATTCCGGTATTGAAAAAAGCCGAAATGCTCAAATTCCTGATTGGGCCTATCGTGATGTACTATTCATGCTGATCTATTATTCCCTGGCGGCATATGAATTGCTGGAAAGAAAATTAGATGATAATGAAAAAGAAGAATTGTTTAATGTCTTTTACCGTGTGGGTACAAGAATGAAACTTAAAGGATTGCCCATTAATTACCCAGAGTGGATGGTCATGCATGCTGAACATTTGGAAACCGACCTGGCAAAAAGTAAATACACAACAGATCTTTACAAACAATATTATAAACACCTGGGCCTGTTCAGGTTTCAATTATTACTTGAATCGCAGCAGTTAATTTTACCGCTGAGGGTAAAAGAATTATTGGGTCTTAGCAATGTAGGATGGTTGAAATTGTTTCTGCCTTTTTATAAATTCAGCAGGAAATTAAAAATGGATGTATGGATAAAATCGTTGATTTTACCAACAGCCTACAAGGCGCAAATAAAAGCGCTGGATGTGAAAAATTAAGAAAAATAATTCGCAGGAAACGTGATAAGTTCAAAACGAATGTACCTACTTAACTGGCCTGCAGCTTCTATAGTGATTGTTAGCAGCTTGCTGCACAGTTACTGATTTGGAACATGAAACAAGAATGGCTGTAAACGAAATAAGGATAATGGCTTTTTTCATACCTATGTTTTTTGGTTAGTCTGGTATGAAACGCCGGAATGATGAAAATATTATTCGGCATTTTTTTATTCAGGGGGTAAACCCTAAAAAAACCGCAGCATCTGCCGCGGTTTTTTATTTCATTAGCTTATTATCATATAAGCTATATATTGTATTTTTATTTCACTTCCTCAAACTCAGCATCGGTTACATTTTCTTCACCAGCAGCTTCAGTTCCTGTTCCTGCTTCGCCGTTTCCATTTGCAGAGCCTTCCGCACCGGGTTGTGCACCTGAGCCATCTTGCGTAGCCTTATACATGTCTTCGCTTGCAGCGGTCCATGCGGCATTCAGTTCAGTCATTGCTGCATCTATTTGTGCCAGGTCCTGTGCTTTATGTGCTGTTTTCAATTTTTCCACACCTGCTTCAATCGCCCCTTTCTTCTCAGCAGGAATTTTTTCACCATATTCTTTCAGTTGTTTTTCCGTCTGGAAAATCAAACTATCTGCCTGGTTTATTTTCTCTACTTTTTCCTTTTCAATTTTATCACTCGCTTCATTTGCTTTTGCCTCATTTTTCATTTTCTCAATCTCTTCTTTGCTCAATCCGCTACCAGCCTCAATGCGAATCTTTTGTTCTTTGCCAGTGCCTTTATCTTTAGCACTTACATGAAGGATACCATTGGCATCAATGTCGAATGTTACTTCTATCTGCGGAACGCCCCTTGGTGCTGGTGGTATGCCATCGAGGTTGAACATACCAAGGCTTTTGTTCTGGTTGCTCATCGGCCTTTCGCCCTGCAATACATGGATCTGAACGCCCGGTTGGTTATCAGCTGCAGTACTAAAGGATTCTGATTTTTTGGTTGGAATAGTTGTGTTGCTATCAATCAATCTTGTCATCACACCTCCCATGGTTTCTATACCAAGACTAAGCGGTGTAACATCTAGTAACAACACATCTTTTACTTCACCGGTTAATACCGCACCCTGAATAGCTGCACCTACTGCAACAACTTCATCGGGGTTCACACCTTTATTAGGCTTTTTGCCAAAGAATTTTTCTACTATTTCCTGGACTTTTGGAATACGTGTACTACCACCTACCAATATTACTTCATCAATTTGTGAAGTACTAATGTTTGCATCTTTCAATGCAGCTTCGCAAGGCTTCAGGCAACGCTCAAATAATTTATCAGCAAGTGCTTCAAATTTAGCACGGGTCAATTTTTTAACTAAATGTTTTGGAACACCATCAACTGCTGTAACGTAAGGAAGATTTATTTCTGTTTCCGAAGAAGAAGACAATTCCACTTTTGCTTTTTCAGAAGCTTCTTTCAAACGCTGCAATGCCATTGGGTCTTTACGCAGGTCAATCGCTTCATCATTTTTAAATTCATCAGCAAGCCAATCCATTATCACTTTATCAAAATCATCACCACCCAGGTGTGTATCACCATTAGTGCTTTTCACTTCAAAAACACCATCACCAAGTTCCAAAACAGATATATCAAAGGTTCCGCCCCCTAAATCAAACACCGCAATTTTTTGGTCTTTTCCTTTTTTATCCATCCCATAAGCAAGGGCTGCAGCAGTAGGTTCGTTCACAATTCTGCGTACGTTTAATCCTGCAATTTCACCAGCTTCTTTTGTAGCCTGGCGCTGCGCATCGTTAAAATATGCTGGCACTGTTATCACGGCCTCATGTACTTCATGGCCAAGGTAATCCTCCGCAGTCTTTTTCATCTTCTGCAATACCATAGCACTTATTTCCTGTGGTGTGTACATTCTGCCATCTATGTCAATACGAACCGTATTATTGTCACCTTTTACCACTTTATAACTCCAATGGCTGCTTTCTTCAGTAACTTCATCAAATCTGCGGCCCATAAAACGCTTTACGCTGCTAATGGTATTCTGCGGATTTGTAATCGCCTGCCTTTTTGCCGGGTCTCCTACTTTACGCTCACCATTCTTTAAAAACGCTACTACAGAAGGCGTTGTACGGCGGCCTTCATCATTTGCTATTACCACGGGTTCGTTGCCTTCCATTACGGAAACGCAACTATTTGTTGTACCGAGGTCAATTCCAATTATTTTTGCCATGTTGTTGATTTTTATTGTTTAATCAATGGTTGTCAATGATTATGCCAAGGGAAAAAGGTGAAAAAATGTCATAAAACTTTTGAATACAAGGGCAAATGCAGGCATATTAATTCAGCGGAGCTGATTAACCCTTAGAGAACTATTAAAGCCTATTGAACTTTTTTATGATTACTAAAAATAAGTGAGCAACAATTTATTCATAAGTCACTCTTTTAAAATAATACATATCCGCATCAATAACAGGAAGAATATTACTTTTTAAAACCACCGATTTTGAGGCAGGAATTATTACCTGTCGGGTACCATCGGAAGTTTTAACGTCAACAGGCAGATCCATATTCAGGTTTTTAATACTGATACTATACCCATTTTTAGTATTAACTACTAAAATTTCCAGGCGGTTGGTAGTTCTTAAAAATAAATCAAAAAACGGTTTTAATGACTGTGCCGAATGTTTGCTAAAATGTTTTTCTACCATATCCGTATTTACAGTATTCCTATAAGTGTAGGCACTATCTGCAATAAATGATTTTAAAGTCGGAAAAAAAATACTATCGCCCAGCAGGTATCTTAGGCTATGCATAAAAAATGCGCCTTTACCATAAATATCTCCTATGTATGCAGTGGCTTCGTCCAGGTCTTTACCCTGCACAATGGGCTTTAAGTTCTGGAAATTTAGTGACCCGTTTTGAAAAAATTCGATATAGCTCTTCTCACCCTCCAGTTCCCGTCTTGCCAATGCATCGCCAAATGTGCAAATACCTTCCTGTATCCAGTAATCTGCCCAGTCATTTACAGTTACTTTATTGCCCCACCACTCATGGCCAAGTTCATGATGCATCAACCAGTCAAAATCATATTTGCCCAGTTTTGCATATTTAAAATTGTTTCCATAGGCATTCATGGTTTGATGTTCCATGCCCAGGTGGGGCGTTTCTACAATGGCAATTTTTTCTTTTGCCCATGGGTATTCACCAAAATATTTTTCCTGTATATGCATGCTGCGGTCCAGCAGTTGAAGGTGATATGCGGCTTTTGGTACATTATGCCTAAGTACATAAAACTCCATGGGAACCTTGTTACCATTTATAGTGGTATAATCCTTTGAAACTTTTTTATAATCACCCACATTAAATACCAGGCTATAGTTATTTATAGGGTAATTGGTTTTCCAGTGAAAGCTAGTTTTGTTATTTTGCTTTTTGGTTTCTATCAATAGGCCAGGTCCGGCAACTACCAGGCCTTTAGGTACAGTTATGATCATATCTGCGCCTTCTTCGGGTTCATCAGAAGGATGATCTTTACAGGGAAAAAAAGTCTTTCCGCCCGCTTGTTCTGCTGTCACCGCAATCCATGTTTTTCCTGTTGAATCTGTGGTCCAGGTAAATCCGTCATCCCAGGGTGGCCTTGTAGCCACATGTGGTTTGCCCGAATAACTAATCTTTACTGATGTTCTGCCTGCAGAGAATAGTGAAGAATTGGATAAGGTAAGCAGGTTGTTTTTGTATTCGAAAACAATGGGTATATCATTCAGTTTTATTTGTTGCACTGAAAAGGAATCAGCAAAATCCAGTACTATTTCCTTTGCTGGGGCTAATAAATTAAAATCCACAATACAAAAACCGGAAATGCTTTTTGTTTTTACATCCAGGTCAAGCACAATGGAATAATGCTTAATATCCATGTTGGCCTGTGCAGGCTTTAATGCACCGCCCGATGTGCGTTGAGCTTGTGCCTGTATAAAACAGAGCACTCCTAATAGATGTAGTAATAATTTCATTTAATATATTTTTATAACATTCAGTTTATTCTCCTTTACCAGGTTCACTAATATTTTATGCTAAGCCAACCCGGTAAAATGCCAAAAATAAATTTACTCCCTTCAATCAGTTCTCCATCCAGCTGTGCATAAACATTTACAGTTGTTTCTATAGAAATATTTTTCGGTTGTAGGTATTCAATAAAAGGCAAATGCAAATGTTTACCTTTTTCAATAACCGGAAGGTAAAGTAATCTTTTAAATAAACTCAAAGGACGGCAAAGTAACATATCCAGTTTGCCATCAGTAAGTGATGCATGGGGTGTTACAAAAAATCCTCCTCCAGTTCGTGTGGAATTATTTACAGCAACTAATAGAAATTTTTCATGATAAACTTTGTCATCAATTATTATTTTAAAACTAAACTCCTTAAAACTAAAGATCTTTTTAATTACTATCCACAAATAACCAAGGTGCCCTCCCAGCCTCCTGATTGACTTCATTGATTTCAGTACTTCGCCATCAAAGCCAATGCCTGCACTATTTACATAGAGCATATCATTACAAATACAGGTATCAATATTTTTTGCCTGAACATTCAGTACATGATCCACCTGATTTTGCAGCGGCATGTCGCCATAAAGTTTCCAGGCAAAATCATTTCCGGTGCCTGCCGGAAAAACAACAATAGTAATTCGGTTATCTTTATAATAATTCAGGTAATAATTAATAGTCCCATCTCCCCCTACAATCCATGCTTCAGTATAGTCAATGAGTGTTAGTGGCCAGGCGTCATAAAATAAAACATAATCCAGTTTTTTTAACCGAAGCATATCTTGCAGCTTCAGTCCGGTTTGATATGCATTTTTATTTCCGGATGCAGGATTCACCAAAATTGCAATCATCTATGGCAGTTATTTGCCAAATATAATTTATTTGGCTATAACCCTCATTTTCAAACCACTAAGCGCTGCTGGAACATTTTTTGCATCATGTGTAAATAAAATTTTACACATGAAGACCAGCATTACAGTAATAAGCTTAGTATTTTTTGGTTTTATTACGCTTCTATTATTAAAAAAAAGAATTGAAGAGGGCCGGGAGATGGTTAAACATGCCTCGGATGAGGGTTATGAAACAGCACATGATATTTTATATCCTGGCAAAAAAAACAGGTCACGCCATTTAAGATATGGGCCGGTTTTGCCACATACAAGGCCTTGACGGCCATTTATTAAATACCTCATTAGCTTAACTGTTAAGTTAATTGAAAGGACACTAGTTTAATAGTAGTTGTCCGGGGATTCTTACAGCGATTACTTAAATCATATAAAAAGATGAAAGTGCATCTGGGAAAAGATAGGAAATCGGATTTTTTTGATGTACTTCCAAGGGCATTAGCCGGAATTAAAAAAAATATTATAGACCCATTTTTTACAAATGGTTCTTCAATTACATATCCTAATGAAAAGCAACCATTACGCAGGGAAATCTTTACTAGCTACCAGCTGGAGCAGCATGCAATAATCCTTGCAAAAAGATATAAGCTGCTAGATAAAAAGCCTCCCGAACAATTACTTAAGCGGCTTGCGGAAAACGAAGACATACTTCTGGAGGTATATGCCCAGCTAAGCAGGCAGGTAAAAAATAATACCAGGGTGTCGCCAGCAGCCGAGTGGCTGTTGGATAATTTCTACCTGATTGAAGAACAGATTTACATTGCCAAAAAACATTTACCCAAAGGTTATAGTAGGAGCCTGCCACAGTTAGAAAAAGGAGTGTCTGCAGGTTTACCCCGAATTTATGATATAGCTGTAGAAATAATTTCCCATAGTGACGGGCACGTTAACTTACGCATACTTAAAGGTTTTATAAATAGTTTTCAAACAACGTCTACTTTACAGATTGGCGAGCTGTGGGCAGTACCCATAATGCTGAGGCTTGCTTTGCTGGAAAACCTTCGCCGGCTTTCTTTACAAATATCTCTTGATATTGAAAATAAAAACCTGGCAACAAAATGGGCGGACCTCATGTGGGAAGCTGCAGATAAAAAACCGAAAAATCTTGTCCTGGTTATTGCAGATATGGCCCGCAGTTCCCTACCCATGGAAACATCTTTTGTGGCCGAACTCACCAGGCTGCTGCAGGAAAAAGGCAGCATGTTATCCCTGGCCCTAAACTGGATTGAACAGCGGCTACAGGAAGAAGGATCCAGTACTGCACAAATGGTGCAACTTGAAAATCAGCAACAGGCAGCAAGCCAGGTTTCAATCAGTAATAGCATCAGTAGCTTAAGATTTCTGAGCACAACAGACTGGCAGCAATTTGTAGAAGATACTTCTGCCATCGAAAAATTATTAGTACTGGATAGTTTCTACCCCCTGATGGACTTTCAAACCCGGGATCAATACAGGCATGCCATTGAAAAGATTTCAAAAAACAGCCTACTCACCGAAATGGAAGTCACAGAACTTGCCTTCATGGAGGCGTCCTCATATTCAGGGGATATCACAAAAAGAAAACATATTGGTTATTACCTGGTAGATAAGGGGATTTGCGCTATAGAAAAAAAATCCAAAGTAAAATATAACCTGGAGGAAAGATGCAGAAAAACTGCAGGTAAAGTGCCAATGCTACTCTATATAGGATCAATAATTTTATTGACTTTGTTCCTTAGTGCCGGGTTTCTCTGGTTAATTTTTGGATCTAATCTATTACATTGGTGGATAGGATTACTCGCTATAGTGGTATGGACAGCTTTTTCACAATTAGCATTGACACTTTGCAACTGGCTGGCAAACATAATTGCAACTCCCGGCTTGCTGCCAAGAATGGATTTCTCCAAAGCTATCCCGGATGAATTTGCCACAATGCTGGTGATACCTACACTGCTTGGAACCAGCGGTACAATCAACCAACTTACAGAAGATCTTGAAGTAAGATTCCTGGCCAACAGGGATAAGAATATTTCCTTTGCATTACTTACTGATTTCAACGATTCAGATACTGAATTTAAAGATGATGATGAAATTTTATTGAATTATGCAAAGGATAAAATAATTGCCCTGAACAGGAAATACCAGTTTGCTGATAATGAAAAATTTATGCTGTTTCACAGGCCAAGGAAATATAACCGAAAGGAAAAAAAATGGATGGGTTATGAGCGCAAGCGGGGTAAACTTGGCCACCTGAATGCATTGATCTATGGCCATGGAAAAGAGAATTTTATTTTAGTACACGCAGCCGAAAACATTTACACGAAAACAAAATATATTATTACTTTAGATACAGATACTTTGCTACCTAAGGATGTAGCCCGGCAAATGGTGGCTACTATGGCACATCCGTTAAACCAGCCCATTTATAATGAACGAAAGAAAATTGTTACAGAAGGTTATAGTATTTTACAGCCAAGGGTTTCCAATAGTCTTCCTGGCGACGGAAGCAGCCTCTATGCACGCATGCACGGAAATGAGCCGGGTACCGATCCTTATACCAAGGCCATATCCGATGTGTACCAGGACCTGTTTAGAGAAGGATCTTTTATTGGCAAAGGCATTTATGATGTGGCGGCATTTGAACAAGCACTAAAGGACCGTTTCCCTGAAAATCGTATACTAAGCCACGATCTTTTAGAAGGCGCTTATGCACGTGCAGGATTAGTAACAGATATTCAGCTATATGAAAATTATCCTTCCAGCTATTTTGCAGATCTGCAGAGAAGGCTTAGGTGGATACGTGGCGATTGGCAGATTTCTGCGTGGTTGATGCCCTGGGTGCCATGCGGGCATAAAGCATTAAAAAAAAATTCTCTTTCTTTTTTATCTCTTTGGAAAATCTCTGATAATCTCCGCCGGAGCTTTGTGCCCCTGGCATTGCTAACTATGCTCATTTATGGTTGGTGTTTTTCCAGTATGTACTGGGCATGGACGGTTGCCGTGTTGCTGATATTTTTCCTGCCTGCTGTTATAAATTTTAGCTGGCAGCTAATTAAAAAACCTAAAGACATTCTCTTT
>JBDSYV010000164.1:0-3698 GCA_040110925.1 Ferruginibacter sp. | reverse complement strand
AAATAAAAATGAATAAGGGGAAGAGCATTGCATCTATTCGAGGCACAAAACCAAAATAATAATCAGTTAAAATGCGCCAGGCGGGCAACTTAGATTTTACAAAATCATCTGTCTTTTCACTTATATCTACAACAACTACAATTGCCGTCATCAGCAAGAGACAAAAAAAGAAAGTTGTCAGGTAGCTTTTAATGATATAGCCATCTATTTTTTTCACAACGGCAAGTTACGGCAAACAAAATGTAGTCATAAATCTGAGGTCACTAAAGAAATTATAAATAAAAACATGTTTATGATTTATCAGATGATTTGAGTTCTGATGCAATCCACCCACTTGACCAGGCATGTTGAAAATTAAATCCACCTGTGATGCCATCTACATTCATTGCTTCCCCGGCAAAATATAAATTGGGTACTATTCTGCTTTGCATAGTTGAAGCATCTATTTCATCAAGTTGTACGCCGCCTGCTGTTACAAATTCTTCCTTAAAAGTTGTTTTGCCTTTTACATCATATTCATTAGCACAAAGCAATTTGGCTAATTTGTTCTGTGCTTTTGCCGGCAGGTCAGCCCAGCGCATTTCTGCAGGCACTGCTGCAGTTGACAATAAAAATTCCCATAGCCTTGATGGCAATAAAAAGGGATTACGGTTAATAATTTTTTGTGAAGCAAGGCTAAATCTTAAAGCCTGCAATTTTTGTATCATGCTATTTTCGTGATAATCGGGCAGCCAGTTGATTAAGATTTGATAGTGATAATTTTTAGAGGCAAAAATTTCAGCACCCCACGCAGATAATTTTAAAACTGCAGGACCACTAAGGCCCCAATGGGTAATGAGCAACGGTCCCTGCTGCTGCAATTTTGTACCAGGAATTTTTACTTGTACATTTTCAACACTTATTCCCATTAATGCAGTAATAGGATGTTTTGGAAGGTTAAATGTAAACAACGATGGTACTGGTGAAGCAATGTGGTGATCCAGTTTAGTTATCCAATCAAACTGTGATGATTTGGCATAACCACCAGAGGCAATGCAGACATAATCTGCGGTGAGTGTTCTTTCATTATTAAGCTGGAGTTTAAATTGGCCACCGACAACCGACGACTGACGACCGACAACCGATGACTGATTACTGACATCTTTCTTCAATGAACTGTTTACTGTCCACTGTCCACTGTCATCTAACATCTTTTCCCTATCCTCTGTCATCTGTTCTCTATCAACTGCTATTACTTGCGCATTCATGATAACTTGCACTTTATACTTATTCGCTTCACTGAGCAGGCAATCAATAATGGTCTGCGAATTATCGGTCACGGGAAACATCCTGCCATCTGCTTCTGTTTTTAGAGTAATGCCTCTTTCTTCAAACCAGGCAATAGTATCAGTTGTAAAAAAATGATGGAATGCTTTTTTTAAGAAGGTTGAGCCACGGGGATATTTTTTAATCATTTCGGCTATGCTGAAACAAGCATGCGTAACATTGCAGCGACCACCTCCGCTCACTTTAACTTTGCTTAATAGCTTTGAAGTTTTCTCGAGAAGAATTACTTCAACCTTAGGGTGTGCTCTTGCCGCATTAACTGCACAAAAAAAACCAGCCGCTCCACCGCCAATAACCACAAGACGTTTATTTTGGATATGGTGAAAAGAGTCATTGGTCAATTGTCTGTTGTTTGGTGTTTTATTTATTGACTTTTTGTTTATTGACTTTCAATTTTTGACTATTGCTTATTGTCAATTGTCTATTGTCATTTCCTTCACCTCATTGCTCACAATTAACCGTCCTAAAGTTTTGGATTGTATTTCTTCTACAGACACTCCAGGAGCTGTTTCTAAAAGCAGGAAACCGTTTTCATTTATTTCCAACACAGCTAAATCAGTAACAATTTTTTTTACACAATGCACCCCGGTAAGTGGAAGAGAACATGAAGACAATAATTTACTTTCTCCTTTGGGATTAGTATGCATCATAGCAACGATAATATTTTTTGCACTAGCGACAAGGTCCATTGCGCCTCCCATTCCCTTCACCATTTTGCCGGGTATTTTCCAGTTGGCAATATCACCAGTATCGCTGACTTCCATGGCACCCAGTACTGTTAAGTCAACCTTACCCGAGCGAATCATTCCAAAGCTAAGTGCACTATCAAAAAATGATGAACCAGGCACAGTGGTGATGGTTTGCTTTCCTGCATTTATTAAATCAGGGTCTTCTTCACCATCAATAGGAAAGGGCCCCATACCCAACAGACCATTTTCACTTTGCAAAACAACATTTACGCCTACAGGAATATAATTGGCAACAAGTGTTGGTATGCCTATGCCAAGGTTTACATAAAAGCCATCCTTTAATTCTTTTGCAATCCGTTGTGCTATCTGGTATTTATCTAATGGCATAATAAAATGTTGAATGCATAATGAATTTTACTGGTTAAAAAAGACTGCATTTTAAATCCCCTCGTGTAAGGTTGGGGGGCCTTTCCTCACTGTTCTCTGCTCAATTCTTTTTTCATAATTAGTTCCCTGGAAAATACGCTGCACATAAATACCTGGTGTATGCACCTGGTTAGGATCTAATGCTCCGGCGGGTACCAGTTCCTCTACTTCGGCAATGGTTATTGTTCCAGCCATAGCCATCAGCGGGTTAAAATTTCTTGCTGTGTCTTTAAAAATAAGGTTCCCATGTTCATCACCCTTCCATGCTTTTACAATGGCAAAATCTGCATCAAAGGCATATTCAAGCAAATAATCTTTCCCATTAAATTGTCGTATTTCTTTTCCTTCAGCCACTTCTGTTCCCACACCTGCGGGAGTATAAATCGCAGGCATTCCATACCCTGCTGCCATGCACCGGGTTGCCAGAGTTCCCTGTGGTACCAACTCTACTTCTAATTCACCGCTCAAAAGCTGTCTTTCAAATTCAATATTTTCTCCTACATAAGAAGAAATCATTTTTTTCACTTGCTTTTGTTGCAGCATAAGGCCAATTCCAAAGTCATCAACCCCGGCATTATTGCTGATACAAGTAAGATTTTTTACGCCCAGTTTTACCAGCGCTGCAATGCCATTTTCTGGGATACCGCAAAGACCAAAACCGCCCAGCATTAAAGTATCACCATCTTTAATATCGCCTAAAGCCGTTTCTGCATTTTTATAAACTTTGTTCATACCAATTACTTATTACATTACTTTCAAATTTTTTAAAGGTTTCTCCCGTTTTTGCAGGATTGAATCGCTTATATTTATTTGCTTCCTGTTTTGCATTGCCATCATACTGTCTAGCAATTGAGTCATTAGTTCCGGATGTTCCAGGTAGTAATTATAACTTTTATAAAACTGTTGCTTACTCACTTTATGTTTTGCGAAAACTATCTTTTGTAAACGTATATTTTCTGTAACTGCATTTTTAGTAGAGTCAGTGACAATAAAATCTGTTGTATATACATCTGCTCTCAAATAATCCCAAAGTACATCCTGCATTTGTGTTGGAGGTATAATTTCTTTGGGAAGGGAGTCACCGGAACAAGATCCTAATATCACCAAAAGAAAAAGGAAATAAATTAATTTCATTTCATGTGTTTATATTATTTGATTTTAGCCACATGGAATAACCTAACAATGACTCCTATATTGAGCATTTGAATAATCATCTTCAGTTGGAATAAATGCTGCTTTTGAATGGTTATTTCAATG
>JBDSYV010000163.1:0-4538 GCA_040110925.1 Ferruginibacter sp. | reverse complement strand
GAGGAAAGGCTGGTTGTGGCTGACCGTTCACCAAAACCTGTCCATGAACTACCTGCAACACATCACCACCCACAGCTACACAACGCTTAATAAAATTCTCACGTTTATCTACCGGGCGGGTAATTATCAAATCTCCAAATTTGTTCCATACAGCTTCTCGCCCGCCTTCTCTTATGGCCTGGTAATAGGTTACCCTGCTACCAAAATTCACTTCATCATTTATCAATGTATCATTTACCGGGAAATTAAAAACAACAACATCGTTTCTTTTTACAGGGCTTGAAAACCAGCGTGTATAAGGAATCTTAATTGCCTCTGAATATGATTTGGAATTTGAAAAAGGCAGCGTATGATGCACGAAAGGCATAGCAATTGGTGTATTAGGAATGCGGGGGCCATAACTAAACTTACTTACAAAAAGAAAATCATTTACGAGCAATGTTTTCTCCATTGATTGTGTGGGTATTGTATAAGCTTCAAATACAAAAGTGCGAATGAGTGTGGCAGCTACAATTGCAAAGGCTGCAGCATCTATCCACTCTCTTGCTGCAGATTTTTTATAGTTATTCACTACATTCTTCCCTGCATATCGTTCATTAGGCGAAAAGCCCAGGTATGGAAAATAAATAAATGGTACAAACACGGTAGCAGCATGATGCAACACAGAAAACCTGCCGAAATGTTCTACAAATTTTATAGTGATCCAGATGGTAATGAATTGGCCAGCTATCGGAATAAACTGAAGGAAGAACCAGGTTTTTTTCAGTTCAATTTTTTCTACAATGCACCATGTATTATAAAAAGGGATAAAAGCTTTCCAGCCTTCGATGCCTGCTTTTTTAAACATACCATACATACCGATATGCCATCCAAGGGCAGCAATAATAAAAATGATCCAGCCAATACTCATATAATAAATTTTGTGATTGCCAAAACTAATGTTGTTATGTGAATTATGAAATTTAAAACCTGCCTAAGCTTAATTTAAGGCCATTATTAACTTATTCTTTTGTAATCTTTATTTGGGAAGTACGTAGGTTAATACATCATCTGACGTTATGGTTTTATTTGAAGAAAGTATAATAAGCCTTTCCACCACATTTCGTAGTTCCCTGATATTTCCGCTCCAGTTGTGCTGCTGTAAAACTTCTACCGCTTGTTTATCCATATCCTTTTTGGGCTGGCCATATTCCGCAGCAATCAACTTCAAAAAATATTGTATTAAATGAGGAATATCTTCACTTCGTTCATTAAGAGAAGGTACATGAATAATAATAACACCCAGGCGGTGATATAAATCCAGCCGGAAAGTTTTAGCATCCACTTCTTTTAATAAATCCTTATTAGTAGCAGCAATCACCCTAACATCTACGTTAATGTCTTTATCAGCGCCGACTCTTGTAATTTTCCCTTCCTGCAGTGCTCGCAGCACTTTGGCCTGGGCATTCAGGCTCATATCTCCAATTTCATCAAGGAACAGTGTGCCACCATTGGCCTGCTCAAATTTTCCAATGCGTTGTTTTATTGCAGATGTAAACGATCCTTTTTCATGACCAAATAATTCACTTTCTATTAGTTCCCCTGGAATGGCTGCACAATTAACCTCCACCATCGGGCCGCTATTGCGGTTGCTTTTTTCATGAATCCAACGTGCTACCATTTCCTTGCCCACACCATTATCTCCTGTGATCATTACCCTTGCTTCTGTGGGTGCAACTTTATCAATGGTATCTTTAATTTTTTGTATCGCTTTGCTTTCGCCTACCATTTCCTGAATCTTACTCACTTTGCGCTTCAGCACCTTGGTTTCAGAAACAAGGTTCTGCCTGTCCATGGCATTGCGAAGGGTTATTAGAAGCCTGTTTAAATCAGGCGGTTTGCTTATGTAATCAAAGGCTCCCTTTTTAACAGCTTCTACGGCCGTATCAATATTACCATGGCCGCTAATCATGATTACCGGCACATCCGCATTTATCAGCCTTGATCTTTCTAAAAATTCTATGCCATCAAGTTTTGGCATTTTTATATCGCAGATAACGATATCGTAATTTTTTTCGGTGAATCGTTTCAGACCTTCTTCACCATCAGAAGCTTCATCAATTTTATATCCTTCAAAGCTTAAAATTTCTGTAAGGGTTTTTCTTATGGCTTTTTCATCATCAATAATTAAGATATTGGGCATATTGGTTTGGGTTAATGAACAATTTTATATAGGCGAATATTTGTCAAAAATAATGATTTAAAGGCTTAATGATATAAGAAGGCCTAAATACATTAATCGTTTTGCGATTTAATGATTTGCCTTTACTTTTGCGGCTTAGGAAAACCGCAGTTCGGGCGGTAGCGCAGCCCGGTAGCGCACACGTCTGGGGGGCGTGGGGTCGCAAGTTCGAATCTTGTTCGCCCGACATATAAAAAAGAGACTGTCTTAAAAGGGCAGCCTCTTTTTTATTTTCAAAAATGAAAGTGGTTTATACTGCGTAGAAAAAAGAAAGCACCCACCGAGTTTGAGTTACAGTCTTTAGAATGGGATATAAATAAAAAAGCCGCATAAAGAGCAGGAAAAAGGGAAAGAAAAACATTTTTAGCCAGTAAAGAACTACAAGAAAATTATATTAAAGAGCTATAACAAGAAAATCAATCTAAAATAAAAAACATTTAAAGCAACCCATATTGGATGGCATAAAAAGGGGCTGCCTTAAATTTGCTTTTAGGACAGCCTCTCCAATCAATTAATTCTTTTTTGTAGTTTGTTATTTACATTCAGCAAAACATTCCAAATTCATCTTCGGAACATACTCTTAAACCCTGAAACAACTAAACTTCCCAAACTTTCCTATTGAACATCCATGAGTTCTATCACAAATTTTAAATATGAGTTTGCAGGAATTACGATATTGCCATTTGCATCTCTTTTATCAACTGCGCCATATCCCAGCGATGGTGGTATATACAAGATTATGGATCCTCCTGCAGCAACTTCAGGCAATCCTTTTTGCCATCCTACAATTAATTGTCCCAGTACAAAACTTATCCCGCTAGGCTGAGTGTAGAAATCAAACAAGGTACCGTTAAATAAATACCCGGAATATTTTACTCTTATAACAGAACAAACATTGGGTTTAGCGCCAGTGCCTGCAGTGGTGATGTTGTAAAATACTCCACTGGTATGCTGGAAGGCAGCAAGAGAATTTGCAGCCAGGTAATTTTCAATATTGGTTCTTTCCGTTTGTGATGCAGATGCAGCGGACTCAGTAAACTCGCATTTACTTGTGTTCTTTTTGCAGGCTGCAAAAAATAAAATACTGCACGTTATCCATACCAGTTTTTTCATAATTTTCCTTGTTTTACTATAAGATAAGACATAAAATCAATTCGGTAAGTCATTCTTTTTTTGTTTGTATAACAATTCATGATACAATTGTTCATTCATCTCCCATTTAAAATGCATTCTGAAATATGCGAAAAATAATATAGCTATAAAAACAGCAATGGAAGCCACAATAAGACTTGCCGTAGATGTATCTGAAACTTTTGCATACCACTCTGGGAAAAATAAATACACTATACCCACAAATAATAAAATGGGGATAAAAAAAATTACTGCAAATGGAAGCCCGCGGGAAATTTTACTTGAAAAGCTGCTATAGCGTTGCCTGTTAGCCTCCCAATACTGAATAAAACCACTTTGCTCCCTGGATAACATGATGCAAATTTACAGCAATTGCAGCTTTGCTTGGCTATATTAGCAATAAAATGTAGGTTTGCTCCTCACAACAATTTCTCTATGAAGGTAGAACAACTGGTAGTCCAATATTTGTACAATAACAAAAAGGTAAGTTTACAGAATATTGGAAGTTTTACTGTCTCTCCACAGGTTACACTCTCTTCAGAAAATGATAAAGAAGTTGTATTACCCGCCGGCGCTATTGATTTTTTGTATGATCCACATGCAGATCAGGAAGATGGATTGGTTGATTTTATTGTGCAACAAACCCGCAAAATAAAACCACTCGCAACATCAGACCTGGAATCTTATGGCATTCTTGCCAGGCAATTTTTAAATATTGGAAAACCTTTTCATATTCCAGGATTGGGTACACTGCAAAAAAATCAACTTGGTACTTATGATTTTGTCCAGGGCAACCAGATGAACGCCAAACTGGGCAGCCTTGCTCCTCTAAAGCAGGACAAAGAAGATGAGGAGCCGATCTTTAAAACACCAGAAAGAGAAAGCAAAGGTAAAAGCAGCGTATTACTGATAGTTGTGCTAATGATTGTTGTGGTAGCCGGAGCAATGTATTATTTCCTCACTAAAAATGATTCGGAGCAACCTGTAACAAATAATAGTGACACCCTTAAAGTTGAAAAAAACCTTGCACTTGATACCATTGCCACTGCCATGGATTCGATCAGTTTATCTCAAAAAAGAGATAGCATTCTTTCAAAGCCTTCTGATGGATTCAGTTTTAAAGTAGTTATAAAAGAATACAGCTCTAAGATATCCGCAGAAAATGCCTATAAGCGGCTTAGCAACT
>JBDSYV010000162.1:0-4547 GCA_040110925.1 Ferruginibacter sp. | reverse complement strand
TATTATATAATTGCCGGTAATATTGAGAAGCATATTCTGAAAAACAAATATAATATGTGGGGACAAGCCAGGCATATTGATTGTTTTTTATGGCTTGTATAACATTAAGCCTGAAAAAACTATAGAAGAGTTTGCAACCCTGTAAAAATTCGGTAATGCATAAGGGAGAAAATGAACTGAAATAAAATAAGCTGGTTTTAAGATAGCCTTTTACTTTACTCAATGAAAAACTTTCTTTCCTGCTGATGGTTACCAGCACATCGGTAATATTCTGAGATACAAAACCATGTTGCAGTCCAAAATATTTTATACCTTTTTTTTTGCATGCCCTTATGAGTGATATTAAATGAAGGCTTTCCGTGGTGCCTATTACCAAAACAGGTTTTACTTTTTTTAATATATCAAATGGATCTGAATAGTCTGACCAGTAAATCATCGGAAACGGACTTGACGGATTAACCCTGTCTTCTTGTTTATGATAATACAACTGGATAAACTCCACGCTATCCAGCATATCTATAAATGGGGCCAGCAATTCGGGCCGCTTATCCACTTCATACCAGCAAAGCAATACCGTTTTTTTTTGCACGAGTTAATTTTCAATAATAAAACAGGGTTATCAGATTAATTGATATTACGAGGTTTTTATTCTATAAAGCGGGGCTCAAAATATTCCATAACAGCGGGCATCTCCTTATGTGCTTTACTTACCTTATCCAAATCAATATCTTTTACCACTTCATACATATCTATGAGTGCAATGTTTTTTTTGTTTTTTACTTTTTCAATAACCTCCGGCGAGTATTTGGATTGCTTCCATGAGGATACCATGTATTCCCTGTTCAGCAGGTAGGTAAGGTACCTTCTTAAATGATGATCGTTTTTGCCATATGTTATGAAGTAGGCAATACGTTCCTGTTCCTCTCCTTTAAATAAAAATTTGGGTAACTTATTATACCACTTTGGATGAACAAATACATCAGGGAAAAATTTTAATCTTAAAGAATTACCTGAGTGACTGGTACGTAAAGACCAAATGACCAAATCACCGGCATTATTATTTACATAAAAGGGCGTTCCCTTTTCACCATCCACACTGTTTTGAGATTTATCTCTTAAAGAAACGGATGCAGAATAATTTACATGAGACTGACAATATATTCCCAGGCGTATAAGTGAATAATCTCCCAACCAATCGGGGTTTTGCCCATTTGTTTTGTCAGGATTGTCTTTATGAAAACCGGCTCCCCCACTTTTCCCGATATTATATCCACTGGAATCGCCAAAATACACCGGCTTATTTGTATCAAGTATAATCTTTAAAATATTGATTATCCTGTCATCGGTAACCAGGTTGCTGGCAGGTTCAAATGATAAAATATCTCCCATAAAATTCTGAGCCTGCATATCATATGCCTTAGCCCTTAAGTCTTCAATCTCCTGTTTAGAAAAAACATTCCGGATATGTAGCCAGCCATGCTCTTTAAAAAAAGCAGCGAATTTTTCTGTTTCCGAAATATTAAACTGTTTCATCATGATATTAATTAATATTAAAATACCGGGACACGCTAGTATTTGCATGGATTGCAAATATAATTTTTAAAAGCCCATAGGCCTGAGATTTTGGTAACAATTCAAAGTATGCTGTGGACTAAGCCCCATTTGGGCGGCATTTTTTGTAAGTTTTTCTGGTTAAGTAACAGGATTTATTTGCACTAAATAAATTTCCCTTTTTTTACATCAGCAACAAATAGCCTGAACCCTTCAGCCCAGGGCAACGACCTTACGCGGTTAGAATAAAAAGCAATTGTTGCCATAAACAGGAACATGGAAATACATGTTGCTATTGCGGCACCATAAGGACCATATAACTTAACCAGGAAATAATTCAGAACCAGGTTCAGCGAAATATTAATGATGGCAACAAGGCCAAAAATATGGTTCTTCTTATAATAGAATATGACATTGGCAAATGCAAGATAAACAGTCATGAAAAAATATCCTGTTACAATAGGTAAACAATATTTTATGCCCGGATAATACTGTTCATTAATGAAAAGCCTGTAAAGAAGGGGTATAAATAAAAGATATACCAGGCAGAACAATAGCATGGCAAAAATAAATTTCCAGGTGATTTTTACAATTTTAAGGTCTCCAACCCGGTTATTATTTTTCAACTCATCATACAAAAAAGGTGTCCATGAAGTATTAAAAACAGAAGCCAGAATAAACACTACCGAACTTACCAGGTAACTTATACTATATATGCCCAAAGCAGCCTCACCAGAAAAATGCCTGATAAAAAAACGATCAGAAACATCCAGCACAAGGTAACCAAATGCATGCGGCAGCAGCGGTAGCCCGTAATTTAAAATGTCCTTCGCAAAGATTTTACTGACTTTTTTGGTGATCAGATCAAACTTTAAAAACAAAAAGAAAGCGAATGCTGCTATCACCAGGCTGGAAATAAAAATGCCTGATAATCTACCCATATAATCAAGGCCAAACCTGTAAACAAATAATAAACTTAATGTTAGATTTAATATTGATGCAGAAAGGCTAACAAGGGAAAAATAAAGTGGTTTCTTCTGAATTTGCAAAACGTTTAAAACTGACATTTTAATGGCATCAAAAAAACAAAAGAGTGGCAATGCCATAATCCAGTAAGGCGGGCAGTTTATAATAGCCGCAAAATAGTTCATCCCTAAAAATGCTATCAATGAAAAAAAAATGAAGGCCAGGAAGTTAATAAAGAGTGCAGTGGAAAAGTAACGCTTGTAATGTGCTTTATTATCATTCCGGAAATGCTCCACATAAATAGCACCGCCTGTATTGAGTAATATTAATGGTGTTAGGAAAGCATAAATGGAAGTAATTAAGGAAAGCTTGCCAATTCCTGCCGGGGCTATTTTAGCGGTAAGTAATGGGATGATTAAAAATGCAATGCCTTTTTCTATAAACGTAGAGAGAAAAAAAACTGATAATGATTTCTTTAAGGTCATCATTTGATTAATGTAATTATTATATAACCTTAAATTTCAATTAATGGGAAACCTTTTTTATGATCTTTTGTAGCTACTGATTTTAATAACCCTTCATAGTATCTTGGATGCATTCCATCCCCCGGTCTTATTACTCTTATATTTTCTGCTGTAAATTTTTCACCCGCTGCAATATCCTTCACTACATAAATAGAACGTTTAAAATTCAGGCTTTTCATTTCAATCTCCTGAATGCCGTATTGTACTACACCCAGCGATTGCCATGCTCTTTCTGTTTCTGTCACCATAGCGCTTAATTCCGCAGGCTCAAGAGAAAAAGCACTGTCCACGCCACCTTCGGCCCGGCTTAAACAAAAATGTTTTTCTATTACTGTGGCACCCAAAGTTGTTGCAGCAATGGGAACAGCAATGCCCATAGTATGATCACTCAGGCCAACTTCGCAATGGAACAGTTCACGTAAGTGTGGTATAGTGCGCAGGTTAGAATTTATAGGTGAAGCCGGGTAATTGCTTGTGCATTTTAATAATACCAAATCATTACATCTATTTTTTCTTAATACATCTACTGATTCTGCAAGGTCGTTAAGACTGCTCACACCGGTGGACATAATAACTGGTTTACCGGTTGCAGCCACTTTTTTTAAAAGTGGATGATGATTGTTTTCAAATGAAGCTATTTTGTATGCAGGTGCACCAAGGCTTTCAAGAAAATCCACAGCAGTATCATCAAAAGGGGTAGAGAAACAAATGATATTATTCCGGGCTGCACATGTAAACAATTGTTCATGCCATTCCCACGGTGTATAAGCTTCCTTATATAATTCATACAGGTTCTTATTTTCCCATAAAGATGTGGTATCCTTAATATCAAAAAGACCACCGCTCTGATCAATGGTTATCGTATCTGCGGTGTAAGTCTGTAACTTAATGGCATGGGCCCCACATTCAGCAGCAATTTCAATTATTTTAATAGCCCGCTCAATAGATTTATTATGATTGCCGCTCATCTCTGCAATGATAAAGGGCTTATTTTCCCTTGATATTTTAAAATTAGAAATGAACATGATCGTATTTTATGCTTGTCTCAAACTAAATTACCGGGATAGAACTGAATTTTAAATATGCCTCATTGTTGATTAAAAATTCTCCATCCAGTTTTAAAAATCCTGCTTTATTAAATGCCGAAATTGAGGCAGTATTATTCAGCTTTACAAAACCTATCAAAGGATATGGAATGTCAAGTCCGGTATAATATTTATGGCTTTCAGATAATATAACCGTACCAAAACCCTTGCCCCTGTAATTTTTATCAATTGAATAATTAATGACTGACTCCCGGTTCTTCTCATCAATTTCTATTCTTAACTGTCCTATGGCTTTGCCAGTATTTTCAAAGACCAGCAAAATACTAGCAGAGTTTTTTAACCTTCCCGTAAACCACTTAACATGATCCTCAAAAATGATTTGCGATTTATTGATGGAGTTTTCTCTTACAGTTTCATCATTTGCCCATTCAAAATACAATAACATGTCAGCCTCTGTAGC
>JBDSYV010000161.1:0-12859 GCA_040110925.1 Ferruginibacter sp. | reverse complement strand
GGATATCGCTTACTACCCTTACGGTATAAGGATATTCAGAACCAGGCATCATTTGTTTAAGTGAACGCATGGCAAGGTTACCATGCCCAACTTCCCTGCGGCCTACTCCACGCATCATTTTCACTTCACCTGTAGAAAAAGGAGGAAAATTATAATGTAGAATAAACTTGGTATAATCAGATTTATGTGCACTCTCAACTAATAATTCATCTAATGGTGTTCCTAAGGTTACAGTAGTAAGTGATTGAGTTTCACCACGAGTAAATAATGCAGAGCCGTGGGGGGTAGGTAAAATATCCGTTTGCATTTCCAATGGACGTACCTCGTCAGTCGCTCTTCCGTCTAATCTAACCCTCTTATCCAGAATCATATCTCTTACTACATAATACTGCAATTCTCCAAAATAATGTCCTACTAAAGTTTTGTCTTCATCAGGTAATTCTTCTCCCAAAAATGTTTTTACCTCAGCTTTTAAGGTATCGAAGGCATTGCTACGATCATGTTTCGTTGATGCTGAAGCTGAGATGGCATGCATTTTATCCCTTGCAAACGCAGATATTTTGTCATTTAATTCCTCGTTACGGTAGGGCTTGGTATAATCTCTTTTTGTTGCAGAACCAACAATATCTCTTAAATCTTCCTGGGCTTTTACCTGTACTTTAATGGCTTCATGTGCAAGTTCTATAGCTTTTATCAAATCTTCCTCCTGGCACTCTTTACCCTCACCTTCCACCATCATTATATTTTTGCTTGTTGCTGCAATCAGGAATTCCATATCGGATTCCTCTAATTGGCTACGGCTAGGATTGGTAATTAACTGGCCATTCAACTTTGCCACTCTCACTTCACTAATAATTTCCTGGATAGGAATATCTGAAACTGCTAATGCAGCAGAAGCTGCAAGACAAGCCAAAGAATCAGGCATTACTTCATCATCGCTTGAAATAAGAGACACTAGCACTTGAACTTCACATAGATAATCTTCTGGGAATAATGGCCTTAATGCTCGATCTATAAGGCGAGAAGTAAGAATTTCATAGTCATTAAGCCTGGCTTCTCTTTTAAAGAAAGAACCTGGGATACGGCCCGCAGAACCAAATTTTTCCTGGTAATCAACTGAAAGCGGGAAAAAGGACTGCCCGGCTTTAGGTTCTTTATTAGCCACTACAGTAGCCAGCAAAATGCAGTTGCCCTGTCGAACTGTAACTGCTCCATCTGCCTGGCGGGCAAGTTTACCGGTTTCAATAGTAACCATTCGGCCGCCGCCTATATCAAATGTTACTGATTTGGGTTGTAATAATGACATTTATAAAATTTTAAAAGAACAGCAAGCTGCCCATGTTGAAATGTGGGTATGTATAACGAATAATTCCCAACAGCAATAACAGTTGGGAATTTTCAGCTTACATAATTTTGATTTTTTATTATTTACGGAGACCTAATTTTTCAATTAAAGCTCTGTAACCGGTAAGGTTATGTTTGCTGAGATAGGTTAAAAGGCGTTTGCGTTGGCCTACCATCATCATTAACCCTCTTTGCGAAGAAAAATCTTTTTTATTCTCTCTAAGATGGCTGGAAATATGATTAATACGCTCCGTAAGTAAGGCCACCTGGCCTTCAATAGAACCGGTGTTAGTTGCGCTACCACCGTGATTTGTGAAAATTGTTGCTTTCTTTTCGATTGTTAAATAAGGCATTTTTGTTTGTTTTTTTAAAACGTCGTGTTTTTTTCTTTTTATAATTGGGTGCAAAAGTATGGTAATTATCTATATAAACCATTCCAAAAAGATAGAATTTTTAATCCATTCCACGATTATAGAAGCCATAAATTACATTTCAAAAATAACAAAAAGATTTAGCCAGATTATATAATTAAATATGAGCCCTTACAATCAAAACGCCATTTTTGAATTGAATATATGGAAGAGAGCAATGCAAAAGCGACCTTCGCTAACGAATAGGCTTGCGAAAAAACTGCAGATAAAAATAAACAGTTGGATACCAGAAAAGCTGCATAAAGTACTTACATCAGCAATAAAACAAATGGTAAGAGGCGTACTTTTTGGGGCAGGCATCAGCACCTCCAAACCTGTTTTTGTAGAAAACCTGGAAGTAACAGAGGCTGTAGTTTTGGAAAAAATAAAATTTTACAAGAAAACGGCTTCCTTTGAAGGTGGTATTACAGGTGCCGGAGGAATCTTAACCAGCCTTGCAGAATTCCCTATTTTGTTAGGCATAAAAATAAAAATGCTTTTTGATATAGCTGCCAGGTATGGTTTTGATACCAATGATTATAAAGAGCGGATTTATCTTCTTCACATTTTTTCTCTTGCCTTCTGCAGCCATGAGCATCGAAAAAAAATATTTTTACTCATGCAGGATTGGGAAAAAACTTCTGCTACTTTGCCTGCAGATATAAATGAATTTGACTGGCGCAATTTTCAACAGGAATATAGGGATTATATTGACCTGGCAAAAATGGCGCAACTTATACCAGTTATAGGTGCAGCAGTTGGAGCTGTGGTGAATTACAGGTTATTAAAAAAATTAGGCGTCACAGCCATGAATGCTTACCGAATGAGACTGGAGGCTGATAGTAAGCTTTAGCAGATTTGAATATTTTCCAAATTTCATCGTTCGGCCGTTTCTTTGTTTTCCATATACGGCAGCATTAATTTAAAAATTATAAACTTTGCAAAATTGTAGAACAACAGATTAACTAATATGAAACCATCATTTGCAATAATTGGTTGTGGTCGGATTGCTAAAAGGCATGCAGAACAAATTAAAAAAGTAGGCAGTCTTGTAGCCGTATGTGACATTGATCCGCAAAATGCCGAAGACATCGCCCAACAATTTGGCGGTAAAATATATTTATCCCTCGAAACGCTATTACTGAACGAACCAACCATAGATGTGGTAAGTATTTGCACGCCAAATGGTCTTCATGCAGAGCATACAATTGAATGCCTGAGGGCAAATAAGCATGTTTTATGTGAAAAACCTTTGTGTATCAATAGCCGCGACGCCCATAGAATGATAGAGGCTGCAAATTTTGCAAACACGCATTTATTTGTAGTAAAACAAAACAGGTATAACCCTCCTGTTCAAGCAATAAAAAAATTATTAAAAGAAGATAAGCTGGGAAATATTTTTTCTTTCCAGGTAAATTGTTTTTGGAACCGACCTAGGGAATACTACAGTGATACATGGAGAGGAACTAAGCAAATGGATGGGGGTACATTGTTTACCCAGTTCAGCCACTTTATCGATTTGCTCTGGTGGTTTTTGGGTGATATTAAAGAAATAAAATCTTTTACCCGAAATTTTGAACATCCCACAATAGAGATTGAAGATTGTGGCGTAGTTGTTATTGAAATGCTTGGCGGTGCAATAGGAACATTGAACTATACGGTGAATAGTTTTCAAAAAAACATGGAAGGTTCCTTTACCATATTTGGCGAAAAAGGTACAGTTAAAATTGGAGGACAGTACTTGAATGAACTGGAATACCAATGCATTGATGGTGAAAAAATAACCAACTTACCTCCAGGAAGCCCACCAAATGCTTACGGCTATTACCAGGGCAGTATGAGTAATCATGATAAGGTATATGAACATTTGATAAAAGCACTGGAACAACCAGGCTACGAATTTGCCAGTGCAATGGAGGGAATGAAAACAGTGGAAATTATCGAAAAAATTTATGCGGCGGCTTTGAAATAAAAAGGTTTTTATTTGCGTAAATAAAAACGCTTCATTGCCTTCTATATATTTTACGGTTACCAACGATCTTACTTATGACCAGCGTATGATACGCATATGTCAATCATTAGCGGTAGCTGGCTATGATATAACGCTAGTAGGCCGCAAAAAGAAATCTTCCCTGCCATTAAGCAGGCACCTCTTTAAGCAAGAGCGATTACATTGTTTTTTTGAAACCGGAAAATTATTCTACGCTGAATACAATATCAGGCTTTTTTTCTTTTTACTTTTTAAAAAAATGGATGGCATTTGTGCTATTGACCTTGATACGATTATTCCCTGCCTGGTCATTTCCCAAATAAAAAGCATTGTTCGCATTTATGATGCTCATGAACTGTTTTGCGAAATGAAGGAAATTGTTAGCAGGCCAGGTATTTATAAAATCTGGAAATGGATTGAAAGAAAAACACTGCCCCATTTTAAAAATGCTTATACAGTAAATGACCACCTGGCAGAAATCTTTGCCAAAAACTATGGTCATACATACTCAGTGATCCGAAGTATTTCCGTGTATGAACCAATTGAAGCCTCACAACGTGAAAAATTTATTTTATACCAGGGAGCGGTAAATGAGGGTCGTTGTTTTGAATGGCTGATACCTGCAATGCAAAATGTTCCTGCAATACTGGTCATCTGCGGTGATGGAAATTTCATGGGCCAGGCAAAAGAATTAGTAACCAATAATGGTCTACAAGAAAAAGTAGAATTCAAGGGGATGCTGCTTCCTGCTGAATTACAACTCTATACCCGCAAGGCGTGGATTGGCATAACACTATTTGAAAAAAACGGGGAAAGTAATTATTATTCCCTCGCCAACAGATTTTTTGATTATATACATGCGGGCCTTCCACAACTTTGTGTTGATTTTCCTGTTTATAAAGAGATAAATGAAATATATGATGTTGCTGTGCTTATTCAAAATATAAGCCCCGGTGAAATTGCAGAAAAAATCAACCTGTTGCTCCATGATGATGAAAAATGGCAACAGCTTCATAGAAATTGCCTCATGGCAGCAAAAACTCTAAACTGGCAGGAGGAAGAAAAAAAATTATTAGCTTTTTATAAAAAACTTTTTGGATAAGCATTTACATATTATTTCCTTTGATGTGCCCTACCCTGCTGATTATGGCGGTGTGATAGATGTGTATTTTAAGATCAAGACCCTGCATGAAGCTGGCATTAAAGTGCACCTTCATTGCTACACAAAAAAGGAGATGGAACAACCTGCCTTGGGAAAAATTTGCGCCTCTGTTCATTACTATCCCCGAAAAAGAAACGCTGTTTCATTCCTGCTTCCTTATATAGTTGTATCCCGCAATGATAAGCAGTTATGGGAAAATATTAAGGGCGATGATTACCCAATATTGATGGAAGGAATCCACTGCAGCATGTTACTTTATGAGAATAAATTATTGCAGCGCAAAACTTTTTTACGCCTTCATAACGTAGAGTATAATTATTACTCGCAACTGGCTAAAAATGAGAAATCATTTTTAAAAAAAACATTCTTTTCATGGCAAAGAAGACTATTGAAAACGTTTGAGAAAAAAATAGCCAAGAAATCAATCAACCTGGCTTTAAGTGATAAGGATGCCCGTATTTATAAAAATGAATTTAAGGCGCCACATGTAATAATTATTCCGGCATTTGTTGCATGGCAAAAACCGGAAGCAATTGAGGGTAAAGGAATGTTTTGTTTGTACCATGGAAACCTTGCCATTAATGAAAATGAAAATGCTGCACTGTGGCTTATTGAAGAAGTGTTTTCGCAAATGGATATGCCACTGGTTATTGCTGGCAAATCACCGGGTAAACGACTGGAAGAAAAGGTTTATAAGCATAACAATATTTGCCTGGTAAGTAACCCAACAGAAGCTGAATTACAGGATTTAATTAAAAAAGCACAAGTAAATGTATTACCATCAATGAACAATACTGGTGTAAAACTAAAATTGCTGAATGCGCTTTTTGCAGGCAGGCATGCCTTAGTGAATGAAGCTGCGGTAGAAGGAAGTGGATTGGAAAGCATTTGTCATCTCGCTAGTGATGCTATGTCGTTCCAGCACCAGGTTAAGCTTTTATATTTTATGGAATACTCTCATGAAGACATGGAAAAAAGATGCATATTATTGAATAAACTATACAATAATAAAGAGAACGCAGCTAAGCTTATTGCGTTGCTATACTAGCATTATCCCATACTTTTCCAGCTTCTGTTTTTATTGTTCTTGAAGGAAATTTGTTGATGACAACATAATCATGGGTGGCCATTATAATTGTTGTATTAAAGTCGCGGCTGATATGAAAAAGCAACTGCATGATTTCATCGCTGGTTTCAGGGTCTAGATTTCCGGTAGGCTCATCTGCCAGGATCAATTTTGGAGAATTAAGTAACGCCCTTGCAATATCAATCCGTTGTTGCTCGCCACCACTCAGTTCATAAGGCATTTTGAAACCCTTTGTTTTCAAATTAACTTTATCGAGAACATCTGCAATTTTTTCATCCATTAGTTTTTCATCTTTCCATCCCGTGGCTTTCATCACAAACTTAAGGTTATCATTTACATTCCTATCCGTAAGCAATTGAAAATCCTGGAACACTACTCCCAATTTTCTTCTTAAAAAAGGTACTGTTTTCCAGGTAAGTTCTTTCAGGTTATGACCTGCCACCCAGCCCTCACCTTCTGTCAGTTCCAGATCTCCATACATTGTTTTTAAAAGACTGCTTTTTCCAGTGCCGGTTTTGCCCACCAGGTAAACAAATTCACCTTTGTCAACCGAAATATTTACATCACTCAATATAAGACTTGAGCCCTGGTAAATATTTACATTCTTTAATTCTACAATGGATTGAGACATATTTTAACTGTTTGGTATTCTCTATCCGCTGTCGGGGCTGAAAGCCGCCGACAGGGATACATTCTTTTTAGATAAGGAGCAAATTTAGCTTAATGCTGATAACAATCTAAAATAAATATGCTAAAATAATGTGGATAACTAAATTTTTAGTTTTATAACTATCTTTTTAGTTTTACAACTTCAATTACACAATCATGGCTAAACAACTTACAAAAGCAGAAGAGCAGATTATGCAAGCGCTCTGGAAATTAGATAAAGCATTTCTAAGGGAAATAATAGAGGCACTGCCTAATCCGAAACCTCATAACAATACTGTGGCTACCATTTTAAAAATACTTGTGGAGAAAGAATTTGCTGGTATTAAAACATTTGGAAGGATGCATCAATATTACCCTCTTATTGGTAAAGATGCTTATAGCAAAGGCAGCCTTAAAACCATTGTAAAAAGTTATTTTGAAGGAAACTATAGCAATGCCGTTTCATTTATGGTAAGAGAAAATAATTTAAGCGTGGAAGAACTTGAGTTGCTATTGAAACAATTGAAAAAGAAGTAAAGCCTCACTACATAAACTATAACAAAGAACCATTTCAGTATTTAAAAAAAGATTATGTTTCCATTCGCTTATTACCTGATGAAAGTAATTGCCTGTTCCGCAATTTTATTTGCCTACTACTGGTTTTTTCTGCGCAACAAAATATTTCACAGCTATAACAGGTTTTATTTACTGGCCGTAGTCATACTATCGCTTACAGCACCAGTCATGAAATTTAACTTCTGGCAAAATTCAGATGCACCTAAAACAAGCGTAATAAAAATGCTCCAGGTGGTAAGCAATAGTGATGAATATATGGATGAAGTGATTATTGATAGCAGTTATAAGCACCTGGATAAAGCCGGAATGGCCATGTTAATTTTTGTATTGGTGTCTATTGTAATGACATTCATTTTTATAAGGTCACTTCTAAAAATTTATAGCCTAAAAAGAAAATCGCCGAGGCTGGAGTATGGCAATGTTTGCTTGATATACACGGATGACAAGAGCAGTCCTTTCTCCTTTTTAAGGAATATATTCTGGAACAACAATATTGATATTAATAGTAAAAATGGCAAACGCATTCTTAAACACGAACTGGCACATGTTCAGGAAAAGCATAGCCAGGATAAATTGTTTGTAAATCTTGTACTAATTTTTTTCTGGTGCAATCCCATCTTCTGGTTTTTAAGAAAAGAAATAAACCTGTTACATGAATTTCTTGCAGATAAGAAAGCCGTAGAAGATGGAGATACAACTGCCTTTGCAGCTATGATTTTGCAGACGGTTTATCCTTCCCGCAACTTTGAATTTACCAACAATTTTTTCTACTCACCCATAAAACGCCGATTAACTATGCTATCAAAAAACAACAAAGCCAGGGTAAATTATATCAGCAGGCTTCTAGCATTGCCCTTAGTATTTTTGATCATTGCCGCTTTTACATTTAAGACCAAAGCAAAGCTTGCTGAATTTGTTTCTCCCGCAAGTAAAACTTTTACAGTTGTAATAGATGCCGGCCATGGAGGCAAGGATAATGGCGCTGTGAATGACGCAGGAACTTATGAAAAAAGTATCGCACTGACCTTAGCTAAAAAGATATTGGCTATGAATACAAATGCTAATATTAAAATTTTACTTACCAGGGAAACAGATATCTACCAGTCACCGCAGGAAAAAGCAGCCTTTGCTAAACAGGCGGGCGCTGACTTGTTTATATCCGTTCATATGGGTAGTACCGACCTGAAAAATGCTAATCAAATGACAGGCCTTGCGGTTTATGTGGCTAAGGACCAATATGCCAATAGCAAACAAAGCAAATTATTTGCCTCCGCATTGGTGACTTTATTCCAGAATAACTTTGACCTTGACGTACTTCCAAACCCACAACAGCGCCAGGTTGGCATCTGGATTTTACAAGCCAATGACTTTCCTTCGGTATTAATTGAGGCTGGATTTATGTCAAACAAAAAGGATATTGAATACCTGCAAACGGATAAAGGAGAGGAAGCATTTGCAAGAAATGTTTTGATAGCAATTGAAAATTATCGTTTGAATAAAGATGTAGCCTTAGCGAAAGAAGTTGAACCAACTCTAAATAACATTATGAATGGCACTCCTGAAAAGGACGCAATTTATAATGATTTGCATTTACTAGTCATCAATGGAAAAGTAATGGGTAAAATAAAAGATTATAAAAATCAGTTAAATGAGCAGTTGAAGGTTATTAATACAGATGTTGATGTGAAATTTTTACAACCAAAAGAGGCTGTTGCAAAATATGGTACTGCAGGGAAATATGGGGCAAGCGAAGTGACCTACAATAATAAAAATGTTGTGCGAAATAAAATACAACTTTAACTAACCTGACACTTTTAAGAATTAGAGGCTAAAATTCGCATCAGTAAATTAAAAGATATTAAGGCTTTAGTACATGCCATAAAAAATTGCGGAGCCGCTTCTTCATAAAGAAAAAAGCCAATTACCTTTGTTGTCACCGAACAATAATCTGCCTGGAAATAAGTTTTATGAAAGCCTTCAGATATCGGGAGGCTTTTTTATGCATCAAATCTTTATCTTCATAACAAATTCGAATTCATGATTAAAAAACCCGGCCTGCTTTTATCATTGCTGTTTTTCTTTTATACCAGTTCATTTGCACAAACCCATGGCATCCTTCCATTATCCGGCATTCAATATTTCTACGAAGGTATTTCGGCTAAATACATTGATGTAAGTATAGATGGGTCACCAATTACCAGCAACCGAATTCCCGCAAATAAAGAATTTGTCGTTAAACTTCAATTGCCAGCAGGCTTTACTGAAGATGCTTCAAAAAAAATCTATCCTGCGGCAGATGTAAGTTTCTTATCCGCAAAAAAAACATTACTTACACCAGTGATAACTTTTTTAAAAGAAAACGAAAAAACAGGTTTTGCATCCAATGGTCTTAAAGATATTCCCCTGATACTATCCTTGAGAAGCGAATGGCTAAAATATGAAACTGAATGCCTGGTTCAGATTCGTTATTTTGACCTTAAGAGTAAGAAGCAACTGCTTGTTTTATTTCCGATAAGTGTTGCAGCGCCCACTGAACCTTTGGCTGTATCAAAATTTACAAATAGTATTATTACATCCGACCTTTCTGTAGGTTTATCGAGTGGCCTTAAAATGAATAAGGCGGAAATTATGGTAGATACCAGCATCAGGGTCTCGCCAAAAACTGCATACCTGAGCATTGAAATTAATAATATTACCGGCACTTCAATGACAGAAGTATTGGCTGGAAAAAATACTTTCTGGGTTTATGATGAAACCATGCAGGAGATTAAGATACCTGAAAAATTTCTAAAAAAAGTTGGCGGTTCCATGGAAGATAATCTTGTAAATTATACTATGAAAATTCCCTTCAGAGATAAAACCAATTTAAAGAAAGGTTATACAGTTCGATATCGTTGGGAAAGTATGGATAGAAAGAAAATCATAGATATTGTTTCTACGAAATAATAAACAGAGATTATTTAATAGAAAATCTCTTCCCCTTTATATTTTATCAGTAATGATTTTTTTTCAGCAGTTTCTACCCTTCCTATGATTTGTGCATCAATATTGAACCCGTGAGCAACACCTATCATGATTTGTGCATCTTCCGGCCGGCAATAAATTTCCATGCGGCATCCCATATTAAATACTTCAAACATTTCTTTGTAACCGCTGCCACTGTTCTCCCGGATGATATCAAATATTGGAGGTACGATAAATAAATTATCCTTTATTATTTTGAACTCACCAGGCAGATATTTCATACACTTGGTTTGTCCACCACCACTGCAATGAATAAGGCCATGAATTTTATCAAAATGATCTTGCAGCAGGATTTTCATCACAGGTGCATACGTACGTGTTGGGGAAAGAAGTAATTTACCGATGCTGGTTACACTGCCGTCATCTAGTTTATATTCATCACTCATTTTATTTTTTCCAATGTACACTACTTTTTCTGGCAACGCATTATCATAACTTTCTTTAAAATTTTCTGCATAGAATTTACCTAGCACATCATGTCTTGCACTCGTGAGTCCATTGCTACCTAAACCGCTGTTATATTCCCTTTCATAGCTAGCTTGGCCATAACTGGCGAATCCAACAATCACATCGCCGGCTGAAATTTTATCATTACTGATAATTTTATTTTTGGGCCATCTACAAGTCATAGTGCCGTTTACAGCAATGGTACGCACTACGTCGCCAACATCAGCAGTTTCTCCACCCAGGTAATGAATGTTTACGCCAAAAGTTTTTAGCTCATCAAATAATTGCTGGGTGCCGTTGATAATTTCTTCGAGCACTTCTCCAGGTATCAGGTGTTTATTCCTGTCTATAGTACTATTAAAAACAATGTGGTCATAAATGCCAACGCATAGCAGGTCGTCAAGATTCATCACAACTGCATCCTGTGATATACCTTTCCATACAGAAATATCACCTGTTTCTTTCCAGTACAAATAAGCCAGGATGCTTTTGGTGCCGGCACCATCTGCATGCATAATGTTCACGAATACATCATCATTACCCAGGTAATCGGGATAAACTTTACAAAATGCATTTGGAAACAAACCCTGGTCAAGATGCTTTACCGCTGCATGTACTTCCTCTTTTTGTGCCGAAACGCCACGTTTGTTGTATAAACTCATATTTAGTTATATATCCCTGTCGGTGGTTGCAAATCCCGACAGCGGATTATTGAAATCTATTTTTATCTATTCATCCGCCTACAGGGCTTGCAGCCGCTGCCGGGGATTTCTTCTTTTCATCTGCCTACAGGGCTTGTAGCCGCTGTCGGGGATTTCTTATATTCATCCGCCTACAGAGCATGTAGCCGCTGGAGGGGATTTCTTCTATTCATCCGCCTACAGGGCTTGTAGCCGCTGGAGGGGATTAAAAATCTGATGCAAAACTAATTGCCAGCAGCCAATAAACCATTTTCAATTATCAACTACATTTGCACCCTTTATGCATGTTTACCGGAATATAAATAATTTGCCAGCTTTTGAAAATGCCGTGGTTACTGTTGGAAGCTTTGATGGAGTACATCTTGGCCATAGAAAAATCCTGCAACAATTAATTTCAGAAGCCGAAAAAATACATGGCGAACCGGTGGTAATTACTTTTTATCCACACCCAAAACAGTTTTTACAGAACCTTACCAACCCCCTTCTTAGCCTGAATACTGCATCAGAAAAATATGCAATATTGCATAAGGCCGGTATTGATGATATTGTGGAAGTACCTTTTGACGAGGCCTTTTCAAAGCTTACTGCAGATGAATATATAAAAAGTTTCCTCGTAGATAAACTCCATCCCCATACCATCATAACTGGCTACGATCATCGCTTTGGCAATAACCGTGAAGGAGATTATCATTTGCTTGAAACTGCTTCTGTAAAATATGGTTATCAATTAATAGAAATACCTGCTCATATTCTTAAAGACATCAACATAAGTTCCACCAAAATAAGGGAAGCCTTATTGAAGGCTGATATAGAAACTGCATCTGCTTATCTTGGGTATGATTATTTTTTCTCAGGAATAGTTGTTGAAAGCAATAAACTGGGCAGAACAATTGGTTATCCCACAGCAAACCTTCACATCCAGGACGAGCATAAATTAATTCCTGGCAATGCAGTATATGCAGTTGAAGTAAAGATTAATAATGAAGGTAATTACAAAGGCATGATGAATATTGGCGTAAGGCCAACTGTAGATGGAAGCCACCGCATGATAGAAGTAAATATTTTTGACTTTGATAAAGAAATCTATGGCGATATGCTTACTGTTACCCTTAAAAAATGGTTAAGAAACGAACAAAAGTTTAGCGGGCTAGATGCTTTGAAGCAACAATTGGCCATAGATAAAGAAAGAGCAGAATTTTATTTAGTGTCTGTTTAATTTAAAATCATTTTGACCAGCATTTCTTTCATCAGTGTATATCCAGGTGTGCCACTATCTCCAATACCAATGCTTTTCAGGTTGTAATGATGCAGTAATAACAATATTTTTTCTATTATTTTTTAATGGGCCCTTATAATTCTTCAATTTGTTTTTACTGTTCTCAAATAAAAAAAATCATTTAAATAAATTATTAAGTTGGGGATTTAAATTATTGTTTTATAAATTTTTCACAAGTTTTTTCTAATTCATCA
>JBDSYV010000160.1:0-3406 GCA_040110925.1 Ferruginibacter sp. | reverse complement strand
ATGAAGCTTTTCAACGAGATAGAAAGTGAAGTAAAAGGCAAAATCGTAAAAGTTTTGGTAGAAGATGCCAGCCCGGTAGAGTACGACCAGCCATTGTTTTTGGTGGAGCCCAACTAAAATTAATGTGATAATTTCTCAATGGCTCAATGTGAAAATTAGTTACCCTATGGTTTTCGTAATCATGCATAAAATTTCAATCAATGAAAAAAGAATTGTTTGATACTAATCCCATTTTGAAATTATCATTTGATTTTGCTTTAATGGTTGTTGAATTTTGTGAAAAATTAGAATCTGAAAAAAAATATATAATTGCACGCCAGTTGCTTAAATCTGGAACATCAATCGGTGCCAATGCAATGGAGGCACAGAATGCAGAAAGCAAGGCAGACTTTATTCATAAAATGAAAATATCGGCTAAGGAAGCAGAAGAATCTCAATACTGGTTATGGATTTGTCAATATGCATCTAATTATCCAAACACTGACATTTTGCAAAATAAACTAGAAGAAGTAAATAAAGTATTAGGGAAAATTTTGTCAACTGCTAAGCGAAAATCTCCACTCAGCTATTTATTAAGTTTCCTACTTTTCTAAAATTTCAATCTGAAAAATTTTCACATTGAGCCATTGTCAAATTTTCAAATTTATTCCATGTTCAAAAAAATACTAATAGCCAACCGCGGCGAAATTGCATTAAGGATTCTACGCACTTGCCGGGAAATGGGCATTAAAACCGTAGCGGTTTATTCCACAGCCGATAAAGACAGCCTGCACGTAAAGTTTGCTGATGAAGCGGTATGTATTGGCAAACCGGCCAGCGTAGATAGTTATTTAAATATGGCCCATATTATGGCAGCAGCAGAAATTACCAATGCTGATGCCATTCACCCCGGCTATGGCTTCCTGGCTGAGAATGCCAAATTTGCCAAAATTTGCCAGGACCATGGCATCAAGTTTATTGGCCCCACACCCGATATGATCAATCGTATGGGTGATAAGGTGACAGCAAAAGAAACCATGATAAAAGCAGGCGTGCCTGTGGTTCCCGGCGTTGAGGGATTATTGCTGAATGTGGACCATGCAAAAAGATCTGCCATTGAAGTAGGATACCCTGTTATATTAAAGGCAACTGCAGGAGGCGGTGGTAAAGGAATGCGGGTGGTATGGCAGGAAGAAGACATGGAAAAAAATTATGAATCTGCCAAGCATGAAGCAGCAGCAGCATTTAAAAACGACGGCATCTACATGGAAAAATTTGTAGAAGAACCGCGTCATATAGAAATACAGGTTGCCGGCGACCAGTATGGAAATATCTGTCACCTCAGCGAAAGGGATTGCAGTATCCAGCGTCGGCATCAAAAACTTTTAGAAGAATCTCCTTCTCCATTTATGACGGATGAACTGAGGCAAAGAATGGGAGATGCTGCTATCAAGGCTGCACAAGCTATCAATTACGAAAGCGTAGGTACCGTTGAATTCCTGGTAGATAAGAACCGCAATTTCTACTTCATGGAAATGAATACCCGCATACAGGTAGAGCATTGTGTTACCGAAGAAGTAATCAATTACGATTTAATAAAGGAGCAGATAAAAATTGCCATGGGTGAAAAAATTATTGGCAAGGCTTATTTCCCGCAAATGCATGCTATTGAATGCCGTATAAATGCCGAAGATCCTTACAACGATTTCCGTCCTTCGCCGGGAAAAATTACGGTACTACACACACCCGGCGGCCACGGCGTAAGGGTTGATAGCCATGTGTATGCGGGTTATGTAATTCCCCCCTATTATGATAGTATGATTGCCAAACTCATTGCTGTAGCACAAACAAGACAAGAAGCAATAAACACCATGAGCCGTGCACTGAGTGAATATGTAATAGAAGGTGTAAAAACAACCATTCCTTTTCACCAGCAACTGATGCGTGATGAAAGTTTTTTATCCGGCAATTTTACCACAAAGTTTTTAGATACATTTCACATGCAATAAAATTAAGAGCTGCAATTGCGGCTCTTTTTAATGAGGCTTTTTTTTGCGTAACAGGCATTTGTTCTTTGGTCTTCATTGTTGTGTTATTTTAATCCCGCTTTATCGGGACTCACTTGTACCGCATAAATTCAGCAGCAAAAAATAAAATTATTACTTAGCTACAAATTGTTTTTTCAAAATTATAAAATCGCAGAGTGAAAACAAGAGAGATAATAAAGCGTCTGGAAAAAGAAGGTTGGATTTGTATTAGGCAAAAAGGAAGTCATAAAGTTTTTAAAAAACAAAATCTTGCCGAATTAATTACATTACCAGACCATGGAGCCAATAAAGAATTATCAATTGGTGTTTTGCGTGACATCCAAAAGAAGGCGGGATGGAAATAAGATTACTGAATAAAATAATTTAAATTTGCATTATGGAATATTTAGTTTTATTCGAAAAGTCAAACGATGGTTCAATTTGGGCAAGAATTCCTGATTTGCCAGGCTGCACTTCATGCGGAGAAAATATAGAAGAAGCAAGGGAAAATATCAAAGAAGCTATTGAAATACATTTAGAAGCAATGAAAGCTGAAGGCCTTGAATTTCCTGGTACACAACATTTACAAGCAGAACTTATTGAAATATCTGCATAATCTCTCTAATTTTCAATTTCCGTTTCCATTTACATCTATTATTAAGTTCACTGATTCTTGCCATAATTTTGCACCCATGTTTGCAGAGGAAATTTTATTGAAAGCTTACCGCCACATGTGCATGGCACGCAATATGGCAGAAACCTACGAAGCTAACCGCCCCATTTGTAAATATGTTCATTCTACATCCCGTGGACATGAAGCCATACAATTAGCCACTGCTTATAACCTGCTTCCCTGCGATTGGGTAAGCCCGTATTATCGTGATGAAAGTATGATGCTCGGCATGGGATACGAACCCTTTCAATTAATGCAGCAACTATTAGCGAAAGCTGAGGATATGTTTACTGGCGGCAGGGAATACTATAACCACCCCAATTACAAAGGCGATGACAAACCCCGTATCATACATCAAAGCAGTGCCACGGGAATGCAGGCAATTCCCACAACAGGTATTGCACAGGGTATTAAGTTTTTAGAAAAAACTAACTCCTCTATCCTTCGCAGAGGTGCCACAGGCGAAGCGCCCGTAGTTATTTGTTCACTCGGCGATGCATCTGTAACAGAAGGAGAAGTGAGTGAAGCCTTTCAGTTTGCAGCGCTTCACCAGTTACCCATAATGTTTTTGGTGCAGGATAATGATTGGGGAATAAGTGTTAGCGCCGCCGAAGCAAGAACCTGCAATGCTTATAAATTCATCAAAGGCTTTAAAGGCATTAACCGTATCAGTATAGATGGAAGTGATTTTAAGGAATGTTATGAAACCATGCATGATGTTATCAGC
>JBDSYV010000159.1:0-5263 GCA_040110925.1 Ferruginibacter sp. | reverse complement strand
TGCAGAAAAACTGGCTTCTGTATTAGATAATGACAGCGATAAATTGCCACATGAATACCTTTCCGACAGGGAATTTAGTGTTCTGAAGCTTCTTGCTTCCGGAAAATCTGTTTCCGATATTGCTGAAACACTTTTTTTAAGTGTTACAACTGTAAGCACTTACAGAGCCCGCATCATGGCCAAGATGAATATGAAGAGCAATGCCGACCTAACCCTTTATGCCATTGAGAATAAATTATTATAATCCAATTCCTATTTCCAGGTGTCAATATAAATTTTTCTTTCTCATTAATGGTCACGTAGTACTTATTCTACAACTGCTGCATATACTCCATTACAAACCACTGTTTCTAACTCACTTACTTTTACGGATAGGAGGTACCTATGGTTAATGAACGACTAAAAGTATTAATAGTAGATGATGCGCAACTTGTAATTATCAGGATCATTGAATTATTACAGGAACTTCCGTCAGTTGAAAAAGTATTTGGGGCAGTTTCTTTTAACCAGGCAACAGATTGTTTATTAAATAATACCCCTGATTTGGTATTAATGGATATTCAGCTTCCTGAAAAAAATGGTATTGAATTACTGGTGTATGTAAAAAAACATTATCCAATGGTTAAAACTATAATGCTTACTAATAAAGCCGGTTTTTATTATAAAACTATTTGTGAAAAAGAAGGCTGCGATCACTTCATTGATAAATCAAAAGAATTCGAGAAAATTCCAACAATAATAGAAACTTATGCAGGAGAAAAATATTATACTATGATAAAATCCTAACAGTTTATTTTTTCAATAATGTTTCAAGTTTCAAGCGTGAGAGCCCTGCACATTGCAGGGTTTTTTTTATTTATATATCCGGTCAATTACTCCACGGTATTTTTCCATTATTACTTTTCGTTTCAGCTTAAGTGTAGGTGTTAGTTCACCTGTTTCAATGGTCCATTCCTGGGGAATTAATTCAAATTTTTTAACCTGTTCCACATGATTAAAAAATTTATTAAAGGATTCAATTAGTTCTTTATAAAGTTCAAGCACTTTTGGATTGTTAAGGGCATCTTCATTTGTGGTAAATGGTATTTCCTTTTGCCGCATCCATTCTTTTAGGTTTGGAAGCGAAGGCACTATTAATGCACCAACAAATTTTTGTTCCGCACCTATTATCATCATCTGTTCTACAAAAGGTGATTCCTTCATCTTGTTTTCAATAGGTTGCGGAGCCACATATTTCCCCCCACTTGTTTTAAACAATTCTTTTTTACGGTCCGTTATTTTTAAATATTTTCCTTCTTCAAATACGCCAATATCTCCTGTATGCAGCCAGCCATCAATAATGGTTTCGGCCGTTAACTCCGGTTTTTTATAATAGCCCATCATTACACTTGGACCCTTAACACAAATTTCTCCATCGGCCTCCAGTTTCACTTCCTGTCCATCTATAACAAGACCCACGGTGCCGAATTTGGTTCCTCCTTTGCGCCGGCAGTTTACACTTATTACCGGGCTGTTTTCTGTGGGGCCATAACCTTCATAAATGGGTATCTGTGCAGCATTAAATATTCTTAACAACCTTACCTGGCATGCAGCGCCGCCTGTAATCAGGGTTTCTATATTATTGCCTAATGCTTCTCTCCATTTATTAAATATTAATTTATTGGCAATAGCTAATTGTAATTTATATGCAGCACTTTTCCCACGGTTATCATATTCATTACCTAATGCAACCGCCCAGTTAAAAAGCTTTCGTTTAATGCCAGTGAGTTCTGCACCCTTGGCCATAATCTTTTCATATACTTTCTCGAGCAGTCGTGGCACTGTGCAAAATAAATTGGGCTTCACTTCTTTCAAATCCTCTCCTATCGTATCCAGGCTATCAGCATAGTAAATGGAAATACCGCTTGCTATATATATATAAGAGACCATCCTCTCAAAAATATGATTCAAAGGCAAAAAGCTAAGTGCTTTTGCTTTTGGGTTATCATCAAAAGGAAAAGTGGATTTAGAGTTGACAACATTGGTTACAATATTATTGTGGCTGAGCATAACTCCTTTTGGCAACCCTGTAGTACCTGATGTATAAATGATAGTAGCACAATGTGTAGGCAGAATCGTCTTTTTTACTTGTTCTGCCGCAGCCCTGTTTTCTGCAGATATATCTTGAAAAAGCTCCTCCCAGTATATGCATCCTTCCATGTTATCAAATCCAAATACGCCCTGCAGCGTGGGTACCTTATCCTTTATATCATTTACTTTGGCCAGGATATCTGATCCACTTACAAAGGCATATTTTACACTCGCATCATTAAAAATAAATTCAAGTTCGTTCACATTTGTGGTGGGATAAATGGGGCAAAGCGCAGCTCCAATTTGCTGGCAGGCCATATCAAGTATGAGCCATTCCGGCCGGTTTCGTGATATCAATGCAATTTTGTCCTGGTTCTCAATCTGCATATCATGACCACTTACTCCAAGTTGGAGCAGTGCCGCACTGAGTTTGTTTACCTGTTCTATTACCATGCTTGTACTCAGGGGCCTCCATTGGCCATTAACACGGCCGGTTAGCATATCGTCTTTAGGGAAACGTTGCTGCTGGTAGTGTAAAAAATCAAATATCCGTGTGATCATGTTTAGGTTTTTAAGGACTGGTTATTATGGCCTTAATCCACAGTTCGTCATGCGGTTCCATCTAACAATCGCTTTAGTACAAACTAAGATATATAAAAAAAACCATCCGCTAATGTGCAGATGGCTTTAATACTTTTATGAATGGCTTTATTTTTTTGTTGCTTTAATATCCAGTTTCACATTTACCATTTTGCTGATAAACCAATCTTGTGGGTTATTCGGACCTTTGTAGTTCATGCCCCATGTTGTTCTGTCAATATTAAAATCAGCAGAAGCAGTCAAAGAATTAGCATCAACTGTAACCTTTGCGGGAACCGAAATATTCTTTGTGCTGTCCTTTAAAGAAAGGTTTCCTTTTATTAGATGTGTGAAGTTACCTGGAGATTTATTGGTGCCATCGCTTGTGTATGGTTCAACAGAAGTGATTTCAAAGCGGGCCGTTGGATATTTTGCTATATCAAAAAAATCAGGACTTTTTAAATGTCCTTCTAATTTTCCTTTGTTTTCAGGATCTGCTGCAAGATCATTATTAGTAAGACTAGTCACATCAATAGTAAAATTTCCTGCACTGATATTATTATTATTAACTGTTATGTTGCCTTCTTTAACGTGGAAAGTTCCGGTATGTTTACCTGTTGGTTTGCTGCCGGTCCATGTAACTATAGAACTGCTGTCAATACTATATTGCTGCCCTTCAGCATTCAATATTTCCTGTTTTTCAGTTGTTTCAGTTTTATCGCTTTTGTTATTGTTACAACTGGCTAGCAGCAAAATAGCGGTGCTTAAAATGAGAATCTGTTTCATTTTTGGTGTTTAGGTTTAGTAAGCAAAGATAGGGAAATATCCTTAATTAATGTTTAAACATTAATTTATAACATTTACTTGTAATATTGGCCCTGTGGTATTTTAAATATCCGCCCGGTTTGGAATTTATTAAAAGCTTCGGCTTCTTTGGGATGAAGGCCAATCCAGGACTGGTAAGCGGTAAGATTTTGTGCAGGGCCAAAAAGCCATTGATTATAGGCCTCAAACATCCCTTCCCTCAGCAGTTGTTGCTGCTGTTCAAATAATTTAAAAGGTAGCTTGCTGCTGCTTTTATCATTAAACCATTCCAATATAAACCGGGTTCTGATCATTGAAAGCGTTTCTGTATTTATTCCTGTTTCGGCTACAGGCATTTGTTTAGCTATCACTTGCAGGTATTTTTTTACGAATGCATTTTTTTCTTTAGTACCCTGCTCCGCTTCTGTATTAGTAAATAGTTTTTTGTAGCTGTCTAATAATATTTGTTTGATTTCCGGGGTTTTGGAGCTCAGTGGTTCCATGTTCACAAAAATTTCACCATACAAAACACTCCATACTTTATCTGTGGTAAGAAAATAAAACCGGGTAGCATTATAATAATTCCTGCTGTAAGAGGGGTCTTCTTCTATTCCTTTTTCCCACTGCTTAATGGCATCGTAATTTTTTTGAGACCAAAGCAATTCACCCAAATCATTATATAATGGCCCGCTGGCTGGGAATTTTTTTAGGGCTTTTTTATATAATTTTTCTGCTTCTTTCGGTTGCTCCTGTTGTTTGTAGATATTACCTGCAATCTGGTATGCCTGGTCATCTGCATCGTCATTATCAATCACAATTTTAATGGTTTCAAGTGCTTTGTCATTATCCTTCTGTAAATAATAACTTAAAGCAAGGTCTTTTGTGATGGCCATATTTTTTGGATCTGATTGCAGCGCCCTGTTCAAAACAAGAATAGCGTTGGCATAATCTCCCTGGCGCATAAATATTTTTGCATTTTCATGCATTTGTTTACTATCCTGGGCCTGGGCATAGGCCAGTACAAAACACATCGTAAACAAGAGCGTAAGTTTTTTCATTATTTAAAGATAAAAAAAGAGGCGATGCAATGCCCGCCCTGGTGAAAACAATATTGTAATTAAACCATAAATTAATCTATGAGATGTGTCAATAACCCGTCCCTTAATTTGGGTTCAAACCATGTACTTTTTGGCGGCATTACATTACCACTATCTGCTACATCAAACAACTGTTGAATGCTTACAGGATACAGGCTTACCGCAAGTGTCATTTCCCCGTTATCTACTCTTTTTTCCAACTCTTCCAGTCCACGTATGCCGCCTACAAAATCAATTCTCTCATCGGTGCGCTGGTCCTTTATGCCAAGAAGTGGTTCTAAAATATGTTCCTGCAGTATATTAATATCTAATACTCCCAAAGCATCATTGATATATGTTCCAGGTTTTGCAGTTAGTTTATACCATTGTTTGTTTATATATAATCCAAGTTCGTGCAAGGCCGCTGGTTTAAAGGCGCTGTCCATTTTTTCTACTGTAAAGTTTTTTTCTATTCCGCTAATTAACTCTGCATCCGATAAGCCATTTATATCTTTCACAAGCCTGTTATAATCCATTATCTCTAACTGGTTACTTGGGAAAAGCGTTGTAAGAAAATAATTTGCATTTTCTGTAACTGAGCTACCCATTTCGTTTCTTACTTTAGCAGCAGATGCTGCCCGGTGATGCCCATCTGCTATATAACTAACCGGCACATGGGTTTTAAAAAGATCAGTGATGGTGCCAACAGTTTCTGTATCGCTTACGATCCAGAT
>JBDSYV010000158.1:0-3718 GCA_040110925.1 Ferruginibacter sp. | reverse complement strand
CAGCGGCAATTCTATTCAGCTTAACCCATCTTCTCCATCATCTCCACAACCTGTTTCCAATCAGTTTCAAACAGGGAAGCAAGAAAATCTACATCATCTTTTTCCAAATGAACGATTCCACATGTATTTTCCTTCGCCTGCTTTGCTGTGCGTATGCCGGGAATTACTGTACTTACGCCATCAATTGAAAGTATAAAACTAAGCGCCAGTGAAGTTTTGCTTATCGAATATTTATTGCATAATGGCCAGACCTTTTCATCCAATATTTTATTGACTGTTGTTATGATGTCCCGGTTCAAACGGAAATGCCTGTGGTCATCTTCAGGAAAAGTTTTATCATTTTCCATTGTACCGGTAAGCAAACCAAATTGTAAGGGCATGCGGGCAATAATGCCAAAACCTTTTTTAGCCGCATCTTTTATTATTGGCAACGCTTTTTGATTTATCATATTAAAGACAAGTTGAAAGCCGTTGCTTTTATGATGGTTTAGCAAATAACCGGCTTCGGGTTCTGGCTTAAAAGTATTTAATGACAGTCCCCAATATTTTATTTTGCCTTCCTTTATCAATTGCTCCATGGCTTCTATGCAGGCTTCGTTTTCAAAATGGGTAAGCCGTGCAGAATGTAATTGATAATAATCTATGGTTTCCCTTTTCAGCCTTCTTAAACTTTCATTGCATGCTTCCAGGATATATGCTTTTGAATAGTCAAGTTGAATGCTGTTGCTTATATCCCTGTGCCCAACTTTTGTGGCAATAATGACGTCCTGCATTTTTCCAATGGCTTCACCAAGTATTTTTTCTGAATGCCCGAGCCCATAAAAATCTGCGGTGTCAAAGAAATTAATGCCTGCATCTAGGGATGCTTTAATTGCTTTTGAAGATTCATTATCATCAGCAGGTCCCCAGCCAATAGCAGTATTTCCCACTACGGCATTCCCACCAATGGCCCAGGCGCCAAAACCAATTTCACTTACTACTAATGATGTATTTCCAAACTGCCTGAAATTCATAAACGTAATTTTTAATTAATGATTGTAAACTGCCTCAATGATAAAAAAAACGGGCATCATTGCATTAGTAATCTTCATCATTGAAATTGAGGGATGGTCAACAATGAAATCATTTATTCTTCATGCAATTAATAAGCACTTGCAAACAGCCTGCCTTTTTTACTTCTCTATCATTAATATATGGTGCCAGGCACTTCGCCGCATATTTTATTATACCATTGGCATTGCCAGTACACTTTTTGGCATTGGCTTCATATTCCTCATCCGCATTTTTTACACAGTCATAATAAGCATCTACACAAGGATTTTTGGATACCGGTTTAAATAATATTGCCCCAACCACGAAAGATCCCGATGTAGTTGCTATAATTCCTGTTGTAAATTCAAACTTACCTTGTTTGATTGATGATTGTTCAATTATTTTTGTGATGGTATTTCTACTTTCTTTAGTAAAAGCAATTATTTGCGGCGATTGATTGGTTAATTCAACTGTAAAATTATTATTATTCAAATCAAGGTTTTCAAGTCCGGCAACGGTTACACGGATGGTTGTTTTTTCACCTTTGAGTAAATTTGTTTTTTTTGCAGATAAGTTAATCACGGCTACATTAACTGTATGCTCTTCCTTTTTATTCTGTTCTTCTATTTTAATTGTTGCTTTTCCAGCTACTGTGTTTTGCGGAATTTCTACAATAGTTTGCCTTGGCGACTCTGCAATAATTTCGCAGGGAATATTGTTTATTGTTACTTTGGTGTTTGTTGCATTGCCATCAAAATTACCGTGGATATTTAAAGGTTCGCCTGGCTGGCAAATAACATCCGGATTAAAATTCATTCCGTTAACTATGTTTTGTATGTTGTTTACGCTTTGAGAAAAAACAGGAATTTGCCCATATTCAATGATTTGCCCTTCAGCGTTTTTTAGAAGAAAGGGAATTGATGTTATCCCCGCAGGAACAAGAAATGAAAAAATACGGTTGCTAAGTTTTGTTTGCTTACCATCAATTTCAATAACCATTCCTTCAAGCGTTGCAGCATTTTTTTTCATGCCTCCTGCATTATCTTTTTTTTCCTCCATGACAGTTCCAGTAATCATATCTCCGCTCCGTATATTGTTTGGTAGCCTGAAACGCAACTGCTGATCAGGTGAAACCTGCATAGGATAAGTATCAAAATCAGGTGCCGGCACCTGGCCAAAAGCCGGGCTGATAATTGCTGTTACGGCTATTACAATCATGGGCAGCAATTTTTTTGCGTAATTTTCTAAATTCCTTTTCATAATATAAATTTTTTATGGTTGCGACTGTTTGCCTGTGGCATCAAGGCTTAATTTTTTATGCAGTTATTTGCCTGGCTGGTTAGATTTGTTTCTCCATGTAAAAGATAAAAAAAAGAAAGAAAGAATGCAAGGAAAATTTATTATTACTTAGAGCATAACAACATTATTCCTTTTACTATTTATTCAATAGTTTAACATCTTAAACACACATAAAAATTTATTTTTTAAGTTTACTATGCACTGTATTCACACAGGAATCACTTACCATACATGAAAAACCTGCTGCTGAAAGGGTGATTGGCCTTTAATTTAAACCTGCAGAAAGGATTTCTAATTTGATGAGGTGAAAAGTAATATGAAGGAATACCAGGAAATGCGGCAGTATAAATTTGATAACAGCATACCACTGAACACATAGCAAGCACAGTATTGCCCGGTATGCAGTTCAACATGAAACAAACCCTAATGCGCTCTGGCTTTTTTGCTGCCTCAAGAATTCCTTCAGTAGCAGAACAAAAAATAAATATTTGCAGATTACTTACATAACAATTTGCTTTTACATAAGGAACATCGTGGAAGGCATTACCTGGTTTTAAAACTTGCACATTAACTTTGGACAAATTCAAAAGCAAATTATGGCAATGAGTACAAAAATATTTTTATGCATATTACTTGCTGGTGCCTGGTTTTATGTACCAGCACAGTCGTATAAAAAACTACATTTTAAATCTTTGGTTGTAGATACACATAACGATATTCTTAATGCAAGCTTTAAAAATGAATTGGTTATAGACCAGAACTTAAAAGGAAAAACACATTCAGATCTTAATCGTTTTAAAGAAGCGGGTGTAGATGTGCAGTTTTTTTCTGTATGGTGCGATGGCCGTAAAGAAGCGCCTTATGCATATGCCAACAGGCAAATAGATACTATTTATGCCGTTGCGAGCCGCAACCCTGGTAAAATAAAAATTGTTGGTAATGCTGCGGAATTGCGACAAGTAGTGAAAGAAAAAAAACTGGCTGCATTGTTTGGTGTAGAAGGTGGGCATATGATTGAAAACAAACTGGATAACCTGGACAATTTTTATAAGCGTGGCGTAAGATATATGACGCTGACATGGAATAATTCTACGGATTGGGCCAGCTCGGCACAGGATGAAACAAGAAAAAATTCAGATATAAAGCAAAAAGGGTTAACAGATTTTGGTAAGCAGGTAATCCGGCGGATGAATGCACTCGGTATGATGGTGGACCTGAGCCATGTGGGTGAGCAAACATTCTGGGATGCCATAAACACAACAACAAAACCGGTTTTAATTTCTCATAGTTGTGTTTATGCTATTTGCCCACATCGTCGAAATTTGAAGGATGACCAGATAAAAGCTGTAGCTAAAAATGGCGGCGTCATCCAGGTTAATTTTTTCTC
>JBDSYV010000157.1:0-13083 GCA_040110925.1 Ferruginibacter sp. | reverse complement strand
GGAGGTACAGCCCATACAGTTACTGCTGATAATGGTACCACTTTTAATAGCCCTAGCCTTTCAGTAGGTAATACATTTGTTTTTACTGCTGCTGCTACAGGAACATTTCCTTATCACTGCTTAATTCATGGGGTAGCAATGGCAGGAACATTGGTAGTAACCCCTTAATTATTTAAACGGATCTGAAAATCTTGGCTCAGTAGCAATTTGATTATCAGTGAGAGTTTGCATAAAGGCAAGAAGGTTCTGTACATCTTGAGGAGCAACTCTATGCGCAGGAATGTTTGATGTAAACATTGCTTCCAATGAAGCTACTGAACCATTGTGAAAATAGGGTGGGTTGGCGGCAATATTTCTAAGGCTGCCCACTTTAAAATTTCCACTGTTATTAACTCCCCTGTCATTGGGATCCAAAAGCCCAAAGCCAGGGCGGGGATCAGAATTAACAAATAGTGGTGGCTTATGACAACTGGCACATGTTCCTGGTGCACCAGCATTTAAAAATAAATTTTCCCCCTGTTGTTCAGCCGGAGTAAACGCGGCAAGGCCCTGCTTTACCATATCATATTTAGATTGATAGGGAACTATAGATCGCACAAACTGGGCTAAAGCCCTGGCAATTTTCTGAGAATCAATTGCTGTGCTACCAAATGCTTTTTGAAACAAGGAAGGGTAATAGTTTATTGCAGACAACTTGCTCACCATTTCTTGAATTGGTAATCCCATTTCCACATGATTTTGTATGGGTTGCAACACCTGGTCTTCAAGGGTCAATGATCGTTCATCCCAAAACATTTTACCTGATTTGTAAAACCTTACATTTAATAAAGCCATAGAACTTCGGCTGGTTAAACCTCCTGCAAAACCTTTACTGAAAGCCACATTATCGTTAAATGACGCTTCGGCTTTATGACATGAGCCACAATTAATAGTATTGTTTTGAGAAAGATGTTTGTCATAAAATAATACACGGCCCAGTGTTGCACCATCATTTGTAATGGGATTGGTAAAGGGTGTATTATCATTCTGCGCCATTGCCAACTGTAAATATGCGGGGTAGCTGATATTGTAATTCAATGCCGTAGCAGGCAATACAGGTTGTTTTTCGGCAGATGATGCAGGGTTATTGATGGTGTCTGCGGATTTAGAACAGTATGAAAGAGAAATTGTAAAACAAAGCGCAATGATAATTAACCAGGTTTTGCTAAGATTCATAAAAAAATTTGCTTAAAAGGATTAGTTAGGTAAATGTTTAGAGTATATCGAATTCTAATGTGTTGCCTGTTTAAAATTATTTAATCCTGTCTGCTGATATATTGTCAATTTTGCGGCTCAATCTTTACAATGCATAAAAACGGAAAGGCAGCTATTGGTTTTATTTTTATTACCCTTATGATAGATGTTACGGGCTTAGGTTTAATCATACCCGTATTACCTGGATTAATTCTTCAATTAAGCGCAGGAACTATCAGTCATGCCTCTACCATCGGCGGCTGGCTCACTTTTACTTACGCCATCATGCAGTTTGTTTTTGCTCCGGTGCTAGGCGGCCTGAGTGATAAATATGGCCGAAGGCCCGTGCTCCTTTTTTCTTTATTTGGTTTTTCGCTTGATTATGTGCTGCTTTCAATTGCTCCTACAATCGGGTGGTTATTTGTAGGCAGAGCTATAGCCGGTATTACAGGTGCAAGTTTTACTACGGCTACGGCCTACATAGCAGACATTAGCAATGACAAAAACAGGGCACAAAATTTTGGGATGATAGGTGCAGCCTTTGGGCTTGGGTTTATTATTGGCCCAGTAATAGGTGGGCTTTTAGGCACTTTAGGTCCAAGGGTTCCTTTTATGGCAGCGGCAGGTTTAAGTTTTATCAATTGGCTTTACGGTTATTTTATTTTACCTGAATCACTGTCATTTCAAAACAGGAGAGCCTTTTCGTGGAAGAGGGCAAACCCTATTGGTTCATTATTGCGCATAAAAAAATATCCGTCATTGGGAGGGCTTATTGTTGCTTTCGTATTTATTTATATTGCCGCTCATGCGGTGCAGAGTAACTGGAGTTTTTTCAGTATTGAAAAATTTGGCTGGTCGCAGAAAATGATTGGTATTTCACTGGGGGTAGTTGGGTTACTTGTGGCTATAGTTCAGGGGGGATTAATACGCATTATCAATCCATGGCTGGGTAATGAAAAGAGCGTTTATACCGGGTTGTTATTATATAGCCTGGGATTATTTCTATTTGCTTTTGCCAGCCAAAGCTGGATGATGTTTGTTTTCTTAATGCCCTATTGTCTTGGCGGAATTGCAGGGCCCGCATTGCAATCCATTATTGCCGGGCAGGTGGCAGCCAATGAACAGGGCGAATTACAGGGAGCGCTAACAAGCCTTATCAGCCTCACTTCAATTATCGGTCCTCCATTAATGACAGGCCTATTTGCATATTTTACAAAACCAGGTGCGCCAGTACATTTCTCTGGCGCTGCTTTTTTATTGGGAGCAATGCTTATGCTTTTCAGTGCATTTATAGCTTATAGAACTCTACATTCAAAAAAGGCTAAAATGCATAAGGAATGATCCGGCTATCCAATTGCGTTAGATGCTTGCAAAAAACAGATTGGTAAAAATTATATTTGTGCCTGAGGGAAGTTATGCACAATAAATTCACGGTTTATTCGATTTATATATGCGGTATTCTGCCTAGGAATATTGCATCTGAAAAACCACAAGAAACCTGATTCAAAAACTGTATAAGCCCTACCTCGCTTATTACTCAGTTTATGTATTCCCTTCTATATGTTTTTCAGCTAAAAATTAACGTTGTGCATTAATGCATCAGCATACAGTTTTTTGTTAGGCACTACAGGACAACGAAGAGCCCCGATTATTGGACGGGGCTTCTTCATTTTTATAATATGACGAATGCTGAAACCGCTTGCGCTGCCAGGCCAATGAGAAAACCACTGTATATTTCTTTTTCTGTATGATTGGAGACAATCATTCTTGAAGTAGCTACAAATCCGCAAAGCATTATAACAATGGAAAGAGGCCATGTCATCAGCATACTGTTGCTTTGAGAAATAACTATAAACAAACCCAGCCAGCCGCCCATAGCCAGCGTATGCATGCTTATTTTAAAATAAATATTAGCGATCAAAGCAGCACTTGACGCAAGAAAAACACCCAACCAAAAAGAAGATAATATGGGAGGGTACAATTCCTGTTGCCTGAAAACGGTATAGGTCCAGAAGAAAAAAATACCACAAACTATATATGGAATAATTCTGTCTTTGCTTGTACGTAAAAAAACAGAGTCAATAAATCCTACAGCTTTTAATAGCAAAGTTGTAATGAGTGGAAAAAAAACTGCATTTAAAATTATTATCAATAAAACCTGTTGCTTAGCCCTATCCGAAAACCCGGAAAAATAGGAGGGGTGCAAATACAATAAAAACGCAGCAACATATAAGGGCACAAATATGGGGTGCAGAATATAAGAAATAACTTCAGCTATTCCCCTCAGAACGGGGTGAGGCCTGTCAATTGTTTTTGTTTGCAAGTAAATTATTTGTGCAAAGATATTAAAGGATTTTCCGCAACCTTGCTACGGGTATATTTAATTGCTCCCTGTATTTGGCTACTGTACGGCGTGCAATATTATATCCTTTTTCCTGCAGCATTTCCGTAAGGCGTTCATCACTGTATGGGTGTTTTTTACTTTCTTCTTCAATTAAATCGGTAAGTATTTTTTTTACTTCTCGGGTACTTACTTCTTCACCACTGTCTGTCTGCAGGCTTTCACTGAAGAAAAATTTAAGCCGGTATGTACCAAATTCTGTTTGTACAAATTTGCTATTCGCTACACGGCTTACAGTAGAAATATCAAGGTTCGTACGCTCCGCAATATCTTTTAAAATCATGGGCCGCAGGTCAGTTTCATCACCGGTGAGGAAAAACTCATGCTGGTAATTCATAATGGCTTCCATGGTATTCAACAGCGTATTCTGCCTTTGTTTTATGGCATCAATAAACCATTTTGCGCTATCAATTTTTTGCTTAATAAAAAGTACTGCTTCTTTCTGCCGTTTATCTTTTTTTGTACCCTTATCATAATCTTTAAGCATATCACGGTACCCTTCGCTAATACGCAGGTCGGGTGCATTTTTGCTGTTTAATGTAAGTTCCAGTTTGCCATTGTTATTTACAATAAAAAAATCTGGAATGACATAGTTGCTGTTTTTTCCTGTATCTCCAACAATTCCTCCCGGCTTAGGGTTCAGTTTTACAATTTGTGTAATAACTTCCCTCAATTCTTCATCAGCCAGGTTAAGGCCACGTTGTATTTTTTCGTAATGTTTCTTTGTAAATTCATCAAAATACTTCTCCAGTACCTTGATGGCAAGTTCTACAGATTTACCATTTCCTGATTTACGTTCTAATTGCAGCAGAAGACATTCCTGCAGGTTTCTTGCGCCCACACCCGGGGGGTCAAATTGCTGTATCTGCAGCAGTAATTCACTTATTTCTTCTTCATTGGTATCTACATTCTGACGAAAGGCAAGATCATCTATGATAGAAGTTATTTCTCTCCTCAGGTATCCATCGTCATCGAGGCTACCCACAAGCTGAACAGCTACTTTTTGCTGGTGTTCGGTAAGCTTAAGCATGCCCAGCTGCTGAAGCATTGTTTCAATAAAACTGGTTTCTACCTTATGAGGTATCACTCTGTTATCATCTGCTTCAGGATAATTTTCATCTCTAAGTTTATAATCACCAATGTCATCGTCGCCATCGTGTACATATTCACTAATATCAATATTTCCATAATCATCTTCACTTCCCTCCAGTTTGTAATCTTCTTCTGTATTCTCAGCAAATTCATCCTTTTCATATTCATCCTCATGGCCTTCATCTCCTTGTTCCAATGCAGGATTCTCTTCCATTTCTTCTTTAATCCTTTCTTCCAGAATTGCCGTAGGTACCTGTAGCAACTTCATCAACTGAATTTGCTGGGGAGATAGCTTTTGTAATAACTTTTGCTGTAAACTCTGGTGTAATGCCATTTCTTCCTATTGCTTATAATTAATTTATTTATTCATGTTTGTGGATGTAAATTTACAAACACGTTTTTTAAAAATGGCAAGGTATGCGTAAAATTTTTATTTATTGCATGATATTTGTAATGAAATCTGCATCTGCCCAATATTCAGCTCCGAAAGCCTTTACAGCAAAGGATCTTAGGACTGGCCCCTTCAGAACTGCTGTTCAACTAAATCCACACCAGACGTTTTTAACCCTGCTTCAACCAGATTATTTTCTTCATAATGAAAGTTTTTTTTGCAGACAGGAAAGAAAATTAGAAAATGCTACAAAACTGCCTTTTAGGTTCAGGGTAGGTTCTTTGCAGTATTGTAACTGGCTTGAAGGAAAGCCGAATGCCTTAATGCCCAGGTAAGGTTACCTGCTAATGGTAGGTGTTGGTGTTGGCGCCAGCTTTTGAAAATAGTTCAGTCTTAAACTATCACTCCAGCCATTGGGATTTTTTTCAAAGCTACGGCTACTGAAAAATACCATCCCCTGTATATTTGGCGTGCTTCTTATAGTTTGTATTTGCCGGGGTAATTGTGTTTTGTCTTTCCAGGCTTCATTACTACCGGCCCGATAAATGGCCAGGCCAATATAACAATTTTTGCCATAACTGTTTTTGCTCCACCAATCTATCAATTCTTCATAAGGTGCCGCTTTGTGACCAAACTCCCAATAGAGCTGTGGCGCTACATAATCAATCCACCCTTTTTTTAACCATAATACTATATCAGCATATAAATCATCATAATTAGTTTGCCCTGCTGTTGTTTTACTTCCTGTAATATCTTTTGATGCATTACGCCACACACCAAACGGGCTAATTCCGAACTGGCACTTCTTATTCTCCTGCTTTATAACCCTGCTTAGCATTACAATAATTGAATCTACATTGCTACGTCGCCAGTCATCCCTATTCATACCATTACCATATTTACGATAGCTTGCCTCGTCAGGAAATTCTTTACCACTAATTCGGTATGGATAAAAATAGTCGTCAAAATGAACAGCGTCAATTGCATAACGGTTTACCAGGTCTTTTACAACTGCAGTTACATGTTTTTGTACTTCTTTATTTCCGGGGTCAAAATATTTTTTATCGCCATAAGTAAGAAACCATTCAGGGTGCAAACGGGTTATGTGCGTAGAAGTAATTGATGATTTGGTGATATTGAATACAGCACGATAAGGATTTAGCCAGGCATGAAATTCCATTCCACGTTTATGTGTTTCGCTCAGCATAAACAACAAAGGATCATAGTATGGATATGGTGGTTGCCCTTGCTTTCCGGTAAGCCACTGGCTCCAGGGTTCCAGTGCAGAGGGATAAAATGCATCTGCAGCCGGCCTCACTTGTACTATTAATGCATTGATACCATTGCGCTGGTGCATGTCCAGCAATTTTATAAACTCTTCTTTTTGTATATCACTGTTTACAACAGGTTTGCTTGGCCAGTCAATATTATCAACAGTGGCCACCCAAACAGCTCGCATTTCTGGTTTTGGTGAAGTTTGGGCTGATAGTGGTGCGTAAAATATTGCTGCCATTAATAATAAAAAAATATTTTTAGTCATTAGGGTTGGTTCTGATTTTATCTAATAATTGGTTCAATTGTTTTATTTCATTTTCATCAAGATTTACAAAAAGAGCATCAAGTTGTACATCATACTTATCCATTTTTTCTAATAGTTTTTTTCCTTTGTCTGTAATGCTTACATCAACAAGTCTGCGGTCTGAGGGACAAATATTTTTTTTAACCAAATCTTTTGATAGTAGCCTGTCTACTAACCTGCTGCTATCACTCATTTTGTCAAGCATGCGTTGTCTTATCTGTAGTGTACTGATAGGTTTTGCTGCGCCACGTAAAATTCGTAATATATTATACTGCTGTGAGGTTATTCCCTCCTTCTCGAACATTCCCCGCATTTTTTCATTTAACCAATGCCAGGTATAAATAAAATTGATTACAGCTTTCTGGTAATCATTTCTAAAATTTTCCTGGCTAATGTCTTTTTCAATTCCCATATTCCTTTCAATGTTTGGCAATAATATTGAATTTTAATAAAGGCAATGCCATGAATTTATTAAAGTTTTAGAATGTGTTGTTAAATAAACTCAGGTTGCGGCAGCTTCTTCAGTAGCTTTTTTAGATTGACTGTCACCAAACTCATTGATATATATTTTGAAGAGTGTAATAATATAGCTTAATAATAATGGACCGAAAATGACACCCCAGAATCCAAACATAGTGATGCCCACAATTACTCCAAAAACAGTAATGAGTGGGTGCACATCCATAAACTTTTTTAATAAAGTAAGCCTGGCAAAATAATCAACATTAGTTGTAATCACTACCGAATAAATAAGCAAACCCCATGCATTTCCATTTTCGCCCTGGGAAAATAAATAAAAACACATTGGTGCCCAAACAACAGCAGTACCCACAATTGGCAACATTGAAAATACACCTGTTACAAAACCCCACATAGCAAAATCCTCTATACCAAAAAACCAATAACCCAGCATAGCTACCAGCCCCTGAACAACAGCAAGTACTGGAATACCAATGGCATTGGCCTTAACCATATTTATAGTTTCCTGGCTTAATAACTTTACATTTTGTTTCTTAAATGGCAGAATTTGTTCAATAAATTTTTCTACCTGCCGGCCATGTTTAAATAAATAATATAATAAAAAAAATAATACCGCCAGGTTGCTTAGAATACTCGCTGTACTGGTAAGCAACACTGGTAAAAAATTTGTGACTTTGTTTTTCAATATCTCCATATTAGCAGGAGTAACAAACTTTATCCCGGTATAATTTTCCAGTTTATTTCCCATTACTTTGGCTTTGTTTAGCCATTCCGTTGGATCGCTTGCAATTCCGGCTACTTTGCGGGAAACAACTTCTATGGATAAATAAAATGGCAGTGCAATTACAATAAGGCTCCCAGTTAACAACAACAAATTTGCCAGCCAGGGTTTCCATTTTTTCTTTTCTGTGAGATCAAAATATTTTTCCCTTAGCAGCATGTAAAGGGTTATTGCTCCTAAAAACCCGGGCAGAAAAATATACATCTCCTTAACCAACACAATCGCAAGAGCGATGATAAGCAAAAGCAAAATCAACTGCCGCAGATGATTGTTGAATGAAGTTGTCATAAAATTAATTGGGAATTATTCACTCCACACCGATACACCTTCGCTACAGTTAGCACAAATATCAATATTTTTTCTTCCCTTCATCAGCTCTGCCCTGAACTGCCGGTAATTGCTGTTATTCCAGATAGTTTTAAAGGATTCATTTTTAAGATTGCCAAGTCTATGCTCAGCATCCTTATCAAAACAACAAGGCACTACCAGGCCATCCCAGGTAATCACATTAGAATGCCATAATTTCCAGCAATGGTTAGCCATTTTGTTTTTAGGTGTATAACTACCATCGGCATTTTTTTTATACCTGCTGTATTTATCTATGGAAGGAATTAAATGGTTGGGATCGTTTTGAAAATCATATACCTGTGCAGTTTTAAAACGAACTTCATCCACACCCGTTTCAATAGCAAGCTTTTTTATCGCTTCTACCTGGTGTTCATTGGGCTTTACTACCAGGAACTGGAAGAAGACAAAGGGCGTTTTACTTTTTAGTTCTTTTTTCCACTTTACAATATTCTTTGCCCCCTGCAATACTTTTTCAAGGTTACCACCCACACGATATTGTTCATACACATCTTGTGTGGTGCCATCAATGGAAATGATAAGCCTGTCAAGGCCACTCTCCACTGTTTTTCTTGCCGCTTCATCAGTTAAATAATGTGCATTGGTAGATGTGGCCGTATAGATGCCTTTATCAGAAGCATATTTGACCATATCTAAAAACGAAGGATTAAGGTATGGCTCACCCTGGAAATAAAATATCAGGTAAAGTAACTTTTTGTGAATATCATCAATTGTTTCTGTAAAAAAATCTTTTTTAAGCATGCCGGTAGGCCGGGTAAAAGCTCTTAATCCACTTGGGCACTCCGGGCAGCGGAGATTACAACTTGTAGTAGGTTCAAAAGAAACGGCAACAGGATAACCCCATTGCACAGGTTTATTTAAAATACGGCTAAAATAAAAACTACCAAGCACTTTTATCCCGTTCCATACACGGGCGGGGGTGAGTTTAGTTACAAGGTTGATGCTATCGGTCCAGTTAAAAGCAGGCATGCTGCAAATTTACTGCTATTATTACCTCAATCCATTAAAACCAGGCTAGGCATTGCAATATTAAATGCATCAACTGGCGCTTCTGCCAATATATTGCGGAAAGTAAGATTGTTGTTTTTAAAATTGTCGTAATTTTTTGCAATTACATTCAGTGTAATAAAATTCATTACATAAGCCTTGGTTTCTGTGGGAAGATATTTTTTTATATCCCAGAAACCTGGCGAAGCTAAACCGGTACGCTTCATCGCATCCCATACATTTCCAATACCCCAGTTGTAACTTGCTGCTACCAGCAGCCAGTCGTTATTAAGGTTACGCATTCTATCCTGGAGATATTGTGCTGCAGCAATAGTTGATTTTATGAAATTTTTCCTGTCATCTACTGTGGCTCTTTTTTTAGTTATAGTAACTTTTTTTCCTTTTTTAATAATGGTTTTATTTTCAATTTTCTTTGCTCCAACTTTTAAACCATATTCCCTGGCCACATCTCCCATAAACTGCCAGTAACCAACAGCTCCTGCCGAAGAAACTGCATTTCCATTGAACCCACTCTCAAGTGCCATTAGCACAACATACTCTTCGGGTACATTATATTTTGCTAATACAGATTTTGCTTTGGGGAAATAATGCTTAGCCTTTGTAAAAATGTTCACCAGGTAGCTTCGCCTGTTGCTTGCAAATTTTTCTATATAGTCTAATGATTGCTCTTCATGCCCTGATATGATTTCTGGAAATAATACATTAGCCTCCTTTATTACTACTTGCTTAGTGATACTATTTTCTGCAAGCAACGTCTTTTTACTTGTATCAGAAGCAGCGTTTGGCACTGATGCAGATACCTTATTGCAAATACTGATTGAGACAATTAATAAAATAAAAATAGCTTTGGCAAAACCTGTTTTCAAAATAGTATTATTTAGAGGTTGAAATAATAAGGGTTAAAAGCACGTTTTTGTAATGGTTTAATTAAACGGGTACGGATGGCGTAATATTGCCCGGCAAAATGTTAAAACGATAATCTTCTGGTTTTCAATTAAAAAATTTAAATAATTTCATTCCATATGCGCAATATTTTATTTCTTATCTGCTTTTGCAGTTATACTCTCAAGGCACAACCTCCTTTAAATAACCTGGAAAAAGTTCAACAGATTGCCTCAATGGAAAGAGATGCTCATGGCCGCTTGTTTACGAACCAGGGCGAAAGCCTGTCTTCAAATAATTTTGATGTAAAGTATTACCGCTGTGATTGGGAGCTGGATCCTGCAATAAGGTACATTAAGGGTTCAGTTACTGTTTATTATAATCTAACCTTGGCATCATCAAATATCACCCTAGATTTAATGAGTTCATTATTGGTTGACAGCGTTAAACAACGTAATAATTTATTGACTTACAGCCAACCAACAAATACTTTAGTCATTCAATTTGGAACAACAATGCCAGCAGGAACTTTAGACTCAATAAGTATTTATTACAAGGGCATTCCTGCCAATACTGGATTTGGATCATTTATATCAGATGCACATGCAGGTATCCCAGTGATATGGTCACTTAGCGAGCCCTATGGTGCAAGAGACTGGTGGCCATGCAAAAACGGCCTGGACGATAAAGCTGATTCTATAGATGTTTTTATCACACATCCGGTAGCATATAAAGCCGCAAGTAATGGTTTACTGCAATCCACAACAGCAACAGCCGGCGGTACAAAAACCATTACACACTGGAAACATCGCTATCCTATTGCTTCTTATCTTGTTTGTTTTGCGGTAACCAATTACACTATTTTTAATAATAGTGTTATGCTTGGGTCTGTTAATTTACCCATGGTTACTTATTGCTATCCCGAAAGCCTTGTAGCATTCCAGGCCAACACGCCTAAGGTGCTTGAAGCAATGCAATTGTTTCATAATAATTTTGGGCCATACCCTTTTATAAAAGAAAAATACGGTCATGTACAGTTTGGCTGGGGCGGAGGTATGGAACATCAAACGGCTACTTTTATTATAAGTACCGATGAAAGCCTGATGGCTCATGAACTGGCACATCAATGGTTTGGCGATAAAATAACCTGCGCCAGCTGGGAAGATATTTGGCTCAATGAAGGCTTTGCAACATTCCTTGCTGCATTTCAAATGGAAACAAAATATCCTGCCTCAAGGATTAATAACCGGAGAGCTGTAATAAATAATATTACTTCACTACCAGATGGATCGGTAAAGGTGGATGATACCACAAATGTAAACCGGATTTTCAGTGGTAGACTTTCGTATAATAAAGGATCTGGCTTGTTAAATATGCTCCGGTTTACGCTTGGCGATTCTGTCTTTTTTCGTGGCCTAAGAAAATACCAACAGGACCCTGCCCTGGCATATGGATTTGCCCGGACTGCTGATTTAAAAAGAAACCTGGAGCAGGAAAGTGGAAAGAATCTTACATACTTTTTTAATCAATGGTACACTGGGCAGGGCTATCCATCTTATAATGTACAATGGAGCCAGCTTGGCAACACGAATGTGCGCATAAAGTTGAACCAAACAACGTCCCATGCATCCGTAAACTTTTTTCAACTTCCCTTAGCCCTGCAGTTTAAAAATGCCAGCCAGGAAAAAACCGTAATAGTAGATAACAAAATCAATGGTGAAATATTTATAAAAGACATTGGATTTATTGCTGATACTGTATTTGTAGATCCGGAATACTGGCTTATCAGCAGGAGTAATACAACTGCTAAAGTACCTGTACCAAATAGCGGTCTGGGTGGAGTTGACATTAATCCTAATCCAATTGCTTCGCCATTGGTTTTAAGCCTGCATGACTTTAATGATGCCGCAGTAGCCATAAGAATTTATAATCATGCCGGGCAACTGATGTATAAAAACCAGGTAATTTTATTTAATGGTATTGCTATAGAATCAATTCCTAACTACCATTGGGCTAAAGGCGTTTATACAATTAAAGTTTTTTCTGCGGGCAAAATTTTTACTACACAGTTATTAAAATAATTTTCTTTACCGGTATTTATGGCAAGACGCAAAAAAAGGTTTGTTAAGCCGGTAATGGTTAGCCTTATTGTGCTTGTAACAGCAGCAGTTATTGTTTATTATTTAAGCAGCCAGTATTACAAACCCAGCTTTATACGATACCCGGCATTTGGAATTGACATGCCTGTTAACTTTAGTATTCATGGCATTGATGTAAGCCGTCACCAGCAAACCATTGGCTGGCCGGCAGTGCAAGAAATGAAAGCAAGTGATGTGTCCATCGGTTTTGTTTTTATAAAAGCTACTGAGGGCCTTGGCAGGGTGGATGAACAATTCAGAAGAAACTGGAACGAAGCGGGCAAAGCAAAAATTACAAAAGGCGCATATCATTTTTTTATTGCCAGCAAAAGCGGAAAAGCACAGGCGGAAAATTTTATGGAAACAGTGCAATTAAAAAAAGGCGACATGCCACCAGTGCTGGATGTGGAACAAACCTATGGAGCATCATTGACAGATCTGCAACAAAGGGTTTCAGACTGGCTGCTGATGGTAGAAAAAAAATATAAAGTAAAACCCATCATTTATACAAACGTAGTTTTTTATAACAATTTCCTTGCTGGCCGTTTTGATGATTATCCTTTATGGGTTGCACATTACCTGGTAAAAGATAAACCAAGAATTCAGCGAGGCTGGAGTTTCTGGCAACATAATGAAAGAGGACATGTAAACGGCATAAGGAGTTACGTGGATTTTAATGTGTTTAATGGTGATAGTTTGGCTTTTGAGAAAATGAAGATTGGAAATTGAATA